>NZ_JAFCLR010000003.1:0-294473 GCF_018131065.1 Bradyrhizobium sp. AUGA SZCCT0431 | reverse complement strand
CTCGTGTGCATTTTGTTTTGTGCAAACCGCACGCGAGACCGCGGGTGCAGCGCGCACCCGGTCTTCCCTGCGCCCTCGTTTGAGGAGGGCGGGAAGTTACTTGCAAACCTCGGGCGCAATGCGTCGCGAGAATGCGAAACTGCGTTTTGTATGATGGTGGCACAACAAACACCGCCGTCGTCCCGGCCTTGAGCCGGGACCCATACGCCGCGCCCCATCGGTGAGAGCGCTGGCGTTAGCGACCTTCTGCAACAACGAGCGCCGCGGCGTATGGGTCCCGGCGTTCGCCGGGACGACGAGTGGAGAGAGCGTGAGCGCTATGGTGGACCGCCTTTGCCCGAAGTGCATGGCCCCAGACCCGCGGCGTGAATTGACTTTGCGGCTTGACCGGCGGCAAATGTGTTCAACAAACAAATCCGAGGGAAAGCACCATGGTTGACGCGCTGATCATCGACGCCTGCAGGACACCGCGTGGCATTGGCAAGGCCGGCAAGGGTGCGCTCGCGGGTATCCATCCGCAGCAACTCGGCGCCACGGTGTTGCGGGCGCTGGCCGATCGCACCGGGATCAATACCGCTGACGTCGACGACATCATCTGGGGCACCAGTTCCCAGCGCGGAGCGCAGAGCGGCGATCTCGGCCGGATGTCGGCGCTGGATGCCGGCTATGACGTGCGCGCCAGCGGCGTCACGCTGGACCGGTTCTGTGGTTCCGGCATCACCAGCGTCAACATGGCGGCCAACTCCATCATGTCGGGTTCCGAAGATCTCGTGATCGCCGGTGGCACCGAGATGATGTCGATGGAGGGTCGCCGCGGCGAGGGGCCGTTCATGATGGACAATGGCAATCTTCGTCTGCGCGCCCGGCACCCGCAGTCGCATCAGGGCGTCTGCGCCGATGCGGTGGCGACGCTGGAGGGTATTTCGCGTCAGGATGTCGATGCCCTGGGCGTGGAGAGCCAGAAGCGCGCGGCCGCCGCCATCAAGGGCGGTCATTTCGACAAGAGCCTCGTGCCGGTTCACCGCGAGGACGGCAGCCTTGCGCTGGACCGCGAGGAATATCCGCGGCCGCAGACCACGCTGGAAGGCCTTGCCGGGTTGAAGCCTGCCTTTACCGCGGTCGCGGACTATCCGCTCGACGACAAGGGCACGACCTATCGTAATCTCATTCTGGACAAGTACCCCGATCTCGACATCAACTTCATGCATCACGCCGGCAATTCCTCCGGCGTCGTCGACGGCTCGGCGGCCATTTTATTGGCTTCGCCGAGTTATGCCAAAGCACATGGCCTGAAGCCGCGGGCACGCGTGGTTGCGATGGCGAACATGGGAGACTCCCCGACCTTGATGTTGAATGCGCCGGTGCCGGCGGCGCGCAAGGTGCTGGCCAAGGCAGGCCTCACGCTCGATGATATCGACCTGTTCGAAATCAATGAGGCCTTCGCCGTCGTCGCCGAAAAATTCATCCGCGACCTCAAGCTCGACCGCGACAAGGTCAACGTCAATGGTGGTTCGATCGCGCTCGGCCATCCCATTGGCGCGACCGGCTCGATCCTGATCGGTACCGTTCTCGACGAACTCGAGCGGCGCGACCTCAGGCGCGGCCTGGTGACGATGTGCGCCGCCGGTGGCATGGCGCCTGCGATCATTATCGAGCGAGTTTAAGCGGCGGGAAACTGCAGCTCGAACGCCACGTCCTTGTCGGACGGCAACAGCCGGATCGATCCGCCGTGACTCGCCATCACGGCCTGGACGATCGCGAGCCCCATGCCGGTGCCGCCGGTGTCGCGGCGGGTGGTGAAGAAGGCGTCGAATATCTTCTCCCGGTTGGCTTCCGATATCGGATCGCCGTCGTTGCTCACGGTCATCTTGACCGTGGCACCTTCATCGACCGCTTCCAGCCTCACATTCCCAGCGTTGTGACGAATGGCGTTGTCGGTCAGATGCGAAAGGACGATGAGCGCCTTCTCATTGGACATGCCGATCGCACGTTCGAGACAGCCGGTGGCGTCGATCGCGCGGGTGGGAAAACGGCTCTTCAGTCCACTGATGACCTGGCTTAATTCGGTGTGCTCGTTCTGCGGCGTGGTCTCGGCGCGCGCCAGTTCGCGCAGCCGCTGCGTCATCGCTTCCAGGCGCTCGGTGTCACCCAGAATATTCGATACGAAACTCTTCTGCTCCATCCGCGTGAGATTGTCGGTCTTGCTCTGCAGTGAATCCAGCAAGAGTTCTGCGGCGCCCTTGATCGAGGTCAGTGGCGACTTCAGCTCGTGGGTGAGATGCGACGAGAAGGTCGCGATGTAATCCGACCGCCGGGACAGTTGCTCGGCCATATCGAGGAAGCTGTGCGACAGCTGGGAAAACTCGCGGGTGCCGTAGTGCGCCAGCGGCTGAAAGGCGTCGCGGTCGCCGCGGCTGATACGGGCGGCGCGATCGACCAGTTCGCGCATAGGCCGGGTGATGGTGCGGGAAAATACCAGGCCAATGATGATCGTGGCGAAGATGACGGCGAAGCCCGCAAGAATGAACTTGCCGCGCTCCTGATAGAGGTGGTCGAAGATGTTGCTCGGCGTCCTCGATAAGTAGACGACGCCGGCAACGCGGTTGTTGACGACCACGGGCATGGCCGAAAATACGTGAACGCCGACGCCGCGGCTGATCGAGTAGATCGGCGGCGGGGGCTTGTCGGGGACCCTGATCCGCAACGCGGCGCGATACTGGCCCTGCAGCGCCGTCGCCACCTCCTCGATATGCGCCAGCGATTGGCCGACCTCGTTGCGGCCGGCGATCACGACGCCGCGGGGATCGAGGATCCGGAAACCCGCCAGCGTGACCTTCTGCGTTTCTAGGATGATCGGCATCAACCTGGCACCGATCTCGACATAGGCCTGAGATGCGGGAGCACTAGCCGGAAGTGCGTCGGGCCGCCGCCTCAGCAGGTCGGCGCCGGCGGCAAGGTCGAGC
Source organism: Bradyrhizobium sp. AUGA SZCCT0431 (assembly GCF_018131065.1). Classification (NCBI taxonomy): domain Bacteria; kingdom Pseudomonadati; phylum Pseudomonadota; class Alphaproteobacteria; order Hyphomicrobiales; family Nitrobacteraceae; genus Bradyrhizobium; species Bradyrhizobium sp. AUGA SZCCT0431. The sequence goes on along the minus strand of NZ_JAFCLR010000003.1, from coordinate 291,510 downwards.
GCCGGTCGGATTGGCGTCATCTTGTCGTCCGAAACGGGACGAGCTTCGGGCGGGAGTTCAGCGCCCAGGACAACCCCGGCATTGAGGCGGGCTTCCACGTCTCGCGCATAAACCGCGGCCAATACCCGGCTTTGGGCAATCAGCTCGGCCTGCGTCTGGTGAATAAGCTGGTTGTCGTAGAGCCGAAAGAAGAACAGTCCGACCAGAGGCAATGCGGCCACCGCGGCCAACGCGGCAAAAATGATCATTCCGACCGACGGCCGCCATTTCTCGCCGGCCCGCGATGTCATGCCTGCGGCTCGCATCGGCCGAGCTTGAAGCCAACGCCGTGGATGGTCTCGATGACATTGCCGCAATTCACCGCGGCAAGCTTGGCGCGGATATTGCGAATATGGCTGTCGATGGTGCGGTCCGACACCTGGATGTTGAGCTGATAGGCGGCGTTCATGATCTGCTCGCGGCTGAAGACCACCGACGGCCTGGTCAGAAAAGCCCTGAGGATACCAAATTCGATGGCGGTGAGACGAAGCGGTGTACCGGCGAACGCCGCCACATGCTGTTCTGGATCAACCAGCAGCCTGCCTTGGGAAAGCGCCGCCGTCGCCTTTGCGTCCGACCCACGCTGCGAGGTGCGGCGCAGGATGACATTCACCCGCGCGACGAGTTCGCGCGGGCTGAAAGGCTTGGTGACGTAATCGTCGCCGCCGATCTCGAGACCCAGCACACGGTCGATCTCATCGTCGCGTGCCGAAAGAAACAGGATCGGAACGTCCGATGACTTTCGGACCTCCCGGCAGACATCCAATCCATCGAATTCCGGCATGCCGATATCGAGAATCATGAGGTCCGGCCTGTCGGCGGCGAAGTGGGTCAAAGCTTCCTTGCCGTCCCGCGCCTCGAACACCGTCATCCCGGCTTTCCGGAGCGCAACCCGGATGACCTCGCGAATATGCAGGTCGTCATCGACGATGAGGATACGGTGTGTCAAACGTCTCTCCGGACAAAGGTCGTCGTCAACCTGCGGTCGAACTCTTGTGTTGGGTGTCCAGAGTACGCTGGAGCCGCCAGCTCCGAAAACCCCAGGCGCGCCAGGAAGCCACATCTTTATGTTGCTGTTCTACAAGGTAGTTGCGGCGGAAAACAAGGTTTGGATCGAAGCTGCGGAGGGCAATCGCCCTGTCGATGGCCGGCAGGGCCTGGGGCCCGAGATGAAACAGATAGTTGATGTCGACCGGGACACCCTTTCCCGTCGCTTCGCGGCTATGACCGACATTGTAGTCGGCGATAACAGCGGGAAAATTGACCAGTGAACAAACATAGAGCGTTACTGTCAAAGTGATGAGGTTCGCGCGGATCAGCCAATCGTTCGAACGATTGAGCCTGATGCGGGCAACGATGAGCAACAGTCCGAGCGCGACAAGCAGCATCCAGATGAAGGCTGTGACACGCCACCAGGTCAGCAGGTAGGTCTGCACATAGAGATCGAGCCGCAGGATGGATGACGCAACCAGCAGGACGTTCTGCGCGACCCAGAGATAGACGAGCGGCCGGATCACGCTCGACTGTTCGGCCGGGCCGCCGGGTCTCATTGCGATGAGCACGAATCCGGCAGCCAGCAACGCGGTGAAGATCAGGGGATAGGCGCCCCGGTGCGCATAGGCCGCATAGCTGATATCGGCCGGCAGCGTCGCGTTGCCCCAGAGAAAGAACATGTCCAGGGCAGTTTGAACCGCAAACAGCAAATTGAACAGGATCAGCGAACGGAGGATAGTCGCGACTCCGAGGAAGTCGACGTCATGAACTGGCTTCTCCTGCTCCTCGGTTACCGATATGACCAAGTCGGCCGTCACCTCGTACTTGCGGCGCCACCGGACGTGGATAAAGGGCCAAACGAGCGACAAAGCGGCCGCCCAAAACAGCACCCGTCCCAGACTGATATAGGAGGTGGCGCTGCCGGGGTTCAGCAGGCCGATCCATTTCTCAAGCAGCGGATTGGCCGATACGAACAGCAATGCGAAAATGCCGCTGAGAACCACCGGAATGAACCACACGGTGAAGCTGGCCGTCAGCGCCGGGAGATTGAACGCGCTGATCGCATCCCGGAGCAATCTGAACGGGCCGACCAGATAAAGGTCGCAGAGCGCAGCGGCTTGTTCGGCAACACCGGAGAGTTTGCGATCTGTCGTTAGCGAGAGGCCAACGCCGAGCGCCAGGACAATGAAGGAGAGTGAAGCGGCATTGAATTCCTCGATGGCCGGGATGAGGGCGGCGAGCACAAGGAGGCCCGCAAGCAGAACCCGCGCTTTGTTCAGCCTGGTGAAATTGGCGAGCAGCGCGCCGCCGGTTAGTGCAATGGCGAAGATGACGGCGGATATTCCGGTTCGCTGGCCGTAGAACAGCCAGTCGGCCAATGCCGCGAGAGCCAGAGCAATGGCCGGCTTGATTGGGAAAGTGTTTTCGCGAATAGAGCCCGCCTGCGGTGCCGGCGTGGAGAATTCAGCCATCGTTGCGCTGCCTGTCTGGAAGGAAAAATTGCCGACCGGCGCCGTCGAGGGAGGTTCACAGAGCCACCAACCATCATTGGCTAGACGTGGGGGAATGGGCATTCGAAGGTCGTCACCGGTTTGCAAGACGAGCTATGCGCGGCCGTTGTGCAAATGCCGGGAAGCCCGTCTGCAAGACTTCAGGATTTTTATGCAGTTTCTGTGCAGCCACGCTTATGCGCTCGCGCAGCAATAACAAGTTTGATACGGCGATGGTCTCGCCTGTCACACGCGCACACAGCATCGTCCTTCATGCAAATCATCAAACGTATCGGCGTCGGCCTGGTCTGGTTCGCGGGGTTGGCATTCATTTTCGTCGCGGCGAACAAGAACGATCCCTATCTGATTGCGCTGCGTGGTACGGGTAACATCGTTCTTGTCGTGGTGAGCGTTGGCGTTCTCGCCTGCCTGATTCGCAGCGGTTACTGGCGCAGGCGAGGGATCGCGGGAAAACTGCTGGTCCTGCTCTGGTGCCTGCCGTCGCTGTCAATGCTGTGCGCGCAAGCTTCTTTCGAGTTGCGCAAACGAAACGTTCTGCAGACCGACGTCGCGCAGGCGCGTAGCCTCGGTCAGCATTTCATGGTGGGGTATTCATCATTCCCCGAAGTGGCTGCTTTGGCTGAGAAAGGCCTGATCGCCGGCATCTACATCACCAAACAGAATGTACGAAGAGCACCGGAGACGCTGAAATCCGAAATCTCGGCGCTTCAGGAAAAACGACGTGCGGCCGGCCTGCCGCCATTGATTGTCGCCGCCGACCAGGAAGGCGGCATCGTCTCGCATCTGTCGCCGCCCTTGACCAAATTGCCTGCGCTCTCGACGCTGGCGAGCCTTCCGCCGGATCTTCGCACGGAGAAAGCGGAGGCGTTCGGGCGAACTCATGGACGGGAACTGGCGGCACTTGGCGTCAACCTCAATTTGGCGCCGGTGCTGGATTTGCGACCCGACGCGAAGCGTAACCGGTTCGATTTCAACACGCTGATCGGCCACCGCGCGATTTCCGACGATCCGACCATCGTGGCCGACATCGCCAGGTCCTATGTCCATGGGCTTGAGGCCTTTGGCGTCGGTGCGACCGTGAAGCACTTTCCGGGACTGGGGCGGGTTCGTGCCGATACCCATCACTTCAGTGCCGGTCTCGATACGCCTCTGGCGGAACTCGAAGCGTCCGACTGGCGGCCGTTTCGGGATGTGCTGGCGGGCTCCAGGGCGCAGCTAATGATCGGGCATGTGACGCTGACCTCTGTTGATCCCGACCGCGCGGCGTCGCATTCCCGGCTTGTGGTTGACGGCATCGTTCGCAAGAAGTGGAATTATCAGGGCGTCATCATGACTGACGATCTGGTGATGGGCGCGATCTATCAGAACAATGTCTGCACAGCGGCGGTGGAAGCGCTCAATGCCGGCGTCGATCTGCTGCTGGTCGCCTTCGACGGTACGCAATTCTATCGGATCTTTGCGTGCGCCAAGGAGGCATCTTCTCAAGGGAAACTCGATTCGGTAACGCTGCGCGACAGCGAAGCACGGCTAAAGCGGGCGTTCCCGCCGGATTGAGAGGGACGTTCCTCGCGGTCTCGGTGCTGGAAGGTCTGGCGTTTGGCATGTAACATCATCTTACGACGCGCCGGTCGTCGCCGCAGGTAGCATCGCGGCGGGCCGTTACCGCGGGTACGTGAGATTACCGACCGCTTTCGCGCCGAATGGGCTGCGGCGGGCAATTCGCCGGATCAGCTGCCGCTGCTCGGGATCAACCGTTTTGTGGTGGCGGCCGACAGCGACCGGGAGGCGATGGCGCTCGGTCGCCGTGCCTGGCCGGACTTCTACGGCAGCTTCATGAAACTCTGGAAGAAGCACGATACGCAGCCGCGTTTCGCCCGACTGCCCGAGGACTTCGATACGATGGTACAAAACGGCGGTGCGATTGCGGGATCACGGGGCACGATCCGGGAGCAGGTCAGAAGGATGACCGAGGAGGCGGGCGCCAACTACTTCATCAGCCAGGTTTCGTTCGGCAACCTCAGCCAACAGGAGGTACTGCACTCCGCTGGCACCTTTGCGCGCGAGATGCTGCCCGTGGCGCGGGAGCGCGTGGCGCAAACCGTCTAGGAACACCAAGAATGATCATTCGCGTTATCGCATCGAACCGATCCGTCGAAATCGATGACCCCGGAAATTTCAAGGCATTCTCGGTTCGCATCGAAGGGGCGATGGATTCCACCATGCAGGCAAAACTGCTCGGCAGCGTGGCCGTGCGCAGCGATCGCGAGCATGCCTGGATTTCGGAGAAGGTCTTGCGCGATTGGCCTTCGCTCAGATACGAGGCGTGGTGGCAGGATGGCCTGTCGAACATGATCGCAGCGGTGCAGAAATTCGGCTGGATCGATCAGGTCAACCATTCGATCCGCGCCCACATCGAATACGCGCCGTAGCGGTTTTGCGGACCGCAGCCTCGCTCAGTAACCAGTGCTGAGCGCAGGTTTGTAGTCCTGCCGCCTGGACCACGACGCGTAATAGGCAACGCCCGCCATGATCGCGATTCCGGCGATGCTGACCAGGAAATGCATCGCGAGCGAATTCGGTCCCGTGATCAGGAAGAAATGCCCTGCAAAGGAAAGGAAGACGCCGGCGCAGAAGACAGGCAACCATTCTTCCCCGCACTTCACGATCGGCCGCAGGGCTGGCCGTTGAAATCCATGCCAATCTCTCGGGACCGCGAACGAGAAGAGGAAGGCAAGAGTGAGGAAATGAAGTACCCTGTACGGGGCCAGATTTTCCTTTTCATTTGGAAGGAAGAAATTGAGCACGGCGTCAGGAACGATTCCAGCCAACTGCGGCACGTTTCCCGTTACGGTCACGATCAACGCGAACAAGAGATAGAGCAAAGCCAGTATGCGCAGGATCGAAAGATGCTGGAGCGAACGAATCGCCCGCATCTGCCTCGCGCTACCCAACGCGAACCAGGCGCCGAGCACGAACAGCAACTGCCAGGCGAACGGATTGAAATACCAGTGCCCGTCTGGAAATGAGGATAGATTCCAGTCGAATTTGCGGGCGGCGAGGTAAAGGACAATCGACCCGGCTGCCGTCAGGTTCGGCCGGCGCAACATTCCGAACAATACGACCGGAAAAAACGCCATCAGGACGATGAAGAGCTGCAACACATCGAGGTTGAGCGGCTTGGCCTGGAGCAGCAGGCCGTAAATCAATGTCCGGATCGTGTGGCCGAGGATTCCGGCGACATTGAATTCGTGGATGATTTCGGGCGCCGCCGATTTCCTGGCGACGTATCCGATCAAGTCGATATAGATCACGAACAGGACGACATAGGCGGCGTATAGCTGCCATACGCGCCTGAAAATGCGGGTAGCGGTGACCAAGAAGCCGCGCTCCAGCATCATTTTTCCATAGAGGATTGCGGCGGTATAGCCGCCGACAAACACGAACAGGTCGGTTGCACCGCTGAATCCGAAATTCCGCAGGGTCAACACGCTGACCGCGTTATGCGGAATGTGATCCAGAAATAAAAACCAGGCAGCGATACCAAGCAGCAGACTGAGCCGGGGATCGCCGTCGCGTGCGGCAATCTCAGCCTTCATTAACGGAAACATGGAATGTAAGAACTTTGCAAGCCGGAGAAAATCGAATCGCTTATGTAGCGCAATTGTCTGCGCCGTCCGAGTAGACTTTGCGTGAAGAATATTTAAGGAAGCCGGCGGCGATCAAAGCCCGTTCATGATCACATTATTTTGACGACGGAATAAAGGTCGCGCGAGTTCAGACGGTTTCATGTTTTCGCAGGTCGCGTCGGTGATCGAATTGGTCGGCCTGCAAATCGACGCTCGCCGCGCCAATGTCGGGAAGCGCGGCTTCGTTCAGAATGTCGGCGGTTATGTCCTCGACGGAGGAATCGACGATTTCATGGATAAAACTGATGTTCCTGTATTCACCCGACGCAATCCGCGAGATGACCTCGCGCCGGGTGATTTCAGGATCGACAATAGCTTCTCGGCCGCGACGGCCGTAATCGATCATCACGACGAAATACTGCATGCTTGGCAATCTGCCTGAACAATTCTGAAGACGCCATTATAGTTCCGAAAATCAGAATTAGTCAAGCAAAAATTCCGAAAAGAAGAAATTCGGCGGGCGTGATTCGGCTCACCGCAGGGGACGGACCGAATCACCTTGGCGATTTGCCGCCAGGCGCCCGCTATTTCTCCGCTCGTCTGTCGCTATTTTGCCTTGGCCGCCTTGCGTGTCTTCGCAGCTGCCTTATTGCGCAGGCGTTCGATCTGACCCCGCGGCAGGGTGACGCAGATCTCGCCGATCCATTCGAGTTTCACGCCAGTGATCGGCTTGGCGTTGAAGCTCTTGAGATTGACCAGAGGTGAGGACTTTCCTCGCTCGATCGTCTTCAGATAGCGCTCGCCGCTCTTCAGGCGCACCACGGCCTCTTCGCCGTAGAAACTCGACAGCGGATGCCGCTGCTCGCGAAAAACGACAATAACGTCGCCATTTTCGTACTTTGGCAGCATGGAATCGCCTGCAACTTCAAAGGCGATGGTCTCTTCGGCCATCGGGAAGGGCAGTTCGACCTCCCCGAGGCCTTCCGGCGGCACCTGTTCATGCTCCGGCTCGATCGTTGCGCCGGCGCCGACCCGCCCCATGATCGGCACCGAATTCAGCCCGAGATATTCCGTGATCGGTGCGATCTCGGACGCCTTGATCAGCCGTATCCCGGACAGGATTTCCGAGACTGCGCCTGCACGGACCCCCATAGCGTCCGCCAGGCCACCCTTGCTTTTGCCCGTTCTTTCAAGTGCTCGTTCGATCATTTTGACGTCCAGCATGTGCTCATCCTTTCCCGAATTTCGGAAACACTAGCAGTTACGATTACCAGAAATCAAGCTTGACTTTTTGTTCGGAATATCGGAAATAAATGGAGGGTATCGGGCGGCGTTGAAAGAAACAGGAAATTCGGTAATGGAACCAACAGACTGGGCGCCCGAGCACTCGGGCGCGCTGCGGGAGCTTTTTGCCCTGCATTTGTCCTTTGCCAGGATCGCGGCAGCTATCAACAGGAAATTCAACACAGCTTATTCGCGCAATGCCGTGCTGAGCCGTGCCAGGCGGATGGGGCTCGCCGGGAACGATCGGTCCGGATCGCCCCCATACGCGCAGTCGCGGTTAGACCAGCCGGGCGAAATACACCTGGTAGAGTCGACATCGCCCAGGTTTCCATGGCCGGTGCCGCCGTTTAGAGGGGCGAAGCCGGTCGAACTGCGTTGTGTCGAGATTGATCCGCGTCATCTTTCGCTGATCGAACTGGAACGCGGCGATTGCCGCTACCCTTACGGTGGGGACGAAGAGGGCGAAGCCATCACCTTCTGCGGTCATCCACGCCGGCCTGGCTCGAGTTACTGCACACCGCATTTTCATTTGAGTCGCGGCCCCGGCACGCCATCGGAACGCACGGCGTGCACCGTCTTGCTCAAGCTGGTTGAGACGGCATGAACAGCAACGCCAGGTTCCCCCGGGCGCAATCCAAATCCCATCGTTCTTGAAAGGAGATCATCCGACATGCCGAGAGCCAAACGGAACAAGCCGTATAACCCTGCAAAGGCTCATGACCGGAAATCCCGGGATTTGCCACGCAACGCCGAGGTCGCGACCGTCGAGGTCGACAATCCCCTGGCGCTGGAGCCGGGTGAGAAGATCGTTACCCTGCGTTCGATTCGCAACGATCCGCTTGCCCGTCTGCATTCGCATCGCCAGATCGACGAGGCGCAGTACCAGGGCGGGCGGGCCTTTCAGAGCGATTGGGAGAGAGCCGAAGGCGGCCCGCGCGCGGTCGATCCGACCAGGGAGTACGTTGATGGCGGGCAGATGCGCGAGCCGATCACCGAGGGACAGCGCAAGGCGGTGCTGCGGCTCAATCGCGCCGAGCGCGAGCTGGGGGCCGATGGTTCGGCGCTGGTGCATGACGTCCTGGTTCATGGCTTGACCATGGAGCAGGTCGGGCAGAGGCGGGGATTGCGCACGCAGCGCTGGAAGGACTATTTCGCACGCCGGTTCTGTGAATGCCTCGACCGGCTGGCGCTGATCTATGGGTTCGCGACAGCCAATACCGCAAAAACGCCCCCGCGATGAAGGTTATTCCAGCCCTGCGCGGCGGAAACCTTCCAAATAATGCTCCCGATCCGCGTCGAGCTTCCAGGGCAGCTGCGTCGCAACCCAGGCCAGCGATATGTTGGGCTGGGTCCGCCGCAGCTCCTCGAGCGCGGCTTTGGCGACGTCGATCTTCCCGGCCATGCCGGCGGCCACCGTCAGCACCCGGTAGGCGCCGCTGAGATCGCCGCGCTGGCGGGTCGCTTCGCGGGCGAGCGAGATCGCTTCACAATAGTTCCTGCCGACGAACTGGGCATAGGCGGCGACGCCGTAATAGATCGCGGACGAAGGATCCCGCGGGCTCTGGCGGATGGCGCGTTGCGCGGCCGCATAGGAGTCCTGCCATCGCCCGCTGTAGGACAGCGCCAGCGCGTAGTATCCTTGCGCCAGCGAGAAGTTCGGGTTGAGCTGTAACGCCAGCTCGAATTCCGCCAGGGCGTGGTCGAGGCGACGTGTGGAGAAATAGACGCTGGCGAGCGCGGTATGCGCCCACGCATCCTCGCTGTCGGCAGCAATGGCTGCAAGCGCCGCGCGCTCGGCGATGGGTGCTACGGCCGTAATGTCCGCCCAGCCCAGATGCACGCCGAACATGCGGTTGGTGGCGATCAGGGCCAGCGCCTGGCCGTAATTCGGATCGATCGCAATCGCCTGTTCCAGGAGCGTCTGAGCGGCGGCGCTGTCCGCCCGCGTCACGCGCCAATGATGCGACAGTGCTCGCATAACAAGGTCCCACGCGTCCACGCTGTTCGGTGGTTTGCGCCGGCTGCGGAAGTTTTCGGCGGCATAGATCTGCGGCTCGATCGCCGCGACGATGGCATCGGTGATCTCGTCCTGCACGGCGAATACGTCGACGAGATCGCGGTCGTAATGCTCTGCCCAGACGTGGCTGCCGGTCGCAGTGTCGTTGAGTTGCGCGGTGATGCGCACGCGATCGCCGCCCTTGCGAACGCTGCCTTCGAGGACGTAGCGCACCCCCAGTTCGGCGGCGACCTGCTTCAGATGCACCGCCTTGCCCTTGTAGGAAAACGACGAGTTGCGGGCGATGACGAAGAACCAGCGCAATTTCGACAGCGCGGTGATGATGTCTTCGCTGATCCCGTCAGAGAAGTACTCCTGTTCCTGGTCGCCGCTCATGTTGTCGAACGGCAACACGGCAATCGCCGGTCGATCCGGTAACGGCAAAGGCCGGGGGACCGGTTCGGCAGCTGCTTCGGCTGGCTCGGGGGTCGGGTGAACGCCATTCACATGCTCGTTCACGGCTCCAACGAAACGAAGACCCTTTCGCGGAATTGTCCGGATCAGCCGTTGCTCCTTGCCGCAGTCGCCGATGGCGTTTCGGGCGGCGTTGATGCGGCTGTCGAGCGTTGAGTCCGACACGGTCCGACCGCCCCAAACCAGCGCGATGAGATCGTTCCGACTGACGACGTGATCGCGATGCTTCAACAGATGAACCAGCAAGTCGAATACTTGCGGCTGCATCGCAACCAGTTCGCCGTCGCGGCGCAACTCGCGAAGATTGGTGTCCAGAGCGTACTTGTCGAAGGCAAATTTCACGTGCGTTGTCGCATCCATTCTCAACAAACAATCAAGTCCATCTCATGGAGAGATCAAGCGTCAGGCAAAGTCTTGTCGGCGCGTTTCAGTCATTCTGCAAAAACCGAAGTCGCGATCCCATTACTCTCCACGGAGTTAATTTCATGTCCGAAGCCCGAGCCATTGGCTCAGTCATACCGACAAATCGAATGCTCAGATTCACTGCATTTCTGTTCGGCGCTGTGGCCTATTTCACATTTCTCTTCACGATTTTGTATGCGATCGGGTTCGTATCGGACCTGGTCGTGCCGAAGGCCATCGATACCGGCGTGAATTCGCCCGTTTTTGAAGCAATCGCCGTCAATCTCGCGTTGATGTCGCTGTTTGCCATTCAACACGGCGTGATGGCGCGTAAGGGCTTTAGACAATGGTGGACGCAGTTTATTCCGAGACCGTTCGAGCGCAGCACCTGTGTGCTGTTTGCCAGCCTGACGTTGCTTCTGCTGTTCTGGCAATGGCGGCCGATTCCGACCGTCGTCTGGCATATCGAAGAGCCCGAAATGGCCGCAACGATCGCCATATTGTCATTTGTCGGCTGGGTGGTGGTGTTTACCAGCCTGATCAATCATTTCGAATTATTCGGACTGCATCAGGTCACCAGCCACCTGACCGGTCGGCAGATGCCGCCACCGACCTTCAGGACGACGCTGCTCTACAATTTCGCGCGGCATCCGATCTATCTCGGCTTCATCATCGCGTTCTGGTCGGCCCCCACCATGAGCGTCGGACATCTGTTGTTCGCGGCGGTGACCACGGCCTACATCCTCATCGGGATATTGCTCGATGAGCGACCTCGTCGACATGCTTGACGACGACTATCTTCATTACAAGCCGCGGCTATCGATGCTGTTCCCGTGGCGCAAGTTGATCTGATTCGATCCTTCAATTGTCTGTAAGGAGACGGAGGCTATGAAGCATACGGGAAATTGTTTCTGTGGTGCGGTCGAAGTGCAGGTGACGGGTTCGCCGGAGGGCATGGGGTACTGCCATTGCAGCTCGTGCCGGTCGTGGTCCGGCGGGCCGGTGAACGCCTTTACGCTGTGGAAGCCGGAAGCGGTGGAGATCACATCGGGCAAGCAACACGTCGCGACATTCGAAAAGACACCGATGAGCCAACGCAAGTACTGCGCGAAGTGCGGCGGGCATCTGATGACGAACCATCCTACGCTAGGGCTCGTCGACGTCTTCGCCGCGACGCTCCCGACGCTCCGCTTCACGCCGGGCGTGCACGTCAATTACGCCGAGACCGTGCTGCCGATGCGTGATGGCCTGCCCAAGCTGAAGGACTTTCCCGCCGAGTTGGGTGGTTCCGGTCAAGCCGTTCCCGAATGAGGGAATGAGCTTTCCATAACGGGAACGACGTGGCGAACCGGGCTCGCCGTGCAATCGCCTTGTGAAGCGTCGCCGCTCGATCCCCGGTAGACCCGGATCGGGCGGCGTTCGCGCTTGGGAGAGAGCTATGTGAGAGACAGGTCCCGCCCTGCAAATTCGGGGTTTGGCGTTGGCTGCAGGCTTCCGGTAAAAGGCCTTGAACCACCTTTCGTGGCGGCGGCTGTCTGTTCCGCCAGGCAAAATAACACGAGGAAATGCCCGACATGACTGCCAGACCGCGATTGCCGGAGCGCACGCCGCGCGCCAAGGGCGAACCGACCGCCCTCGATGGTCTGCTGGTCGTCGATTTCACCCGTGTTGTTGCAGGGCCCGCCTGTACGCAAACGCTGGCCGACTTTGGCGCCGAGGTGATCAAGATCGAAAATCCGGATGGCGGCGACGATACGCGTCATTATGAACATGCGGAAATCGGCGGGGAGAGTGCGGCCTTCCTCAGTCTCAACCGCAACAAGCGCGGTATTGCGCTGGATTTCACCAACCCGGCGGCGCTGGAGGTCGCGCGCGAACTGATCGCGAAAGCGGACGTCGTGGTGGAAAATTTCTCTGGCGGCGTGATGAAGAAATTCGGCCTCGACTATGCGTCGGTCGTTCCAACCAATCCGCGACTGGTCTATTGCTCGATCTCGGCCTATGGCCGCAAGGGAGAGCTCGCCTTGCGCCCCGGGTTCGACCCGATCACACAGGCCGAAAGCGGCTTCATGTCGCTGAACGGCTTTCCGGATGCTCAGCCGGTACGAACCGGCCCGCCGATCGTGGACATGGCGACGGGAATGTCGGCGTGCAACGCGATTTTGCTGGCTCTGATCGCGCGCGACCGGCTCGGCCGTGGCCAGCAGGTTGAGGTGGCGTTGATCGACACCGCGGTAGCGATGACCGGCTTTTATGGTATGGCCTACCTGATCAGCGGCGAGAACCCTGGTCGTTTTGGTAATTCACCTAACGGCTCACCGACGGTCGGCGTGTATCAGGCCGCCGACGGGCCGCTCTATATGGCCTGTGCCAACGACCGGCTGTACCGCCGCCTTGTGACGGAAGTGCTGGAACGCCCCGACCTCGTGACCGACCCTGAGTTCGCCCATCGGAAAAACCGAACGGCCAACAAGGAAAAGCTGCGCGCCATCATTGCCGGCGTTTTTGCCAGCGACCGGCTCGAGAACTGGATGGCGAAGATGAAAAAGGCGAACATACCGGTCGGCTATCTGCGCACCGTCGAGGAGGGCTTCAACGCGCCGGAAGTGCGCGACCGCGATCGCCTCAGTCACATCCCGCATCCGACCGCAGGTTCGGTGCCCAACATCGAAACGCCGCTCAATATGAGCCTCACGCCCACGATCGATCCCGTCGCTGCGCCGCTGCTCGGCGAGCACACCAAGGAAGTGCTGCGCAAGACGCTTGGATACGATGACCGCCGTATCGCTGATTTGGCCGAGGCGGGGGCTTTCGGAAAGACTGGTAATACCGGCTGATCGGCTGTCTTTCCAATCGTGTCACCGGCGCGGGGGCTGATCCATTCGGACCGGTCCCGGCACCGCACATTTCCCGTCGACCCCCTCGACGCACCGAATCGGGCCGTTTCGGCCGTTCAGTTCGGCTTGCTGCGCAGGTTGTTTTTTGGCATAGTTGCAACCTGTTCGGGCTCCGCGCGATCGATTTCCAGGCGAGCCATGCGAAGTATCAGGGTCGCCGTCGTCAGGCCGAGCCGTTCGGCTTCTTGCGCAGCAGTATCTACTTTCTGGGCCAAGCCCTCACGTTTACCTGGATATGCCATTCCTGTTCCTCTTCTAAGGTGCGAGATGAAAAATCCCACTTATGTTGCAGAGCTGCAGAAGAAACTCGGAGCTCCATCGAGCGAAACGATCGAAAGCCTGCGACTGTTGAAGGCTTTCGTGAAACTTCCGTCCGGTCAGCGTTCCGAAATCATCGAGCTGGTCGAACGGGCGGCGACGGACCCTTTGTCTAACGATCCCTCATTGTCTTGACCCCCATTGCACGCGCGCCTTGCTTCAATTGTTCGCTTGATGGGCGGGTGGACGGGTTGCGATCGCGTAGACCGCGCCGCCCTCCAGCGCTTCGGATTGGTGGAGTGTGCCGGCGGGAAGGTGAATGGTATCGCCGGCGCCGACGATGCGCTCGCCGCCATCCCACGTGAAATTCAGCCGGCCGCTAATTATCACAAGGATTTCATCTACCGGATGGGTGTGAAAGCGATGCACCTTGCCCGCGGCGTCATGCTGCAATTCGATGCTGCCTTGCTCGGGGAGCAGGTTCAGGATGACGGGATCGATAGCGAACTCGGTTTTCTGACTTGCAATGATTTGGGTCATGCCGCTTGCTCCTTGTCTTCGATTTGAGATGGTTTGCTCTGCGCGAGCTTGGCGAAGGGACAGCCTCCTCCGGATTCGTTATCGTCATGCAGGAAGTATTGCTGGTACTCGCGCCCGTCGGCCGCACCGTAACGGCCGAGATGCGGTGAGGGGCTCGCATTGTCGTAGGGAATGAGCCGCTTGCGTACTTCGGCGAATGCGGCGTTGGTGGCCTTTTCGCTACCGAGGATCTTCTCGAACACCCATCGTGGCTGGAAGGTGAGCATGAAGGCGCTCGACCGGCGGCTTTGCCGCATCACGTGTGCCGGCGTCGTGCACACCACGAAAATTGGCTCTCCGGCGAATGAGAACTCCCACATTGGATGATCGATCTGTTCGGGGATCTCTGCCGGCCATGGACTCTTGTCGAGCCGCGCCAACTGGTCGAGCGTCAGCCACATCTTGCGGTAATAGGCGTCAAGCGTCTGCACCGGGCGAGGCCGGGTGAATACGATCAACGAAGTGTTGGGACCGTAGGATCTGGACTCGGAGACGTATTGTGCGAGTTGGACGCCTAGAATCTCGACATCGTAGGGATCGAGGAACAGATAGCGCAACTGGTCCTGCCGATGGCCGGTCACGCCGAAAACACAGGGAAAAGGTCTCGCTTCGCTGCTCATCTGGGCTTCGAATTCGGAGAACATGACGGTTTGCCAACTGCTCACCGCATACTTCGAAGCGACTTCCTCTCTTCTCAAAAACAAACGCTCCATAACGGCCCCTCTACGTTCAATACGTCTAGCGAACTATCAATTTGGTCCTCATCAATAACGGTCCGGCAACACCCGGCAGCGACATGAGCAGTAGAATTCCGATAAGCATGCTGTAACCGGCGTCGCCGATCGCGGCAGCGCCTTGCATGCCGCCGCTGGCGGCAAGCGGACTGGCGGCAATCATGGCGAACCCGATGACGGGCTGTGCCGCGCCGGCGAAAATTCCCGCGGCCGTCGTGTTCACGGACGCGCCGACGCCGATAAGGTCGGAGGTGTATAGTTTCTTGGTGCATTTCAGCACCAGGGGCACCGTCCCGCCGGCGACAAGTCCGAGCGCCGTAAACACGATGGTAACGTAGATCAGGCCGAACGCCTGTGCGATCGGCGGCAGCAGCATTGCAATCAGCACCATCCGCAGCACGCAGATGAGGATCAGCGCGGTGTCGAGCGCGGCTGCTGCGCGGTCAGCCATGTGACCGAGAAAGATCGAGCCGACCGCGTTACCGATCATGAAGGCGAGCAGGGGAGTGGCGGCCGCCGTCGGCGAGATATTGAAGAAATGCGCCACCATCGGAATGCCCCAGACGCCCGACAGTGTGGTCACGACGGCGAAGTGGGAGGCAAAAGTCATGGCGCAGCCCCAGTTGGCGAGCTGGGTCAGAGATTGTCCGGCGGCCACAACGACGCTCTTCAACGTCTTGTTGCTGCGCGACACCGGATCAGGCTTCAGCACGACCTTGGCGAAGGCAAGGTTGGCCAATCCAACGGCGGCGATGAACAGAAAACACGCGCGCCAGCCGAAGCCGGTTACCGCGGCCGCGAGTGGTGTCGTCGCGATGACCCCGCCGACGTAGCCGGATACTTGCGAGATGCCTGACATGACGCCGAACCGCTCGTCGCTGAAGCTCTGCGCCACGAGCTTCAACAGCGCCGTGAATACCAGCGCGTCGCCGCAAGCGATGACGAGGCGCGCCGCAAATACGTCGAGCATGTTCGGCGCCAGCGCAAACGCAGCACTCCCGAGCGAGGATGCCACCATACTGAACAGCACCACGCGCTTGACGCCGTAACGGTCGACCAGAAGACCCGCCGGAATCTGCATCAGCGTGTAGCCCCAGAAGTAGCTGGAGGCGAGCATCGCGACGCCGGCGGCGTCGGTGCTGAAGTCGTGCATGAGATTCAGGCTGACCGTTTGCGGCGACACGCGCTGCAGGAACGCAATGGCGTAGGCGATGGCCACCGCTGCCCAGGCCAAATAGGCGCGATCGGTGAACCGCGAGACCGGTGCGATCATGGCCTGTTGTCCGGGCATCGACATCATACCCTCGCGTATCCGACCGAGAACAGGGCATCGGCCGTATCGGGAATCACACGGGACATCGCGGCGTCGACCAGCGACGCCGCGCCATGATAGTCCTGCCGGTGGTGCTTAATGTGGCCGTAGGCGCCCCGCATGATCATGCCGGGTAGTTCCAGCAGTTTGCCGGGGTACAGCGAGGAGCACATCTCAATGCAGGCCGCTTGCAATGCGGGATCCTGCGTGTCCCCAAGCAGCGAGGGGGCAACCTTCTCGCAGATCTTGGCATTGGCGGCCCATACGATGGGATTTCGCGTCCGCCATCCATAGAGCACGCTGTCACCCTTCTCGGCCGCACCAGAGCATCTCAGGACTTCCGAGGTGAAGAACCCGTAGAGCCCGCGGCCCTGATGGGCGGGGAGCACCTCGGTTCCGCTGCGATAAATTGCAAGTCCGCTGGAGATTCTCAGCACGCGATAGACTGAAAACGCGGCCAGTCCGGAGCTGCTAAAAACCAGAATGAGGCTGAACTTGCTGTCGAACGGGGAGGCGTCCGCCGTCCAATGCGGCTCGCTGGCTTTCCAGTTGACGGCGATGATGCCGTTCATCGCGTCCATCAGCGATTGGCGGTCGGGGGCTGCGACGCTTGATGCATCCGGAAAGCTGTAGACCGCGTAGTCTGTCCAGGGCGATTTGATCGCCTGATACCGGCTGCCCAGATTTCGCGTCATCGCCGAACTCCAGTTACGCATCCCGAGCTATACAGGCGAGCCTCGAATGGCTTAAAGGACAATATGCCCTCGAAATCTGCCAAACCCCGACGTTCCGGACCGGGTGAAGCGCCGTCGACGCGGCGAATCGCGATCGTCGCCTTTCCGGGCGTGACCCTGCTGGATATCTCCGGTCCGGCCCAAGTATTCGCGGAACTGGCGGCGATCGAGTTGCCTGGTCCGGGCTATTCCCTGTCCTATCTCTCGGCCTCGGGCGGGCTGGTGCCGACCGACGTCGGGATGATGGTCGATACCGCCGCGATCGAGAGCCTCCGGCCGCATCAGGTCGATACGCTGGTGATCCCGGGCGGGCCGGGAATTTGGGATATCCGCGAAGACACCCGGCTGATGCAATGGATTTCGCAGACCCTGCCCAAGGCGCGTCGGGTGGCATCGGTGTGTCTCGGGGCCTTCGCGCTGGCCTGGACCGGCGCGCTGGACGGAAAGCGCGCCGCGACCCATTGGCGCTATTGCCCGAGACTGCAGGACAGCTTCCCCAGTATCCGCGTCGAGCCGAACGCGATCTTCGTCAAGGACGGCAGGGTCTGGTCATCGGCTGGTGTCAGTGCCGGGATCGACCTGGCGCTCGCCATGATCGAGGAGGATTTCGGCCACACCACCGCGCTCGACGTTGCGCGAAGGCTGGTGGTGTTTCTCAAGCGGCCCGGCGGCCAGAGCCAATTCTCTACCGTGCTCGCGGCGCAAGCCTCCGACGTCGAAGGGCGGTTCAGCGCGTTGCACGCCTGGATCATCGAGAATATCGCAAGCGATCTCAGGGTCGAAACACTCGCCGCGAAGGCCGGGATGACGCCTCGGACTTTTGCTCGCACCTATGCCAGCCGCACCGGAATGACGCCGGCGAGCGGTGTCGAAGCGCTGCGGGTGGAAACCGCACGTCTGTTGCTGGAAAGCAGGCAGGTCGGCGGCGTGATCGAAGTCGCCAAACGCGCTGGGTTCGGCGATGACGAACGCATGCGGCGCGCGTTCCTGCGCCACCTCGGCGTATCTCCCACCGAATACAGGAGCCGTTTTTCGGGCGGCTGAGCCGCGCGACCGGGCCTGCGGCCACGAAGTTCCCCTGCGCTGGTCCCGAAAATGCGCCAACCTCTGACGTTTTTGGCCACAATCCACATCGACCTTGAGGACATGAAAACGCTGGCCGTCATTTCGATTCTCGCGCTGCTCACGGTTTCCGGGGCGGCCTATACCGACCAGCTTTTCACGGGCGATCAGCGGACGACGCAAGGGGCGGATTGAACGCGCCTCACAAGCACCTTTTGGGGACGACGAGCATGCTTTCAATCGATCAATTCCTGCGACTCATCAGCGTACCGGCCGTGGTGGCGGCATTCCTGATTGCCTCCCAGGTCTCGGGCGCAGGAGTTTTCCATTCCAAGCTGATGTATCTCGCCAGCGAATAGCAGCCCTCCATTCCAGCGCCGGATTAACCCGTTCAAAGCGGTAGCTTTTCCCATTTGTCTGCGGCTAATGTGCCGCCAAAACGGGAGAGAAACAGCATGAATGATGGGACCCCCATCCGGCCGGCGAGGAATGTCGAACTCGGCGCCAGCGGCGAAGAATTCCAGAATCTCCACGAATTCGTGCGCAAGGCGCGGGCCCGGCTGAACCAGAACGCCTGGGACTATATCGTCGGGGCCTCGGAAACCGAGACGACCATGCGCCGCAATCGCATGGCCCTCGACGAGATCGCATTCCGGCCGCGGGTCCTGCGTAATGTCGCCCGGGTCGACGCGTCGACCGAATTGTTCGGGCGTAAGTTGCGCCTGCCGGTGATGATCGCGCCCGTCGGTGCGCTGGAGATTTTCGATCCCGATTCAGGTGCTGCGGTTGCGCGAGGAGCCGGCCAGTTCGGCGCTGTCCATATGCTCAGTTCGGTCTCCGAGCCAGGGCTTGAGGCTACGGCAAAAGCAGCGCCCGATGCGCTGCGCATCTTTCAGCTTTACGTTCGCGGCGACGATGCCTTTGTCGAAGATACCGTCAGCCGCACGATCGAAAACGGCTATGCCGCGTTTTGCCTGACGGTCGACACCGCCCATTACAGCCGGCGCGAACGTGATATCGCCAAGCGCTATGTCCGCGAAAGCCGCATCCGCGCTACCGGCGGCGACTTCCAGAAGGGGCTGGAATGGCGGACCGTGAAGCTAATCAAGGACAAGTATAAAATCCCGCTGGTGCTCAAGGGCATCGCGACCGCGGAAGATGCGGCCATTGCGCTCGATCATGGGGTGGACTGGATCTATGTGTCGAACCACGGCGGACGCCAACTCGACCACGGCCGCGGCTCGATGCATGTGCTGCCCGAAATCGTAGACGCCGTTGCCGGCCGCGCCAAGATCATGGTCGACGGCTCGTTCTGCCGCGGCACCGACATTGTGAAGGCGATCGCCTCGGGTGCCGATCTCGTCGGCATCGGCCGGCTGCAATGCTGGGCGCTCGCCGCCGCGGGCGAGGCCGGCATCACCCGGATGCTGGAATTGCTGGAGGATGAAGTGATCCGGTGCCTCGGGTTGCTCGGCGTCACCAGTCTTGCGGAGCTTAACAAATCCTATCTACAAGCGGCGATGCCGACCAACCTGCCGAGCGTGTTCAGTGCATTCCCGCTGCTGGATATTGAACCTTACCGGTACTGAGCGCGGTGCTGCGGGCCGATCTGGGTGGATGGCGCCTGACGACGTTGCTGCGTAGACAGCGGGGCTGTTTTTTCGCGACGGCTCTGCTCAAGGTTTGCGCGGCGCACAGGGAAGGTCTTGAACGCCATTCTCAGGGAGGTGGGCGCCGATTGTCGCATTAGCCGGTGCGCGCAAGAAGCTGCCGCGATGCAGACAAAATCTGATCGAAATCTACCAATAGTCGAGAAGGGATGGTGGACAATCCTTTCGCTGAACTCGGCCTCGAAAAGGCTATTGGCCTTCGTTGGACGCTGCGGGACATTCAGGCCCGCCGGCTGAAAATGTCGCCTGTCAGTGACGAAGATCTGCACGTTCTGACCGAACTCGGTCTGATTGAGATACGAGACGAGGGGCCGGTGCTGACGGAGGCAGGGGCTGCCGTGCTGTGACCCGATTAGCGGGCCTTCAAAAAGCTCTCGCCCGAGTCGCATGGGGTGCATCGATAGGTCAGCACATCGTAACTTTGATCGCGTGGCTCGATCGTGGCCAGCCTCATTTGCGCGCCGCATTTGATGCAGGGCATTTCTATGCTGGTTTGAAAGCGCGTGCAGGTTGGCGTTGGCCGGAATGTTTGCAGCATTTGATCCCCATGTTCCCGAGAGCGACGCAACGCCACAAACCGTCGAACTCGAGCCCCCGAATCACTATGCCACACTGTTGACATGATTGGAATCGGGTGCGCCAGCCCGCATCGCTACGGGCCGGAGTAGGAAACAATTCCTTCACTGAGGCGCCTGCATGACATCCCAGGAAGTGCGGCGCCGGCCAATACGGCGCAGACGCGGCCCTGAACTATGCTAACCTCCCAGAGACGACATTGGAGAGGCGATCATGATTGAACCGAAACTCGAAGTTCCGGCCGAGCTGCGCGATCTGGCCGAAAAAACCATCGATCAGGCAGAAAAGGCGTTCGGCATGTTCTTCGATGCCGCCGGCAAGTCGATGACGTCGATGCCGGGGCCAGGGACGGAGATTTCGAAGCAGGCGCTATCGTTCACCGAGCAGAACATGAAGGCAGCATTCGAGCACGCCCGAAAGCTGGTTCATGCGACCGACCTCCAGGAAGCGATGCGGATTCAGTCCGAATTCCTGCGAAGCCAGTTCACCAATGCCGGCGAGCATATGAGACAGATCAGCGGTGGTGTCATGTCGGCCGCCAAGGACGCGACCAAAGGCAAGTTCTGAAGGCAGCCGCTACCGCCGGCGCGCTATTGCGACTCCGAACAGGAACGCAACGAACAGGCTCGCGAGGGGCGCTTCCCGGGTAATTGCGCTGACGGTGGATAGCGGCTTGCCGGGTTGCCGTGCCGTTGCGATCGCCTCGGCTAGACGATCGACCGCGGCCTGAAGCGCTGCAGACACATCCGTGATCGTGCGCGATACATCGGTCGCGGTGTCGATCGCGCGTTCGGCCATGTTGGGCTGCAACGGTGGAGGTGTCTCGATGCTCACTGTCGACACTCACTTTAAACTTTGAAATCTGTTCAGCATGCTGGAAATGCGCGAGTTGGCGATTTGTTCCGCCACGGTTCCGCGACAGGGCGGTCTGAAGGCGGAACAATCGTCAGCCCCGGGATTTGATTCCAACACAGCAATCAAACCCGGGTTTCTAAAATGACGAACGATCATGCGAAGGAAAGCCATGCGACACGCCGCGGCGGAGCACCTCTGGCGGTCGCGATTGCAGTCGCGTGTGTTGGCGGGTTCAGCATGTTGATCGCTGATTACGGCCCAAGGAATAAGCCCAAGGTGCAAACGGCCGCGGAGGCTCATCACAGCACCACAGGCGACGCCGCCCGGGCGGCCGGCGCGAAGGTGATGCCGACCGAACCGAAACCGCAACTAGAACCTGATGCGCCGGGGCCGAAGCCCGTGCAGCCGGCAAACCCCGTGCGGTCCGGGGATAACTAGTCGGCAGGTTGGTCCTCGCTGTGCGAAACCCTGAGGGCAGCGTCAATTCTCATGTGAACACGACGCTCGGCCATGTGAATCAGCCGCGTCCTGGTCTTGCCGGCCACGGTCTGTTCGCCGATCTGAAATCGCCATTGCCAGACATCCGGTTCGCTGGTGGCCGTGACGCTGTATTCCACGCCCTTGTAAATCACGATCTGCCCCACGCTGGGTCAATATCGTGAGGGACAATTCTTTGCCGCTGCAATCAATCCGGGAGATTACGGAAAATGGCCTGTGATCTGCATGCTTCCTATGCAGATCACAGGATGGTCGCGTCCGCTCAGTCCGCACCCAACAACCAGGCGCCCGTCTGCGCCATCAATTTTCGTTTGTTGGTAAGCCCAACCGTCCAATTGGCGTGAAACACGAATGGCTCGATCCTGCCTTCCAGGGGCGCCGCGGCCGGTTCACTCAAGAGGTTCCGATAGCCGATCCCGTTGACGAATAGTCCTTCGGGCGGCGTGTAAGTAGCCGCGAGGGTTGATGCGGCGATCCTGATTTCGCGTTTGACACGTCGGGCAAATCAGGGGCAGGTCATCATCATCGCGAAATCAGGCTCGTGACCGGCGCGTCAGCGTACGCTGACGAACGCGCCCCATACGGCAGCAAGCCCCGCTCCCACCAGGACGAGAAGCGGGTTGGCACAAAACGAACTGCCGTACTGGCACATCGTGACGCCGAGCGAGCCGATCTCGTTATGGCTTGCCGCATAGAACAAGCCCGACAGGATCGCGAGCACGGTAGCTACGAAATACATCAGCGGCCTCCTTGCGATCTGATTGAGCGTTGGCTGGTGCCCTGCGCCCAATGTTTCCATTTGAATGTCGATGCACCGAACCAATTTTTTGCGCTTGACGCGTCGGGCAAATCAGCGGCACAGCTTCATCATCGCCGATATCGTAAAGCTCGCGCTGGTAAATCGGCCGCGGGCTTTTTCATTTGCAGCGATGCTATCCGCGGGAAAGTTTCAAATTATCGAACCTGTTGCATCGCATTTTCGGTAATTTGTTGACGGTCCGAAAAACATTTGACACGTCGGGCAAATCACCGGCAGATCTACATCATCGCGAAAATCGTGCAGAGCCCGGGCGGAGAAATCCGCCGCGGGCTTTTTCTATTGAAATTTTCCAATCGGACGGCGGCCGCTTGTCACGACGCCACAACTCCCAACGCCCGTCGCCTGACGCGTCGCGGGCGCGCCGTCGTCCGAACCTTCGAGATCATCACTAGCCGGCACGCGCGAACGTGCCGGCGTGCGGCGTGGTGCAGAAGCCACGGTCGCAAGCGGCCCCTGCAGCAGGGATACCGTTCGCGCCCGAAATGATCGCACCGCAGCGATCATGCCGCACATTTTTTCCCGGAGAGAGCCGATGACCGCGTATCTGACATCGCTCGCGCTGATCGGCCTGATTGCAATCGCGGTATGGGAGGATCCATCATAGGCGATGGTGCGAAAAAATTTCCGTCACGAAGATACTGTTCAGGCAAATACGCTGGTCGAGTGGTGACATCGCGTTCAAGCGAAATTGACTAAGTTCATGTTTTGTTCTATTCAAGCGGATTAGTTGCCAACGAGATATTCGACGAGCGGGCAGGGAAGAATTGATGTTTCGAAATGCAGGCAGGCTGATTGCCTTGCTGGCTCCTGTTGGAACGGCGCTGGCTTGTTTTCTTTTGTCGAGCGATACCGCATGGGCTGCTGACTATAGCGTCGACTATGGCGTCGATACCGTCAACGCGGGCAAGGATGCCGGTACAGTTGCGTGCCAGCTGAAACAAACTTGCAAAGCAAAGATCGAATCGTTGGAGTTGAACGTCAGCTTTTCCCTCTCTTGGAAGTCAGGGGAGGCTATTGTAAAGTTGGAGAACGACGATCTCACTTGCTGTTACTTCTCCGGCGGAGGTCGCTCTGTAATCGTTAACGCACATACAAAACTGTCTCGATTGCCGTTCTTTAAAGGGACGGCCCCACGAGGTGGTCTATTCATTCAGAACGAGCCTGCAGGCATTCTCTACCTCAGATTTGATCTTCAATAGGATCGCTTAGATCGATCGGGATAGCCAAAATGTCGACGATCGAGAGAACCTTTATCGCTACTAAATTCTCGGATCACTCTGATGAGGGGACTTATGTCAAAATCCATTCACGCTGAACCGATACGCAGCCTTCTGAAAAAGTTCATGGCGACAGCCTTCGTGGTTTGCTTGTTTGGGGTATTGTCGCTTGGTACAGGCATTTGTCAGGCTCCTAGCTACGCCGAAGAGCCGGGCCCGTGGGTGCCTTACACAAGTGGACGATACTTCGGTCAACTTCAGAAGATTGTTGATATCTATCGGTTCTCCGACCGCAAGATCGACTATCTCCATTTCGAACTATCAGACGCCGGTGTCGGGCCGGTCGATCTGTTTCGTATTCCCGTGAGACGAAGCGCAGATTGCAGCTTAAGTGACTGCTATTTTTTCGTGCTTGTTGCTTCCGACTACAGCGGGGCGCCGCTTGTAACCCCGTGTCAGTTCAAGGAGGCCGGTCTCACCCATCTGTTTAATCCCGATGGTTCGAGATTTTATGGATTCGAATTCTTTTGCGAGCGCAGTGTGCTTCAGGTGAAGGTGACCCCGAACCACTTCATGGCGAACCTCATCGAACGACCCGTTGAAACTGGAAAGTAAACGAAATGGCCGAACTTGCGTATCGATTTACCGGGGTGAATACCGGACAACTTGCAAACGAGGTGCGGCTGTTACGCGAAAAGTCCAGTACATTCCGCGCAATGGAAGAAGCGGCTGTGGCGGCGGGCTACAAGACGATCGAAATCAGGATGGGCGCCAATGTTCTTCAAACAAGCATTGCTGATTCAATAAGGACAGATCCATCCGCGCGAACAATCCGGATAAATTCCGATACCACGGGAAGTTGGGGTGTTGGCGGTCGACAGGTGACGGTTGGCGAAGTGATCGCGCATGAACTCGCGCATGCCGTTGTTCCCAATGAATTTCGCGAACCCGGGCGCTACGACTTCAGCGAGAGGGGCAAGGAAGGAATGTGGGTGCGACGCCAGGCCGGTCAAGTAGCCCTTGATCTCGGGCTACCCGGCGCAAACAATGCGGATCATCTGATAACGAAAATTCCGGTCAACGAGACTCAGGGTTGCACGAGGGAAAAGCCTCGTGGCGATGGAGCGCGTGATGGCGTCCTCTTTCTGGACGGTTCAAGAGGGTACAATGGAGTCGGATCGACTGTGCCGCCCGGTTCGGGTTTGCGGGACACGATTGATTCGCGTCGACTTGCGCACGATGAAACCGATCACGAAGTAGAACGCGCCGATTCAGGCGGTCCAATCCCGTTCCCGCGGTTAAGTCGGATTGCTCCGCTGGCGAGAGGAGGAGCTGCTACGGCGTTAGAAAGCCGTTTCGGAAATTGGGACTTCTCTCCGGTAGGCGTCGCACCGAGCGATAGCGGCAACAGCGTTGAGAGCCGGGGCTTTTCTCCCGAAGGCGTCGTCGCTCCGAATCCGACACAGCAGGCACCGCCCCCGCACGTCAGCGGGCTCACAGAAATCTCGGGCAGCACCAGGGCGATGCAATATCTGAGCCGGAGGGATGGCAACACACCGGCAGCGTCCGTATTCGATACCGGCGTACCGGCCGCGCAGTTCGTTCTTCCCGATCAACTGAACTCATCCGGCCGCTCCACCGATTGGGCCGCCGCTCTGGCCGGCCTAGGTCCGCTGAATCCGATGCAAGCGGCGCCGCTGCCGCAAGCGGGAGGAACGCCCGGAATCTCCAGCAGCAGGCCGGTCCGATATTTGAGCCGGACGATTGCCGACCAACCGCAAGCATCCGTATTTGACACAAGCGCGCCGACAGTGCCGTTCGTTCCGTTCAATGAGGTTTTTTCTCCCGCGCGCGGAGATGCCTTCGCTAGCGGAAGTGACGCCTCTTTGCCTGCAGGCGGTGCCGGCGGCTCGTCTATGCCAGGCCCCCAGGGATCGAGCGCTTCCACTCTTTTGGAATACATTCGACATCTGAACCAGCTGGACGCCACCAAACCGCAACCTTCCACGGTGGACCCGGACGCATCGCTCGCTCCCTCGGACAGTTCAATTCCGATGGGCGGTCTTGCGGGCCGGATCGCGGCACTTACGGGCTTCGATCCCGACAATCCGGATGCGCCGCCGCCCGGCGGGCTGTTCAAGCTTTTGCTCGCCGCCCAGCAGCGATAGTCTCGAAGACCAAAATTCCATCGGCTCGCGCTTTGTTGCCAGGCGAGGCTTGTCGCATCGGCGCTCCCTGATCTTGACGGCCTGAAAAAGAATTTGACACGTCGGGCAAATCACCGGCACATCTACATCATCACGAAAATCATGCAGAGCCCGGGCGGAGAAATCCGCCGCGGGCTTTTTTGTTGAAATTTTCTGAATCGGACGGCGGCCGCTTGTCACGACGCCCCAACTCCCAACGCCCGTCGCCTGAGGCGTCGCGGGCGCGCCGTCGTCCGAACCTTTGAGATCATCATTAGCAGGCACGCGCGAACGTGCCGGCGTGCGGCGTGGCCAAGGTCACGGCCGCAAGCGGCCCCTGCATCAGGGATACGGTTCGCGCCCGAAATGATCGCACCCCAGCGATCATGCCGCGCATTTATTTCCAGAGAGAGGCCGATGACCGCATATCTGATATCGCTCGCGCTGATCGGCCTGATTGCAATCGCGGTATGGGAGGATCCCTCATGAGTGCCGAAATCATCCAGTTCATCCCGCGCCCCGGGCATGATCATGAACAGACCGATTTTCCGACGATCGCGTTCCGCTCCGCGGTGCACGAGCCTGCGGCGGACCCGACCGACTTTACGCCGTGCGAATACGTCGCGGCGGATCATGACGAGACGCGGTGAGGAAACCCTTGGCAGACATCCGCTCACTGGCACGGAGCCAGACCAAGACGGCCATCAACGTCCTCGTCAAAATCATGCATAGCAAGGATGCGACGCCTGCGGCGCGCGTCTCGGCGGCCAACGCCATCCTCGATCGCGGCTGGGGCAAGGCCGCGCAACCATCGGAGCGCGGCAATGAAGTCCCGGGCGAGTCTCCCCAACGCATCGAACGGCTCATCGTCAACCCTGAAAATCCCGACAGCGAAAGTATTTGAGCCGTTGCTTCGGCCCAGCAGGTACCGCGCAGCATTCGGCGGCAGGGGATCCGGAAAATCGCATTTTTTCGGCGAGCTTCTGGTCGAGACATGTCAGGCCGAACGCGGCACGCTCGCGGTTTGCATTCGCGAGGCGCAACGGACATTGGCGCAGTCGAGCAAGCGGTTGATCGAAAGCAAGATCGCCGCGCTCGGCGTCGGCAGCGGTTTCAAGCTGTACAGCGACAAGATCGAGACGCCCGGAGACGGGATTATTATCTTCCGGGGGATGCAGTATGACGCCGGAAAATATCGCCTGATGATGAAGACCAGGGATGCGGCTGCCGCAAGGCCGCTGCCGCCGGTGCAGCGCCCCGGCATGGCGCGCACGCCAGCGGAACGCGAGCATGCTGATCTGCGAACGCTCAATGCACGGCTGTCGAGTTCGGGCGACATCAAGGACGCGGTCGCGCTGTACCACGCGCGGAAGGCAGGCAAACGATAGATGCGTGACGATCGACCGGCCAAATGGCCGCCCGATTGCAAGCCCGCCGCTCGTGCCGCTGATTTCAGATTGACCGACTGCGCAGATGCTATTGCGATGATTCGGAGCAGCCGTGGTTCTTCCAGTGATCACGTGTTGAGCAAGCCTAACGGAGGAGTAGCCCATGACGCATGACGACCGGGACTTCATTGAACGCGTGGAATCCGTCAACGAAAAACTCAATGGAAAGCCGATGGCGATCGATGGAATGGCTGAAAAGTTTGCTCTCTACGGCGTGAAGAAGCGGGCCGCGGCGCTCGAAGGCTTCGATGCCGAACTGCGGGGCGAGATCGGGTCGGGTTCGCACAATTTGCGCCGGCATGCGCAATTGACAGCGCTGCGCAAGAAGATGGGCGGCGTCCATGAAGCGTTGCGCAAGGCCCGGCGCTGAGTCGCCCGATGCGCGCGACGACAAACCCGGTGCTTGCTGCGCTGGCTCTGGCGCGGATGCGTGCCGCACCGATGTTCACAAAATGGTGCGAGCTCAACGGGCTCTCGGCCTGTCCGGCGGCTCCGGCGAATGTCGCAAAATTTGTTTCCGACTGTGCCGCGCTTGGCATCGAACGGCTGTGGCCCGCGGTGCTGGAGATCTCGAAGTTGCACAGTTCGGTCGGGCTTGCCGATCCAACGCTGGGTGGCGTAGCCGCCGCAGCAATCAGCGACCTCGCTGGCATCGAGCCGCCGCGGTCCTGGCCGGAAGATCGCAAGCACCGCTTCAAGTCGCTGCCTTATGATTTGCAGGTCTACGTCGCAGCCCACGAATTGCAGCGCGAGAAAGCATTGCGGCGTGCACAGAACGAGGCCGCTATTGCCAAGCAAAAATTGACTGCATGCCAGCAGCCGGAGGTTCGGACAGATGAGGAAAGCAAAGCCGATGAGAACGTTGCCCGCCCTACCCCTTGAAGAACGTATCGAGCAGATCCGGGCCGAAATCGAGGCCGTCATCGACGCGCGGGTGAAGCTGGTCGCCAGCGAAAGCCTCGGCGTTCCGCCTGGCGTCATCCGCAACTTACTGACGGCACGCGCGCCGGCGTGTCCCTGCACGCAATACCTGGAATTGAGCGCGAAGAGATAGCCCGGCAAGGCGCCGGAAGAGACGAAAAAGGGAATTCAGGAATGACACTCTATAAATGGTCGCAAATCGCGGCCAATAACGCAACGGCAGACAGCTTGGTCAACTGGCAGGAGGGCCAAGCACCGTCCAGCGTGAACGATTCCGCGCGTCAGATGATGGCAGCGGTAGCGAAATATCGCGACGACGTGTCAGGGGCCATTGTTACGAGCGGAACGTCGACGGCCTATACGGTCTCGAGTTTCGAGACGTTTGACACGCTCGCTCATCTGGGTGGTCAGACCATTGCATTCACGCCGCATGTCACGAACGGCGCGACGGTGACGCTCAGCGTGGACTCGTTAGGTGCGAGGCCGCTGCGGTCTTTCGTTGGCGTCGATTTGCTGGCGGGAGTCTTGATTCAGGGCACGCCTTATACCGCGCTCTACAATAACTCGGATGCGGTCTGGTATCTGCAAAACTTCTACGGCAATCCGTATAATATCCCGCTTGGCGCCGGCATGGACTATTGGGGCACTACAGCGCCGAACAGCGCATTTGTATTTCCCTATGGGCAGGCTATCTCGCGAACAACATACTCGACGCTGTTTAATCTGATCGGCATCACCTACGGCCCCGGCGACAACAGCACGACATTCAACTTGCCAGACTTGCGCGGGCGCGTGACGGCGAAAAAGGACGATATGGGCGGCTCGTCAGCTAACCGTCTGACCGATGCGAACGATGGTCTTGATGGCGACGTACTGGGGGACACTGGCGGCGGCGAGACGCAAGTTCTGGTGACGGCGAACCTGCCTGCCTATACGCCGGCCGGCGGTCTGACTGTGGTTTCCACAGTCGGACAGGTCATGCAGACGAACTCTATCGTAGAAGCCATCATAGGGACTGGCGGCGGCGCGGCGGCAGGTGCGGTCGGCATTACTGGTGTCAGCACGATTACGTCTACCGGCACTCTGGCAGGAACGGCACAGGGCGGCACCAGCACTGCGTTTGGCGTCGTTCAGCCAACCATCATGTGCAATTACATCATGCGCATCATCTAGTACGAATGGCGTCGGGCCAGCCTACGCCAGGTCCGAGTGGCCCTGCTAATAAAGTCCATCGGAGTATCTGGGGTCTTGGACGTATAAAGTCCGCTCAGTTTCTGAGATTTGGACAGTTCTCGCCAAGGATGCTTTTCAAGCAAAGCGATGCCTAGCCGACGCATCACCACTAGTTTGCGGTCGTAATTCAGTGCGTCGTCAGCAAGGCGGGCTGTCTGGAAAAACTCCCTGCAACATTCGAGAAGTTCGCGCTTGGAGAGATATTTAAGTCCGGTGTTGCAATACGTCACATTGTAGTCGGCGACTTCGCTGGCGGTCTTTAGATGATACTGATGTTCGTTTCGGATTCCGAGAAGAGACCAGAAGTAAAAATACCACCACGACTGGAAAAGCGAGCCGAACGGCACGTACATATGCGGCTCAATGAAAATCGACTTTGGCGGATATACGTGAAAGGTAAATCCGTCCGTCTTCACCACTCTCGAAATCTCCTTCATCGTCTGGCGCATGTCCATGACGTGTTCAAGGACTGAGGTCGAGTAAACGACATCGAAGGTTTCATCGGGGAACGGGATATGGAATGTCTCAGCGTCTACAACGGCGTTAGACGTGTCCGATTCCGGGTTGTTGACGAAGCCAAAGAAGCGACGGTCGTCCGGATGCCTGTACTTCACGCGGTCATGAATGTCGAAGCCATAAGCGTCGATGCCACGGTCTCTGAGTTCATAAACGAGGCCACCTTCACCGCATCCGAAGTCCAGAAACTTGGTCTGCTGGTTGCACCATCGCCCTAGCAGGGCGAATACGACAAGCGTGTGGTCGGCAAGACTATAGGTGTTCTGATCGTGGATCTTCCGCATTCACCCCGTCCCGGAATTGGATGGGTCTTCTAGCACCACAATCCCAAAGTGAGCAAGCATGGTCGATCTAGTAGCGCTCAAGGCAGCGAACGCGAAACGCTGGGCAAATGCCAGGTTAACGCGAGCAGGCGCATTTTCCACGGTTGCGAAGCGTTTGAGTACTCCAAATGCCAAGGCTCGCTACCAGGCCGTGGCCGCAAAAACCGGCGTTCCGTGGCCTTTTATCGCCGTCGCTCACGAGCGCGAATGCTCGCAGGACTGGAGCGGCAGCCTCGCGCAGGGCGATCCCTGGAACAGGGTCTCGGTTCATGTTCCGGCGGGGCGAGGGCCGTTTAGGAGTTGGGAGGATGCGGCCATTGACGCCCTCGTCAATTGCGCCCCTCGCGCGGCCAGAAACAAGGATTGGTCGATCGGCGGAACGTTGACGATGCTGGAGCAATATAATGGCCTCGGCTATGCGGCGCGCGGGAGGCCGTCTCCGTATATCTGGAGTGGTACCGATCAGTACGTTTCAGGAAAATATGTCCGGGACGGCGTCTATGGTCCGAGCGCGGTGGATCGTCAGTTGGGTTGCGCCGGCATATTGATGGCGATGATGGCGCTTGATCCGACGATTACCTTTCCGGGTACGACGATCCCGCCCGCCAAATCAATAGAGAAGCAAGAGCCTGTGTCGATCGAGCGATCCGCGGGGCCGTCGATCGCGCATCCGTCCCAAGGCTCGATCGGCGTGTTCATTGCCAACATCTTCGCTTCAGTTTTCAAAAGGAAATAGCCATGTGGATATTCTTCGACGTCCTCCTGCTCATCTCCGGTTACGTCGCCTCGATCTATTCGTGGCCGAAGATAAAGGTCTGGATCAATGGAGTGAGCACCGAGGCCGCCAGCCTTCGCCAGAAGGCAGCCCGGCTCGAAGCGAAGCTCCGGAGTCTGTGATGCTGACGAAGCTGCGCGTTGATGGGTTTATCGTTGCCGCTGCTTGCGCGCCTGTCGTTGGCCTGGTCTTGGCGATCTGTTCGAAAGAGCCGGGCTGGCTGTTTCTATGTTTTGCGCTCACCCTGTTTTTGTGAGGAAGAATGCTGGCGAGGATCAAGGCGTTCTGCCTCAACTCCCTGACGATCGCCTGGAGCTATTTCCTGGCTTTCCTTGGATTGATGCTCCAGCTCGTTGACGCAGCGGGCGATATCCTGGGTGATCCGGCTATCAAGGATCAGGTGTCAGCTGCTGTCGGCGATCCGACATGGGCTGGCAGGGTGCTGCTGGCTATTTCGATCGTAACCTTGGCCGCGCGCCTGCGGTCTCTAAGGAAGCAATCCTGATGTGGATGACTATTATCAGTTTTTTGGGCGGTCCGGTGATCAAAGGCTTGATCGATGCCTACAATGCGCACCTGAAGGCGCAATCGGCTGACGCCGCGACGGCGGCCAATTTGGCCGGGAAAGAGATCGCCGCTCAGGTCTCCGAAACCAACGCCATCATGCAGTATCGCATTGCCGAAATCGGGCACTGGTACGAGCCCGATAAGCTCATGGGATACTGTGTCGCTGCATACTTCTGCAAATTGTTGGTCTGGGATAAGGTCATGGGACTTGGCACGACCGATCCCCTCGCAGGGTTTGCAGCGGTCACATCGAACCTCGTCGTATCGTTCTATTTCGCCAAGCGTGGTTTCGAAAACATCGCCCGGATCATCAAGCGATGAGCGGCCTGGAAGGTTCCGATGTCAGGGCCATCGTGGTCGAAACGCTAGCCGAACAGCAGCGGCTGCATCGCGACGATATCGACGCCGTGGTTCTAAAATCCGTCGCGACCGTTCTGACCTCATTCGGCATCGACGAGGAGGATCGAAAGGAACTACGGGCGGATTTTCAACATCTGCGTCGCTGGCGCAGAAGTGTCGAACAGGCGCAGAGTTATACATTCAAAGCAGTGATTACCGTGATCGTCACCGGATTTGTCGGTGCGGTCTGGCTCGGCATCAAGGCGACGCTTGGCAAGTGATCGCGGAGATGCGCCATGACCGGAACATCTCGGGCGTTTGTTGCGCAGCCACGGTCATCGATGTGGCGTCCAGATTCATTGCCGACGGTTTGCTGAATGCAATCGGTCGACAACTCAAATTTCAGCATCAGGTGGCGCCAATGTATCGGATTCGTGAGGTTGACGGGCACGACGATGAGATAGCTGATACGCTCCTGGAACTTCATCGGCTGACATTCTTGGATTGTGCCCCTATACCAAAGTTCGACCATGGGCATTGGTGGCTCGCTCGTTGCGAGACGGAGCCAGTCGCCTTTGCGGGAGTGGTCCCTTCAACCCACGTTTCCAATGCCGGCTATTTCTGCCGGGTTGGCGTGCTGAGGAAGCATTGGGGGCGCCGGCTCCAACTGCGTTTGATGCGCGCCGTGGAGGGACGTGCGCGGCTCAACGGATGGTGCTCGGTCATTTCCGACACGACTGACAATCCGTCGTCAGCCAATAATTTCATTCGCGCCGGCTACCGGCTGTTTCAGCCGCCAGTCCCGTGGGCTTGGCCAAATACGCTTTATTGGCGCAAGCTCATTGGATAGCCAGCGTCCAGCATTCTTTCGAAGTACTCCTCGCCCGGTGGCCTGACGGCCGCCGGGCTCTTTTTCGTTTTGCATAGGTTGCAGCAGCCCAATTTGGTGGAAGAGCCATGTTCCGCGCGC
Organism: Bradyrhizobium sp. AUGA SZCCT0431; assembly: GCF_018131065.1. Classification (NCBI taxonomy): domain Bacteria; kingdom Pseudomonadati; phylum Pseudomonadota; class Alphaproteobacteria; order Hyphomicrobiales; family Nitrobacteraceae; genus Bradyrhizobium; species Bradyrhizobium sp. AUGA SZCCT0431. Next base: position 258,695 of record NZ_JAFCLR010000003.1, on the reverse strand, counting down.
CTTGATCATTGGCGGTGAGGCGGTAGACTGGCCAGGCTCAACCGCTTCCAGTTCGCAACGACGGGTTGGGCAAGGAAACGCCAATGCCAGGGGACGGCCGCAGGCCAGATGCAAGTTCGCTCGCGGGACCGGGTACGGACAGCTATGCCGCTATCGTCGCGCGCGCCAGAGCGTTGATCCCGAAGCTGCGGGAGCGTGCTGCCAGGACTGAAGAACTGCGGCGCCTGCCACCGGAGACCGAGCGAGATTTACACGATGCCGGCCTGTTCCGGATCGTGCAGCCCAAACGCGTCGGCGGCGCCGAACTCGACTATGTTGCCCTGGTCGATTGCGCCGATGCGCTGGGGCAGGCGGATGCTTCCGTAGCGTGGAACTTTGCCAACCTTGCCAGCCATCACTGGATGCTGGGCATGTTTGACCGGCATGCGCAGGAAGCCGTCTGGGACAAGGACGCCGATGCGTTGATCGCCTCGTCATTCATCTTTCCAGCCGGCCGGGCCAGAAAAGTCAATGGCGGTTATGTGCTCAATGGCCACTGGCCGTTTTCCTCAGGCGTCGAATCCTGCGATTGGAACATGCTCGCCAGCGTGGTTTCGTCCGACGATGACGCCGACGGTATCGAATACCGGATCTTCCTGCTCAACAAGAGCGACTACAAGATCAACGATACCTGGAACGCGACCGGCCTGTGCGGGACCGGATCGAACGATGTCAGGGTCACGGACGCCTTTATCGCGGAGCAGATGACGATCGCCGTCAGCGATCTTACCGGCGGGCCAACCCCGGGGAGTGCCATCAATCCAAACGCCCTTTATGCGCTGCCGGTATTTTCGTTGTTCCCTTATGTATTATCAGGCGTCGGTCTGGGTAATGCACAGGCCTGTTTGAATGATTATGTCGAATTCGCACGTCATCGCGCCTCGACCTATAATCGTGCCAAGCTTAGCGATATGCAGACGACCCAGATCAAGATCGCGGAAGCCTCCGCCAAGATCGACGCGGCGCGGCTGGTCATGCGCACGAATTGCATCGATGCCATGGCGGATGCTCGACGTGGCCACGTTCCGGACATAGCAGACAAGACGCGATTGCGGCGTGACGGCGCGTTTTCTGTCAACCTCTGCACTGACGCCGTATCGCTGCTGTTTGCTGCAAGCGGCGCGCGCAGTCTGTTTACGTCAGGTGCGTTGCAGCGGCAGTTTCGCGATGCCCACGCGGTGAATTCGCACCTCGCGTTCAATTTCGATGCGGCGGGAACCAATTATGGACGTGTGGCGCTTGGCCTGCCGTCCGAAAACCTGACGCTCTGAGGCGAGGTGGATGTCCGACGCACCCAAACATCCAGCCGATCCCGCTAACGAGTTCGCCAGCGACAACTCGGCGATCGATCCCCGGGATTTTCGTAATGCGCTCGGTACGTTCGCTACCGGCGTCACTATTGTTACAGCGATGGCGGCTGACGGAAAACCATATGGCGTGACCTGCAACTCCTTTGCCTCAGTCTCGCTGAATCCGCCGCTGGTCTTGTGGAGCCTCGGCATGTTCTCGCAGGGCTTGACCATCTTCCAGAACGCCAGCCATTTCGCAGTCAATGTTCTCGGTGCTTCTCAGCAGGCACTGGCCTCGCAATTCGCAAAATCCTCCGCCGACAAATTCGCCGGCGTGAGCTGGACGCCGGGGCTCGGCAGCGCGCCGGTGCTTGCTGACAGCGTCGCAAGTTTTCAGTGCCGTGCCGCCAATCGATACTACGGCGGTGACCACATCATCTTCCTGGGGGCCGTCGAGGCCTATACTTATAATGGGCAGGAGCCACTGTTGTTTGCACGCGGCGGATTCGGCCGATTCCTTGCCGGCGATGACGGCAAATCCTGATGAGCAGGAAAGATCAGCCCAAACGTGCTGGCACCAAGCAAAGGCGCCTCTCTCCCGACGATCGTCGCCGGGAAATTGTTGCGAAGGCGACCGAATTTTTCTCGGAAGAAGGATTTGGTGGTGGAACGCGCGCACTGGCGCGACGGCTTGGCGTAACGCAGCCGCTGCTCTATCGTTACTTTCCAAGCAAGGACGACTTGATCAAGGAGGTCTATCGCACGGTCTATCTCGATCCGCTGGAAACCGGCTGGGAGAAACTGCTGACCGACCGCTCGCGGCCGCTTCGCGACCGGCTGCTGGAATTCTATCGCGCCTATACCGATGCGATCTTCACCCGGAAATGGCTTCGCATCTATCTCTATTCGGGCTTGAAAGGTCTCGACATCAATCGCTGGTATGTCGGCATGGTCAAGGACAAGATCCTGACCCGGATCATCCGGGAGTGCCGTCATGAAGCGGGGCTTATCGTGCAAAACAAGCCGAGTGCGACCGAACTCGAACTGGCCTGGGTCTTTCACGGCGGAATCTTCTATTACGGCGTCCGCAAATACATCTACGAATCGCCGGTGCTCGAAGACAAGGATCGCATCATCAGCGATGCGCTGGATGTCTTTTTGGCCGGCTTCGAGCGGGTGAATGAAACCTCGCTGGACGTCCGCCGCGCACCAATCAAGGCGGTCGGATAAGCCAGCCGTTATTTTCCGGCTGTTTCCGCGCGATACCAGTCGCCGATCTCGCTTGCGGTCATCAGTGCCACGCCGTCATGGCTGATGACGTAGTCCAGCAGCGCCTCCAGATATTTGATGCGATGCGGGACCCCCGTAATATAGGGATGGATCGAGATCGCCATGATCCGCGCGTTCGATTCGCCTTCGAGATAGAGCCGGTCGAACTGATCCATGCCACGCTTCAGGAATTGCTCGGAGGGCTGATGTTGCAGCGCATGGACGACGATGTCGTTGGTTTCGACCGAATAAGGGATCGTCGTGATGGTGCCGTGGGGCGTGGCGATATCCTGCGGCAGATCGTCGATGACCCAATCCGCCAGATATTCGATGCCGTTGAGGCGCAGGAGATCGAGCGTTTCCGCGGTCTCGGTCAGGCCCGGGCTCTCCCATGATCGAGGTGGCTTGCCGGTGAACTTTGCAATCGTCTCGACGGAGCGTTTGATCGCATCGGCCTGGTTATCGAGCTTGTGCATCGGGCCCTGCAGGAATCCGTGACCCATGAACTCGAAGCCGGCCTCGAGCGCGGCGGACGCAACGCGCGGATAGGAATTGCAGACATTGGCATTCAGGGCCAACGTTACCGGCATCTTGCGGTCGGTCAGCGCCTTGAACTGCCGCCAGAAGCCGGCCCGCATGCCGTATTCATGCCAGGACCAGTTCGGCACATCAGGCAGCAGCGGTTGGCCCATCGGCGGGCTCAGCACCGTCCGCGGCATCGCGTTCTCGATCCGCCATTCCTCGACATTGAGGATTACCCATACGGCGAGCTTCTTGCCGCCGGGAAGCGTCAACTTTGGTCGGTCGATTTGGGCCTGATAGGGGATACGATCACTAAGAGCCACGGCGGATTTCCCTGAATGAATTGATCTATCCGGACGCCTTGCCGGACATGTCTGTGTTGACGCGCGGCATGACTTTTTCGGCCATCAGGATCATCGACTGGCGTCCAAGCTCACGATCCTTCCAGTCCTTGCCGGCATAGAGGAGGGTGCCAAATGGCCCGGTCTCCTCCTGAAAAGCCAGCAGTTGGTCGGCCACGCTATCGGGCGTGCCGTGAATGATGAGTTTGTCGCAGATCGACTCGAGCGTCACTTCCTCGTCAGGCTGATCGCGGCGCGTTTTGAACAGTTCGATACGGCCGCCACGCTTCAGCTTGGTGAACAGCGAACGATAATAGTAAACGTACGGCCCGTTCGGATCCGTGGCATAGGCTTTTGCCGTGGCGGCATCCTTGGCGACAAATATGCTTTTGGCGACCCGCCAGTTCGCCGTCTCTGCGGGGCGGCCGACGCGTTCGCAGCCTTCAACGTATTTCGGCCAATGGCTTTTGACCCAAGCCGGCATCAGGAAGTTCGCCGAAATCGGATCCCAGCCGCGCGCAGCGGCTTCGGTCACGCCTTTCGAGAACGGCGCCACTGCCGTCACCACGATCGGTGGATGCGGCCGCTGTAGCGGGCGCGCGATGAACCCCTGGCCGATGTCCTCAATCAGGGTCTTCTGTACCGATACATTCCAGTACTTGCCCTGGAGGTTATACGGTGGCTCGCTTGCCCAGATCTCAAGGACCTGATTGATCGCCTCAAGGAACATCGCGTTGCGATCTGCGTCGAGATTGCCGAAAACTTCAGCGTCGGACAGTAGCCCACCGGGGCTGATACCGAAGATCAGGCGGCCGTCGAGCATGTGATCGAGCATCGCGATCGAGGCTGCAAGCGCCGCCGGATGAGTGTTCGGCATGTTGATGGTGCCGGTTCCAAGCTTGATTTGCTTGGTCGCCGCGGCAAGCCAGGCGATGAATGCGATGCAGGAGGTGATGTTCTCGGCTTTGTCGGTGACGTGCTCGCCGACATAAGCTTCGCTGTACCCGAGTTCGTCGGCCAGCAGGAAGGCTTCGCGATCCTCTTTGAGGGACAGCCGCCAATCCTTGTCGACAGGATGGATGGGCATCGTGAAGAACCCAAGCTTCATGGTCTGCTCCTCCCCAAGGGCAGGCGTTTCGTTTGGTGGGAAACGTGCTTCGACCGCAACATGATAACAAGTCCCAAAATCGCAGGCACCGAAATAATCACTCGATAAACAAACTTGACCTTTAAAAATTGTCGCCGTCTAATCCAAAGAAAATGCCGATATCCGGCCGGGGGAGGTTGCGTCGAAATGAAAGCCTCGGCTTTCGCTTACGCCCGCGCTACCAGCGTCGTGAATGCGCTGGAGTTGCTGGCTGTGTATGGCGACAGGGCCAAGGTGTTATCCGGCGGCCAAAGTCTGATGCCGGCAATGAATCTGCGCCTGATCTCCCCCGAATTCGTTGTCGATATCGGTGAATTGGCTGAGCTTCGCGGGATAGTTGTGAAAGGCGACGTCCTAACCGTTCGTGCGCTGACGCGTCACGTGGACGTCCTGAGATCTCCCGAAATCGCGACCCATGCTCCTCTGTTGAGGGATGCTACCTCCCATGTCGCGCATCCGGCGATCCGCAACCGCGGCACGCTCGGCGGCAGCCTTGCGCACGCGGATCCGGCTTCCGAATTGCCGGCTTGCATGGTGGCGCTGGGCGCAACCGTCATTGTTTGCGGGCCACGCGGCGAGCGGCGAATCCCTGCTCAAGAATTCTTCACCGGCATTTATGAGACGGCACTTTCGCCACAGGAACTGCTGGTTGCCGTCGAACTGCCTGTCGCGCGGAAAGATTCCGCGCACTTCTTCCATGAATTTGCCCGCCGTCACGGCGACTATGCCATTGTCGGCTTGGCGGCCCAGTCGACCATCGTAGACCAGCAGTTCACTGATCTCCGCCTCGGTTTCTTTGCCGTGGGCGACCGGCCTTTGCTCGCCGGGGCTGCCGGGAAACTTGTTAACGTCGCCGTCACGCCGGAAGTCCTGGCCAAAGCCTCCGCGGTACTGGGCGAAGAGCTGGATCCCCAGGAGGATCAGCAGGCTACTCCGGCCATGCGGCGGCACCTCGCGAAAGTATTGCTTCAGCGTTGCGTGTCCACGCTGCTTTGCCGTCCCGATTTGCAGTCGGGGGTACCCGCGCGATGACCCCTGTGCCCATTTTCCTCGAAGTCAATGGCGAGCGTATCGACACCCATGTGCTGCCGCGGCTGAACCTGGCCGACTTCCTCCGTGAGCATCTGAAGTTGACCGGCACGCATGTCGGGTGTGAGCACGGGGCTTGCGGTGCCTGCACGGTGCGCTTCAATGGCGAGATCGTGCGCTCCTGCCTGATACTGGCGGTACAGGCCCAAGAAGGGTCGGTCGAAACGATCGAGGGGTTATCCGACAGCGGTGAAATCGCGGATTTGCAGGCTGCGTTCCGCGATCGCAACGCTCTGCAATGCGGCTTCTGCACACCGGGAATGCTGATGGCGGCGCAGGATCTGCTGAGGCAGACGCCAGAGCCAGATCGGGAAGAGATTCGTGAGCACCTTTCCGGCAACTATTGCCGTTGCACCGGCTATCAAGCGATTATCGATGCAATTGAGACGACAGCGCGGTTGCGCGCGGAACGCGCGCCATGACGCATACACCTGAGAATCGCGACGCGTTTTCGGTGCTTGATCGGCCAAACTCCTATATCGGCAAGACCGTGCCGCGGCCGAACCTCGACCGGCTGATGCAGGGACGCGGGTTATATGTCAGCGACATCGAACTGCCGCGCATGGCGCATGTTGTGTTCCTGCGCTCGCCGCACGCGCATGCAAGAATCACAGGTATCGACGCAGCAGCGGCAAAACGTATGCCGGGTGTAATTGCCGTCGTCACCGGCCAGGAAATTGCTGTGGTTATCACGCCGTGGGTTGGGGTGCTCTCGCACTTGAAGGGTCTCAAATCTGCGCCGCAAAGCGCGATCGCGGTTGATCGGGTGTGCTGGCAGGGCGAAGCCGTCGCGGCAATCATCGCAACTAGCCGCGCCGCCGCCGAGGACGCGGCAGAACATATCTCCGTCGCGTATGAAGAGCTCGACGCCGTGACGGACATGCAAACTGCGCTCGATCCCACAACGTCTGTGATCCATCCCGCGCTCGGCGACAATCTGGCCTTCGAGCGTAATCATGACGCGGGCACCGTCGACGCGGCCTTTGCTGCCTCCGACGAGGTGGTGGAAGCAGAATTCATTTTTGGGCGGCACACCGGCGTGACGCTGGAGCCGCGTTCGGTAGTTGCCGACTGGAACGCAGCCGAAGGGCGACTCACGATCTATCAGGGCACGCAGGCCCCGCATATGGTGCAGAATATTGCGGCGCTGCATCTCGGTCTTCAGGAGTCCCAGGTCCGCGTGGTCTGCAAGGACGTCGGCGGCTCCTTCGGTATCAAGGTCCACATCTACGCCGACGAAATGGCGACTTACGCACTGTCGAAACTGCTGCGGCGACCGGTCAAGTTCGTCGCCGACCGGGTCGAGAGTTTTAACACCGATATCCATGCGCGCGACCATCGCTGCAAGGGAAAGATCGGCGTCAAATGTGATGGCACCATTACGGCGTTCGAGATCGACGATCTCACGGGTATCGGGCCGTATTCAATGTATCCGCGAACCAGCGCCATCGAGGCCAATCAGGTCGTCAACCTGGTCGGTGGGCCCTATGTGACCAAGAACTACCGCGCCCGTGCCCGCGTCGTGTTCCAGAACAAGAACGTCATGTGTCAGTATCGCGCGGTCGGGCATCCGATCGCCTGTTCGGTAACTGAGGGTCTGGTCGATCTGGCGGCGATGAAGATCGGCATGGATCCCGTCGAAATTCGCCGCCGCAACTTGATTGCCGACGACGCTTATCCCTGTGCCTCGCCTTCAGGTTTGCGTTTCGAGCAATTGTCGCACCATGCCGCGTTGGCGAAACTTATCAAGATGATGGACTATGGCGCGCTGCGCGCGGAACAGGCGACGTTGCGAGCCAGAAATATTCATCGCGGTATCGGCATCGCCAGCTTTATCGAAGTCACCAATCCCAGCGCGGCATTCTATGGCGTCGGCGGCGCCAAGATATCGTCGCAGGATGGCGTTGCGGTGCGGCTCGATGCTCAGGGAGCCGTCGTCTGCCAAACCAGCATCACGGAGCAGGGGCAGGGTTCGGAATCGCTCACCGCCCAGATCGTCGGCAGCGTGCTCGGTGTCTCGATGGATCGCGTTCGCGTCATTCTGGGGGACACCGACAACACGCCCTATGGCGGCGGCACGTGGGCTTCGCGCGGCGCTGGCATCGGCGGTGAGGCCGCACTTCAGGCCACCAAGGTCCTGCGCAAGAACATCCTCGATGTCGCCGCCGCCATCCTGCAATCGTCACCCGGCGATCTCGACATCGTCAGCAATAATGTTGTGAACGTCAGCGATGGCGCGCCGCGCATTGAATTGAGTGAACTGGCGCGGATCGTTTATTTCCGCCCCGATACGCTGCCACCGGGCATTCAGGCGGAGCTGATGGCGACACGGCATTTTGTCCCGCGAGAATATCCCTTCGCCTTTACTAACGGTGTCCAGGCCTCATGGCTGGAGGTCGATACCGACACCGGCTTTGTCAAATTGTTGAAGCACTGGGTCGTGGAGGATTGCGGCACGATCATCAATCCGCAGTTGGTCGACGAGCAGATCAGGGGCGGGGTGGTGCAGGGCCTTGGCGCCGCGCTATTCGAAAAATGCGTTTATGACGAACATGGCCAGCTCACCAACGCCAACATGGCCGATTATCTGGTGCCGATGTCCGGCGAAATGCCGGATATTGATGTCGGCCACGTGGTCTCGCCGACGCTGGAGTCGGAATTAGGCGCGAAAGGCGCCGGCGAGGCCGGAACGGCGGGAGCCGCGGCTGCGGTAACCAATGCAGTCAATGACGCGCTCAGGCCATTCGGGACGTTCATTACTGAAATTCCGCTGACGCCCCAAATTATCCTGACTGCACTGGGTCGAATCTGACGAACGACGAGCAAAACCGGTGTTCACTCGGCTGCTGCGCTCGCGATCGAGCTCGCTTTCGGATTGGTAACGACCACCTTGATAGCATCGTCAACACGCTCACGCGCGTATCTTAGCGCAGTTGGCAGATCGGCCAGCGGAAACGTGTGTGTATGGATTTTCGTTGCGTCGAAGCGCTTTTCTGCCATCAGCGCCATAGCGCGGCGGGTCGCGCTGCGACCTTCGCCGCGAATGCCGTAGGCATAGATGTTGTTCTTTACGAGATACGCGATATCCATCGTGACGGGATCATGCGGAAACGCCGCGAGGCAAATTTTTCCGCCACGATTGGTCATATGAATAGCTTGATTGATTGTCGTCTCATTCCCAGCGCATTCCACCACATAGTCGGCGCCAATACCGCCGGTGAGTTGTTTGACGACCTCGACTGCGTCTTCGTCGTTGATATTGATCACGCGGTCTGCGCCGAGTTCCTTGCCGATCGCGAGCCGTCTGTTGCGCGTTCCCGTCAGGATCACCGGGCTGGCGCCGAGCGCCTTGGCGACGGCCACCGCGAGCAATCCGATCGGTCCCGGGCCGATCACCACAACGCTCTCACCGGCCACCAACCCTCCCAATTCGGTCAAGCCATACATCGAGGTGCCGGCGGTGACGACCAGCGTCGCCTCCGCATCGCTCATGGTATCAGGGACGCGCGCCAGCGTGTTGATGTGATTGACGGCGTATTCGGCAAAACCGCCATCGGTGGTGAATCCATTGGCGCGGTGACCCTTCTCGGGCTTCCCGTAATTCAGGCACGAGGTGTACATGCCCTGGCGGCATCGCTTGCACTGGCCGCAACCAGCGTGGATCTCCACGCTAACACGCTCCCCAATTTCGAACTCGTCGACGTCAGGCCCGAGAGCTGCGACGGTGCCCATATATTCGTGGCCCGGCGTAAAATCCTTATTGAAGGGCAGGCCGCCCTGAATGCTCGCCGGCGAGCCTGTATGAATGATCTCAAGGTCAGTCGCGCAGATCGCAACTGCATCGATCCGGACCAGGACTTCAGCCCGTGCGGGAACGGGCACCGGCTTCTTCCGCAAAGCGAGTTGATCCGGGTCGCCGAGAACCCAGGCTTTCATGCGATCAGGGATGAGCAGTTTAGGCGAAGTTCTGACGCCGGTGGGCTGATACATGCAGCGGATCCTCTCACGGGCGAGCCTAGCGGAAATCGCAGTTGGGCGAAATTGCCGGATGCTGGAAGCGACGCGGCACCGTTTGCTGCATAGCAAAATGGTTTGTCGCAAATCCTTCATACGCGGCCTGTACTTGGTCCCCGGTTGGTGCTGAAATCCTTTCACTGCCTCGCAAAATCGGAGTTTTCCATGAAGACCGTCCGCTTTGTTCTTGCCTTGCTGGCGCTATCGCTAGTTCCGCCCGGGCAATCCGCCAAAGCGGCCGACGTCATCTGCTACAATTGTCCCCCGGAATGGGCGGACTGGGCCTCGATGCTCAAGGCGATCAAGGCCGACCTCAATTACGATATTCCGCACGACAACAAGAACTCCGGTCAGGCGCTGGCGCAGATATTGGCCGAGAAGAGCAACCCCGTTGGCGATATCGGCTATTTTGGCGTTACCTTCGGCATGAAGGCCAAGGCGCAGGATGCCCTCGAACCTTATAAGCCCGCCAACTGGGATCAGGTCCCAGCCGGCCTGAAGGACGCCGACGGTTTCTGGACCACGATTCATTCCGGTACGCTTGGCCTGTTCGTGAACAAGGATGCGCTTGGTGGCAAGCCGGTGCCGGCCTGTTGGAAGGACCTCCTGAAGCCCGACTATAAGGGTATGGTCGGCTATCTCGATCCGTCTTCAGCCGCGGTCGGGTATGTCGCTGCAGTCGCGATCAACCTGGCGCTTGGCGGCTCGGCGGCCAATTTTGATCCCGCGATCAGCTTCTTCAAGGACCTGAAAAAGAACGACCCGATCGTCCCCAAGCAGACTTCCTATGCCCGTGTGGTTTCCGGCGAGATGCCGATCCTGCTGGATTACGATTTCAACGCCTATCGCGCGAAATATTCCGAGAAAGGCAATTTCGAGTTTGTGATCCCTTGCGAAGGTTCTGTGGTGTTTCCTTACGTCGTTGGCCTCGTCAAGAACGCGGCGCACAAGGACAAGGCCAAAAAGGTTCTCGACTATCTTCTGTCCGACAAGGGGCAGGCGATCTGGACCAACGCCTATCTGCGTCCCGCGCGGCCGATCGAGCTGCCTGACGCCGTGAAGAAGAAGTTCCTGCCCGACAGCGACTACACGCGCGCGAAAAATGTCGACTGGGGTCAGATGGAAAACATGCAAAAAGGCTTCGTCGACCGCTATCTCGCCGAGGTTCGCTGAGGCAATATGGCGTCCTTCGCCCGGGGCGCCTTCTGCTGATGTCGCATAGATCCTTTGTCTGGTTGTGCCTGCTGCCGCTTGCGGTGGTGACGGCGGCGTTTTTCCTGCTTCCGATGGCGCGGCTGGTCGTGACCGGGGCGGAAGGCCCACAGGGCGCTGCGGGCTATCTGGCGATCCTGACCGAGCCGCGTTACCGCGCAACCTTGATCAATACGGTCGTGCTGGCGGCTGCGACCACTATTGTGACGCTGGTCGTGGCGACGATTGCTGGAATGTTCCTGCAGAGGCATCGCTTCTCCGGCCGCGCCGTACTGATTGCGATGCTGACCTTTCCGCTGGCGTTTCCCGGCGTGGTTATCGGCTTCCTGATTATCCTGCTCGCCGGACGCCAGGGGCTGATCGGCGATCTTTCCAACCGCGTGCTTGGCGAAAAGCTGGTCTTTGCCTATTCGATCTACGGCCTGTTCCTCGGTTATCTCTATTTCTCGATTCCGCGCGTCATTCTCACCATCATGGCCGCGGTGCAGAAGCTCGATGTCGGCCTCGAGGAAGCCGCCCGTTCGCTGGGCGCCAGCCCATGGGCAGTGCAGCGCGATGTCGTGTTGCCGGCGTTGGCGCCGGCCTTCGTCGCTTCCGGTGCGATTGCCTTTGCGACGGCGATGGGGGCGTTTGGTACGGCGTTTACGCTGGCGACCAACATCGATGTGTTGCCGATGCTGATCTATACCGAGTTCACGCTGGCTGCGAATTTTTCGACTTCGGCCGCGCTGTCGGTCGGGCTCGGCATCATTACCTGGTTCATCCTGGCGCTCGCCCGCTCTTTCAGCGGCAGCGCAGTTGCGGCGGCTGGATGAGCCATGCGTGATCGTCTGATCTTCACCGGCCAGCTAATTTTTACATTGATCGTCGCCGCATTCCTGGTGGTGCCCGCGATCCTGTCGATTTCCGCCGGAGTCACCGTGAACTATTTTCGCGGAATCCAGTCCGGCGTGACCCCGCAATGGGTCGTCCAGGTCTGGGAGCTCTATGCCGGCACTATCCTGCTGTCATTCGTGATCGCCTTTGCAACCCTCGCCGTGACGCTGGTCATAGGTGTTCCCGCAGCCTACGCCTTGCACGTGCGGGGAGGGCGGCTGTCGCGCATCGTCGAGGAGATCATCACGCTGCCGCTGGCGATACCAGGTCTGGCAATCGCCCTGGCATTGCTGCTCACCTACCAAGGCTTCAGCGACTTCCGCCGTTCTTGGCTCTTCATCCTGGTGGGGCACGTCATTTTCACCATGCCGTTCATGGTGCGGTCGGTGATGGCGGTGTTTGCAACGGTCGATATCAAGACGCTCGACGAAGGCGCGGCTTCGCTCGGCGCATCGCCATGGCGGCGCTTCCGCGACGTGATCGTGCCGAATGCAGTGCCGGGGATACTTGCCGGCAGCCTGATGGTGGTGACGCTCTCGCTTGGCGAATTCAACCTCACCTGGATGCTTCATACGCCCCTGACCAAGACGCTGCCCATCGGGCTTGCGGACAGCTACGCCTCGATGCGACTGGAGGTCGCGTCGGCCTATACGCTGATCTTCTTCGTGATGATCATCCCGCTGCTGGTGGCCATGCAGTTTTTTGCCGAGAAGGAACAGAAGAGATGAGTGCGTCAGCGGGACATGGCGCCTCGGTGCGAATTGAGGCCTGTGGCAAGACGTTTATCGATGGAACGCGCGCGCTGGAGCCCGCGACGCTCGATATTGCCCGCGGCGAGACGCTGGTGTTGCTAGGTCCGTCCGGCTGCGGCAAGACCACGATGCTGCGCATCATCGCGGGCCTCGAATTGCCTGATCCCGGCGGCAAGGTATTGTTCGACGGCAAGGACATGACGTCGGTGCCGATCGAGCGGCGCAACGTCGGTATGGTGTTCCAGTCCTATGCGTTGTTTCCCAACATGAGCGTATCTGACAACATCGGCTATGGCCTGAAGATCCGCGGTGTGCCGGCCAAGGAGCGTGCGGCGCGCGTCGCCGAACTGGTGGCGCTGACCAATATTGCCGGGCTGGAGAATCGCCGCATCGACCAGCTTTCCGGAGGGCAGCGCCAACGCGTGGCACTGGCGCGTGCAGTTGCAATTCGGCCGGGTATCCTTCTGCTTGATGAACCCTTGACGGCGCTCGATGCGGCGCTACGCGATCGGCTACGCGGCGAACTCAACCGCCTGCTGCGTGCGCTTGGCATCACCACGATCTACGTGACGCATGACCAGGCCGAAGCGATGGAACTCGGCGATCGTGTTGTTGTCATGCAGAAGGGAACGATTGCCCAGATCGGTACACCGCGCGAGATCTACTTCACGCCGCAAAGTCGCTTCGTGGCGGAATTCATAGGTGCCGCTAATATTATCGAGTCCCCGATCGAGAACGGTTATCTCGTTTTACCGGGCGGGCGGCAGGCGATCGGGATCGACGCAAATTTTCCGACCGTGGTCGCCATGATTCGTCCCGAAACGATCCGCGTAGTGGAGACGGGGAGTGCCCCGCTTTCCGGCGTCATCGACAGCGTCAGCTTTATTGGCGACCGGCAACGCCTGGTGATAAGTGGTGTATCCAATAGGCTATTTACTGTTGATGCGCCGAATACGGTACAAGCGAAGGCCGGCGAACGGGTCGGGCTGTTGATTTCTCCGGATGCTGTCCGTTTGCTGCCGTCCGATAATTGAGAACGCCGATGTCACCAAAACCGGTTTGTATCGCCCAAATTTCCGATCTGCATATCAAGCCGCCGGGCTCGCTCGCCTATGGCCGGGTCGATACTGCCAGGGCCCTTGAGCGTTGCGTCGCTGCGTTGAACGAATTTCAGCCGGCGCCTGATTTTGTGGTGATATCAGGTGATCTGGCAGATACGCCGACGGCTGAGGAATATCAGTACCTCAAGCGGCTACTGACGCCATTGAAACTCCCGTTCGCCGGCATTCCCGGCAATCACGACTCGCGTCAGCTGATGCGCGATGCGTTTCCCTCCGCTCCATATGCCTTGGCGTCTGGGCCGCTCAACCAGAAGATTGAGATCGGCGGGCTGGATCTGCTGCTGCTGGACTCAAGCGTACACCAAAAGCCGCATGGCGAACTCGAAGAGCCCACGCTGCGCTGGCTTGACGCGACACTGGCTGCTTCGCCCGATCGACCAGCGCTGCTGTTCCTGCATCATCCGCCTTTCAAGGCCGGAATCTGGCACATGGATCGCCAGAATCTCCTCAACGCCAGCGAGCTCGCCCCCATCGTTCGGCGTCATCCGCGCGTGCAGCTCATCTCGGCCGGTCATGTTCACCGTGCGGCACTGACGATGTTCGCGGGCGTGCCGACCACCATCTGCCCGGCGGCGAACCACGCGGTCGATCTTGACCTTGCTGAACTCCGCGAGCCCTCGTTCAAGGTGGAGCCGCCAGCCTTCCACCTCCACAGCTGGTTTCCGGGCGAGGACTTCGGCAGCATCGTCACCCATCAGGTGCCGATCGGGACATTTGATGGCCCGCACCCATTCTTCGGGCCGGATGGGAAATTGCTTTAGGAGCCTCTTAGGCCAACGGCCGGTGGCGTTTCGGGACATTGTCGCGCCATTGCATCCCTTGTCCGGTTAGCGCTCCTCCCCGGCATGTCGATTGACGCATCGGATCATCCGTCACATTGCCAAGTTGGATGTGGAGGAGCAATCATTCTCCGGAAGATGTGGCCCATATCCCAAATGCTGACCGCCTGAGGAGAATCATGAAATGCGCCTTCTCCAGTCGTTAATTCCGGCGCTCGCGCTGCTCCTGAGCTCTAATGCGATCGCACAGACATCCTATCCGGACCGGCCTATCAAGATGATAGTGCCGCTGGCTGCAGCAAGTGCGGTCGATGTGGCGGCGCGGATCGTGACGCAGAAAATGGCCGACAATATGGGCCAGCAATTCGTGATCCTGAACCAGCCTGGCGCCTCAGGGATGATCGGGGCGGAGCAGGTCGCGCGGGCTGAACCGGACGGCTACACGATCGGGGGCTTCAACGACAGCATCATGACCATGGTGCCCAACCTGCAGTCCAAGATGCGCTGGGACATATTGAAGGATTTCGAGCCGGTATCGCTGGTTGCAACCGTGGAGTGGGGGCTGGTCACCAGCAATCGGGCCAGCTTCAAGAGCGCGGCGGATCTGATCGCAGCCGCGAAAGCAGCACCTGGCAAGATCGATTATGGCTCGGGTGGCCCGGGCAGCCCGCAGCATTTGGCCATGGCGATGTTTGCTTCCGCGGCCGGCATATCGCTGACCCACGTGCCCTATAAGGGCGCAACGCAAGCCGCAACCGATGTCGCCGCAGGCCAGATTCCAGTCGGCTTCCAGGGGCTCGGTACGGTTGCTGCCCTGGTGCGCGGCGGCCAACTCAAACTGATCGGAGTGACTACCGAGAAAAGATTGGCGCAATTCCCCGACGTGCCGACCGTCTCTGAATCCGGCTTGCCAGGATTCTTCTTCAACTCATGGTTTGCGATTCTTGCTCCTGCCGGCACGCCGAAGGCGATCATCGCTCGGTTGAACGCCGAGGCGCTGAAGGCGGTCGGTGATCCCGAAGTACGCCGCAAGCTGGAGGAGCTGGGATTTGCGGTGCGCGGCAGTTCGTCGGAAGAATTGCGTGTCATGACGCATGATCAGCTTGCCAAATACGCGCGCGTGATCAAGGAAATGGGTATCGCGAACGAATAAGCCGCCGGAGGGAAGCGGTCGGCGCTGCCGCGGTCCATTCTGTGTCGCCGTTACGAATGACGGACGCATGCAACTAGGGAGGTCTGTGTTGGAAAGGTTGACCAGGAGTTGCGCCGGCGAAGTTGGTTACAGGCCGAAATTGGTGCCTCAATGGCGTCTGGCTATTTCCGCGTGACGGGATAGCTCGATGCCCGTACCATCCGATCGCGGGTTCCAGGGTTATCGGAGCGTTAATGCCTGGGCTGCCTTTGAGTTTTGGCCGCTAAATCGACGCAGTAGGATGCTTTCCGGTTGAAAAGCCAACCGGCGTTGATTACGGAAGAGCTACATCCCGAACAGTTTCTGGAGTTTGACTGGCGTGCCTCAACAAAGGACGGGTGAAGCTCAGGGATTTTCGAGCAGCAAACTGTCGGTTTTGCGCAAGCATCCCTATTTTGTCGACCTTGAGCCCGAAGCCTTCGATCAACTCTGCCGTTACGCCAAACACGTCACGCTGAAGCGGGGCGCGACGATCTTCGCCAAGGGAGATCCCGGCAACAGCCTGTTTGCCGTGATCTCCGGCACGGTGAAGATCAGTATTTCGTCGCCCGATGGCCGCAATGCAATCCTGAACCTGATCGGGGCGGGGGAGATTTTTGGCGAAATCGCGCTGCTTGACGCCTCTGTCCGCTCGGCAGACGCGACTGCGAACACCGCCTGCGAGCTCTTCACGATCGACCGGCGCGAATTCATTCCCTTCGTGCGCAGCCAGCCGGGGCTTGCGATGAAATTCATCGAACTGTTGTGCACGCGGATTCGCTGGACCAGCGATCAGGTCGAACAGGTCATCCTTCAAAATTTGCCGGGTCGGTTGGCCAGCGCGTTGCTTCGCTTAACCGAGAAACACAAGCTTGAACCGCAGGGCCGAACTATCGCGATTACCCAGCAGGAGATCAGCGAGATGGTCGGTATGACCCGAGAAAGCATCAATAAGCAGTTGCGGGCGTGGGCGGCGCGCGACTGGGTGCGGCTCGAGCACGGCGCGATCGTTGTGTTGAAGGCCGAGCCGCTGCAGGCCTTGGCCGAAGCCGGGTCTGGCGACGAAGGCGAATAGCGGCGTGCAGCCGGCTAATTCTTCGGCGCGTTTCACGATATTATTCTCACAGGTCGAACACGGCCACAGCGCGGATCGGGGAGGCGGTGCCCCCGCGCCACTTCATCGGCAGGCCGATGAAGGTGAACCGGCCTTTACCGAGCAGCGCTTCCAGATTGCACAAGCTCTCGATGTGGGTGATGTCGAGGTCGAGACAGGCCTTGTGAACGAGCGCGTTCACGTCGCCTTCGGGACCAGGCCGCATCGAGTCGATGCCGAAATGCACGATGCCTTGCTTGGCCAGCCATTCAGTCGCGGCGACATTCACGCCGGGATTGTCGTTCGAATATTCCTTGCGCGGGAACGTGCGTTCGTGGTGGCCGGTGCAGAGCAATACGGTGCCGCCTCTCGGGACCGGCAGGTCGGCCTTCTTCACCGCCACTTCGAGATCGGAGGGCGTAATCTCGGCGCGCGGCAGAATGTGGCGCAGGTCGAGGCAGATACCCGGCACAATGCATTTCTCCAGCGGATACTGGTCGATCGATATGCCGCTCTTGCCGAAATGCCGGGGCGCATCGATGTGGGTGCCGGCGTGGTCGACCATTGAGATGAACATCGATGCAAGTCCGTGCACGTTACCGGACTCGGCAAGGGATTCGTCGTGGGTCTTCCAGACGCCGTGGATGACAGGTGGGTGACCCGGATAGCTCGGGGTGCGATGATAGAGCTCTCGGCTCAGGTCGATGATTTTCACGATAGAACCCTTTGGAAGATGCGGCTATTTCGGAATGCTGATAAACCCTGAGCGCTCGCGTTGTTCTTGTTGCCCTGCGCCGATCAACAAGCCGATCAATTCCTGCGCCTGGGGAGCGTGGGCAGCCCTGGTAGCGATACCAGCTGTGTACATAGTCGCGAGTTCGCAGCCGGGTGGCAGCGTCCCGGACAGGCTGACGCCCTTGGTGCTGATGATCTCGGTCGATTGCGTGCAGCCGATCGGACGTCGCGCATCGGATGCCGCCATTTCGCGCATAGCGGTCGCGCCGTTCGGGAAGATGTTGAGCCGTGCGGCGACTTCATCGGTGATGCCGAGTTGCGCCAGAACCTTCGCGACGTGAATCCCGGCGGTCGAGGCTACCGTGTCCGGCACGTAGATCGCATCCGATGCAAGCAAGCATTCGCGCAAGCCGACGGTATCCTTGACCGTAACCCGAGGATCGCCGGCGCGAACGGCGAGGGCGGTCTCTACCAAGCCGACATTTGCGATCGACGAAGCGACCACCAGCTTCTCCTCGGCAAGCTTGGCCACGATCGCTGCGGTCAATATGACGATGTCGGCCGGTGTGCCCTTGCGCAATATGTCGGCCATGGCGCCAACCGCGCCAAACTCTCCCGCGATATCGAAACCGGTCTGCGCCTTGAATTTCGAAGCCAGGCTGCCGACCAGTCCCTGTGCCGCGCCGCCGCTCAGGATGTTCAGGTTGCTCATGGGGCCTGCTCCATGGCAGCGATGATACTTTCGCGCGTGATTGGAAGATGGCGCACGCGCACGCCGAGCGCGTCGAACACGGCGTTGGCAATGGCCGCCGTGACCGGGCCATGGGCAGCTTCGCCGGCACCGACCGGGTCCATCTCCGGGCGCTGGATCAGTTCGACTTCTACCTCCGGCACCTCGCTGAAGCGAAGGATCGGATATTCCGTCCAATTGGTGCTGGTGATGCGTTGCCGGTCGAAGCGGACGCGTTCCTTCAACACCCAGCTCGTGGCCTGGATCGCGCCGCCTTCGATCTGGTTGATGACGCCATCGGGATTGATGGCCTCACCGACGTCGACCGCCAGGGTCAATTTTCGGACGCGGATATCGTCGGCCCCCTCAATCTCGGCGACTACGGCACAATAGGCGCCCGTGTTCTTGTAGCGGGCAAAAGCGATGCCGTAGCCAATGCCGGGCTGCTTCTCCGGCTTCCACCGGGCGCGCTTTGCAGCGGCGCGGATCACGTCCTTTGCCCGCTCATCCGTCAAGTGACGCAGCCGGAATGCGACCGGGTCTTCGCCGCGCTCGGCGGCGATCTCATCAAGGAAGGATTCAATCGCGAATACATTGCCCTGCGCGCCAAGCGTCCGCAGCGCGGAGGTGCGGATCGGCATCGTCGTCAGGCGATGGCTTTCGATCTGCCAGGATGGGAAGTCATAGATAGGTACGGCGTTGCGATCACCGCCGCCGCCATTGGCCTGCGGTGGATTGGTCGAGATCATCCGCGGAAACGGATTTTCCAGGTCGAATCCCGCCAGCAGCGCCGGTTGCGCCGCGCGCCCCGGCCGTGCCACATGGCCGTTGCTCCAGATGGAATGGTGCCAGTCGATGATCTCGCCCGCTGCGTCGAGATCGGCCTCAATCTCGATCGTCATGGCGGCGCCAAACGGGGCATCCGACATCTCGCCTTCGCGCGACCATTGCACCCGCACCGGTCGGCCGCCGACGGCCTTGGCGAGCAATACAGCGTCGAGCGCAACGTCGTCGGCTGCGTTATGTCCATAGCAGCCGGCGCCCTCCATATGTTCCACTATGATGTTTTCGGCCGGCAGTTTGAGAACCAGCGCCAGATCGGTGCGCAGGAGATAGACGCCCTGGCTGTGGGTCCAGACGTGGACGCGGTCGCCATCCCACTGTGCCACAGCGCAGGAAGGCGCGATCGAGGCGTGGGCGATATAGGGGCGGCTATATTGCCGTTGAAGGGTCCGCTTCTTGGCACCGGGCGACGATGCGATGCGCTTGTCGACGACCGTTGTTTCCGAGGGTTCGGCCTTCAGGAATGCAGCTAAATCGCTTTCGTCGGGAAGTGGGGCGCCGTCGGCCCAGACCGCCCCCTTGCGTAGGGCTTGCAGCGCTGCTTCCGCGCCATGCTCGGTTTCGCAGACGACGCCCGCGAAACTGCCATCGCGCACAACAGCGACGAAGCCTGCTATCGTCCGGACACTGCCGTCCTTCAGCCCGATGAGTTTCGCGCGCGCGTTCTGCGGCCGCAACACGCGGCCGTGCAGCATTTCCGGCAATGCCCAATCGTGAATGAAGCGCGCCCGCGCGAATACCTTGTCGGGGATGTCGATCCGCTGCACCGAGTTTCCGGCGAGCGCGCGGCGTGTGGCCGGCTTCGCCTTCACATCGGGCGTCGCGTCGCGATCGAGCGAGACTTCTTCCGCAAGCTCCCAATAGCTCGTCCTGACATTGCCCGGCCCTGAAATGGTGCCGTCCTCGACACCGAGCGCCGCGATGTCGACACCCAGCCGTTCCGATGCCAGTTGAAGAAATATCTGGCGTATCTCGGCGCAGGCATGCCGCATCGCGCGGCCCGATTGTTGCACGGAGAGGCTGCCTGAAGTCACGCCCTCGTTAGGGCTGACAGCGGTTGACGCGCGGATCATCTGCACGCGGGAAATATCGATGTCGAGTTCGTCGGCGGCGATCTGGGCCAGGGCCGTTACAATACCTTGCCCGATCTCCACCTTGCCCGGCGAGACCGTCACCTGTCCCTGCGGCGAAAATTTCAACCAGGATGACAGTTTCGGGTTTGCCGCGAGATTCACCGGCAATTTGGGCGAGGACGGGCTGGGCGCTGGCTGGTTCATTCCGCGGCCATCTCGTCGGCTGCGCGCAGCACCGCCCGCACCATGCGGTTATGTGAGCCGCAACGGCAAAGGTTACCGTCGAGCGCTTCTTTCACCTCTCGGCTGCCGGGCTTGGGATTTCGTTTCAGCAGCGCGGCCGCGCTCATGAGAATTCCGGAGACGCAATAACCGCATTGCAGCGCCTGTTCGGCGATGAAGGCGCGTTGCAATGGATGCGGTCGCTCAGGGGTTCCCAAGCCCTCGGTGGTCGTGATGTCCTTGTTCGCCACCGACCACAGCGGCGTATCGCAGGCCGCCACGGCGCGATCGCCGATTATGACGTTGCAGGCGCCGCATTCACCCGCGCCGCAGCCGAAATGCGGTCCGGTCACGCCGAGCTGCCCGCGCAAAATATCCAGCAGCGACCGATCGGGATCGGCGTCGACGTCAGTCTCCACGCCATTAAGGCGAAATCGAACGCTCGGCATCGTGGGTGGGCCTTGGCTGGCGCTTCTTTACTGGGGCTTGTCGAACTTCTTGACGACCTCGGCCCATTTCACAATATCGCCGCGCAGGAATTTGTCGAACTCTTCCGGGGTCATCGCCATGGGAACCGCGCCCTGCTGGGTCCAGAGCTTGACGATATCCGGCCGTTTCACCGCGGCGTTCACGGCGGCATTGATTTTGTCGATGACCGCCTTTGGCGTTCCTGCCGGAGCCATCAATCCCAGCCAGATGGTCGCCTCATACCCGGCAACGCCAGCCTCGATCGTCGTGGGCGCGTTGGGCAGCACGGTGGAGCGCGTCTTGCCGGTGGTCGCCAGCGCGCGCACTTGGTTCTCCGCAACATTGGGCGCCATCGTCGGAACCGCGTCAATCATCATCTGCACCTGGCCGCCAATCACGCCGCTACGCGCCTCGCCGCTGTTGCGGTAAGGCACATGCACGAGATCAACGCCGGCCATGGTTTTGAACAGCTCGCCGGCCATGTGATACGGCGTGCCCTGGCCGGACGACGCATAATTCAGTTTGCCGGGCTGCGATTTGGCCAGCGCGATGAATTCCTGCAGCGTCCTTGCCTGAACGCTTGGGTGGATCACGATCACGAGGTCGGAATAGTTGACCGGAGCGATCGGCGCGAGATCTCGCATCAGCTCATATTTGCGCTGCGGCACCAGGGACTCATTGGCGGTCTGGGTGTTCGACATCATCAGCAACGTGTAACCATCAGGCGGTGACTTGGCCGCCTCTAGCGTGCCGATGACGCCGCCGGCGCCGGTACGATTTTCGATCACGAAGGGCTGGCCGAAGCTTTCCTGCAAGATGCTGCCGATCAGGCGGGCGGTGACGTCGGCAGGGCCACCGGCGCCGAACGGGACGATCACCCGGACCGGCCTCGAGGGATAGTCCTGCGCCAGACCTGCCGTTGTCAGGACTGTCTGTGCCGCGAAAAGCGTTGCCGCGAGCGCAAGCGCCAATCTCAAGCGCATCATTTGAACCTCCCCGAAACCAGTCTTGTTCTGTTTGGCCTGTTGCCGGCCCATCTTGGCTTCAGGGACGAAGTCTAGCGATCCGGGCGATGATCGCCAGTACCTTCAGATGCGACATTCGTCGCGCTGCCGGCTGGTTTGACCCTGGCCCTTCTCCGGAGGCGCCTTGTCCCATTTGACGTATTGCATCAATCAGGCCGCAACCATCTGCATCATCGACCCAACGCATGCCGTGGCCAACGCATATAGAATCATTGAGAGTGGCGAGACTGGTTACTGATCCAGGCCGATGCCGCGAGGAATGTGACATGAAGCTTCATCCCTGTCTGGCGATGGCTGTGCTCCTGCTTGCCGGCGGCGGCGCCACCGCCCAAACACTGCCTGCCTACATGGCGCCGATCTCGGGTAAATCCGCGGCCACGGCCTCGGATATCGCGACCAAGGACATGCTGGCGCTCAACACCGGCATGTTCGAACTTTATGGCGATGCAGCAAAGATCTTCCAGAAGAATATCCTGGGCAAGCATCCGGTGATCCTTGGCCTGTTCTCGGGTGCCGGCGGTCGGATGATCCTTTACCGGCCGGGGATGGCGCCAATGGATGCGCCGCAGGTGCCGATCGTCTATCAACTGCTGAAGTCGGTCGGCCACAGCACGATGGCGCTGGCCCAGGTCGTCGGCCCCTATGTCGACAATCCCGATGACAAGTCCTGGCGCGGCTCAATGCTCGCCTATCGCAGCCGCATGCAATCGGCGCTCGATGGCCTCGACGCCACACCGATGGAACCCGGTTGGCGCGACAATAATCGGACCATCCTGCAGAACAACCTCGCGTTCATGGACGAGTGCGTTGCCAAGGGCGTCGTTCCATTCGCCACGCTCGATGCGTTCGGCAAGAAGCAAGCGCCGTATCTGGCGAAGAACGTGACTTGGGCGGCGCAGACACAAGTCGGGCACTGGATGACGGTGCTGGCGGACTGGAAGAAGCAACTCGGTACCGACTGGGACAAGACCTATGCCGCGAGCAACACGATCTATGTGGCGCGCCAGAACAACGTGCTGTTCAGCGTCCTGGCGCAATTCTTTGGCCCTGACGCGATCAACAGCCGCTTGCTGCTGATCGAGACGATTTCCTTCACGACGTCGCCGGCCGAAATGCTGGAGTCATTGACCCGTATCATTGCGGATCGTTCGGTCGGCTCGCTGTTCTTTGGCAACTATCACCTGATGGACTACGAGCTGATGGGGGGCGACGCGCGTGTCGCGATCGTTGCGGAAACCGGCAAGCGCGGCATGACGCCGTTCCTGCCGCCCGTCGTTCCGTTCGGCTCGAAGCAATGGCCGGCGTTGGTGACAACAGGGCCAGGCCCGGCATCGATCGCCGATCTGAAGTAGTTCCGGAAGACTTGCGCAGCCGGTTTGAGAACCGGCTGCCATCCTCTATTGTTTTGCGACGAATCAATTTGCATCCGTCGTCAGACCCTTCGTGTGAGTCGACATATTGCTGCTTCGATATGTGGATGACAGCGTTGACCAACAGGTGGGACATGCGGCCTTCGCGACGCGAATTTGTAAAGTGGATATCGGCAAGCGGCATCGCCCTTAGCCTGTCGCGCCTAAGTGCGGCGGAGGCAGCCGGGTTGCCCCCACGTGCAGTGCTTCCGGGGCGCGAGGGTTGGAATCCTGCGGCCAACGGTGCTGGCCGCGTTGACGGTGTCGCCAAGGTTACCGGTGCGAAACTCTACGCGTCGGATTTCCGCGCGTCCGATCTGCCGGGCTGGCCGCAAAACACCTCGCACGCGATCCTGGTTCGCGCGCCCGATGCTACGCGAGTCTATATCGGCATGGATCTGGCGCGGCTGAGCGGCGCGCTCAAGCCGTCGGTGGTGGTGACCGCGGCGGATCTCGACAAGATCGGCACCCGCGTTCCCGAATTCTATACCGGCGACCTGTTCTGTCCGGTCGGCAAGACGCCGATCTATATGGGGCAACCGGTCGCGCTGTTGATCTTCGAGACGTTCGACGCCTTCGATCAGGCACGGCTGGTGCTGCGTGACGGGACGTTCGTCAATTTCGGCGAAGAGACCGGCCCGGTTGCGATGCCGGGCTACGGCGCCAATCGCTTCACGCGCGTGGCCGGCGCAACACCCGATGCGCCCGATGTCTATTCGCCGATCCTCGCGGGCTGGGTCAGCCCGGGACGCTCCCAGAGCTCGCCACTCCCGGTTTGGTCCCCGCTCGCAAAGGACACGCCGGCGCCGTACTCCAAGGCCGCGGTCTATGGCGAACAGATCCGTAGCGAACTCGCGGCCAAAAATTCGAACCTGCTGGTGCTGGACCGCGAGTTCGACACCCAATCCGTCGATCCGATGTTTCTCGAACCGGAAGCCGGTCTCGCCTGGTACAACAACAAGAGCGAAAGCCTTGAACTCGTTCTCGGGGTCCAGTCCCCCTACGAGGCTGCGGAATCGATTGAGTATCTGCTGGGCAAGGCCCAGGCGCCGTTCAAGCCGGCGCGCATCAATGCCCAGTTCACGTATGTCGGCGGTGGTTTCGGGGGCCGCGACCACACCCCGTTCATATTCTACGTGGCGCTGGCAGCGATGTTCTTTCCCGGCCGTCCGGTCCGGCTGGCGCACGATCGCTATCAGCAGTTCCAGAGCGGCATCAAACGCCATGCTTTCAAGATGCGATCCCGGATCGGCGTCGATCGAGCGACAGGCAAGATTCAGGCCTTTGCAGCGGACCATGTCCTTGACGGCGGTGGCCTCGCGAATCTTTCGGGCCAGGTCGCAACCGTTGCTGCGACCGCGGCAATTGGCATCTACGACATTCCGAAGGTCGACGTGACCACGGTCGCTCTGCATTCGCGCGGCGTCACGGCCGGATCGATGCGTTGCTACGGAACGCTGCAGTCGATGACCGCGCTGGAGGTCCTCATTGACGAGGTGGCAACGGCCCTGCCGCTCGATCCGATCGAGTTTCGGCGCCGCAACTTGCTGAAGCCCAACGGCCGGACCATGTGCGGCAATCGCTACAGCGTCTCGGTTCGTACTCCGGAAATCCTCGACAAACTCGAGAAACATCCGATCTGGCAGCAGCGCGCGCAGCAAAAATCAGCCGCGCAGCCGGGTATTCTCGTCGGCACCGGGGTCGCCTGTGTGACCAAGGACTACGGCACCGGGGCCGATTGTTCGCTGGGGCGAGTCGAGCTCTCGGCCGAGGGCAAGATCACGATCTATTGCGACCATGTCGAGATGGGCAACGGCATCGGCACCGCACTGGCCAATCGGGTGGCGATCTATCTCGGCGCCGTCGCCGACGAAGTGTCGGTCGCGCGCGTCGATAGTTATGACGTTCTCGGGCTGGTCACGTCGGGCAATTCCTACACGATGGATCAAAAGACGCAGGACCGGGCGGAGAAGGACCCGCGATGGGTACCCGCGATCAGTTCGGCGACCAGCGCCTCGATCGGCGCGCATGTCGGCACCCATTCGGCCGGAGAGGCGGCACGCGTGATCTTCCGCTTTGGCCTGTGGCCGGCGGCGCTTGAGTTGTGGAGCATCACCCCGAACGATCCGCGCGCCAGGGACTGGGCAAAGGCGCAGTGGAAAGATGGGCAGCTTGTTATGTCTGGTCTTGCGCCGCTGCCGTTGCCGTTGCTGGCCGCGAAAGCGCATGCACGCAATCTGGTGACCGGCGCAGTGGCGCACGCCTTTTCCCGATGGGAGTGGTCGCGCGCGCGCTTTCCGATCGCCGGCGAGCAACACCGCGCCGAGATTGATGCTTTGGCTGTCCGCAAGGGTAACGGCAAATTTGCGCGCATCGACCGCGTTAGCGTCAAATTCCCGTCAACCGTCAACAACCAGTCCGGCAATACCTACACATCGGCGTGCGGAACGCTGGTCCGCGTCGAGATTGAGCGCTCCACCGGTGCGCTGCGGATCGCCAAGGCCTACAGCGTGTTTGAATGCGGCCGGGCATTGGTGCCCGAAGTGGTACTGGGTCAGGCGCAAGGCGGTTTTGCCATGGCTGTCGGCTATGCGCTGCTGGAGACATTGCCACCTTATGAAGGTGGTCCCGGCAACGGCCAGTGGAATCTTGGGCAGTATCTCGTCGCACGTGGATCGGACCTGCCATTGTGGGACCTCGAAATCGAGAGGTTGCCGCCGCTGACCCCTGATGAGCCACCAAAGGGCATCGCGGAGGTCGTGATGATTCCAGTGGTGTCGGCGATCCTGAACGCCATCTTCGACGCTACAGGCCGTCGCTTCCAGTCCCTGCCGGTGACGGCCAACCTGCTCAAGGGAGTGCTCGCGTGACCAAATTGAGCATCACGATCAATGGCCGCGCGCACGGACCGACGGACGTGCGCGACGATCTCTCGATGAACGATTTCCTGCGCGAATATCTCGGCATGACCGGCACCAAGTTCGGTTGCGGTGCCGCGCAGTGCCTGAGCTGCGCCGTCATCGTCGACAACGCAGACGGAACAAGTTCCACCAGCCCGACCTGCGTCGTCTCAGCGGTAGGTTTCGATGGCAAGGCCATTCGCACCGTCGAGGGGCATGCGAAGAATGGCGAGCTCACGGCGCTGCAGAGGGCATTCATCGAACATTTCTCGTTCCAGTGCGGCTATTGCACGCCCGGTTTCCTGAACGAGGGCCAGGTGCTGCTGGAGCGTCTGGCGAAGACGCCGGTGGCACGCGCCGAGCTCGAAAAGACCATCGCCGAAGCGCTCGACGGACACATCTGCCGCTGCACCGGCTATATCAAATATCACGAAGCGGTACGTGACGTGATCCTCGCGGATTCCAAGCGCTATCTCGTGGCGAACCAATGACCGGGCGCGAGGACCAAGCGACATGAAATCGGAACTGCGGTTTAAGCTTGTCGTCTCCATCGTCACCGTGGCGACGAGCATGCTTGCGGGCTACGCGGTTTCCGAAACTGCGCCGCAGAGCCTTGCAAGCCCCGAGAGCTTTGCATCGATTGCCGATACGGACGCGCGATCGGCGGCGATGTTCACCGAACTTGGCAAGGTGCTGACCCATCCGCGCTGCACCAACTGCCATCCGGCGACTGACCGTCCGCGGCAAGGCGATTTAGGCCGACTGCATCAGCCGCCGGTCACCCGCGGCGTCGACGGCCACGGCCTTCCGGCGATGCGCTGTTCGATCTGCCATCAGAATGCGAACTTCGAACCCGGTCGCATGCCGGGTCACCCGGAATGGCACCTCGCGCCGCGCGAAATGGCATGGGAAGGCAAGACGGTTGCCGAGATTTGCACGCAGCTCAAGGATCCCGCGCGCAACGGCGGTCGCAAGCCCGAGGATCTGATCCATCACATCGGCGATGATACGCTCGTCGGCTGGGCCTGGGCCCCGGGCGTTGGCCGCAGCCCCGCGCCCGGTACGCAAAAGCAGGCCGGCGCGCTGGTCGAGGCCTGGGTGAAGACCGGCGCGGCCTGTCCTGCGCAGTAATCGCGGCCGCTATGCCCTTGAAAGCGGACTCGTTATGCTCACTTCGAGTTCTTCCGCTGTTGACCCAACTGAGACATTAGCGGACGAACGGCAAACGCGGCGGCGATCCAGCGCGCTGCGCCGAAAATCACAGTGTATCAGTAATACTGACCTTTGAACCGCATCAAAGTACGGCATGATTTTGTGATATGCTTTTGAAAAGAAAGACCTTGAGCTGGCTGAAAGTGGTCTCTTATGTCCGTCGATAGCTGGACCGACGATCTCGCTTCTGTCGTTCGATATGCGCTGACGACGACGCGCGCGACAGCGATTTGCCCGTTCCATCTCAATGAAACAATCCGTGTCGGTGATGACGCTGCGGAAACCCATGCCTATGTTCGTGCCACTAAAGTCATTAAAAGCGATGGCACAACATGGGAGCATGAAGCTCTAAACAAAGAAATTAGCCGCCAGCTCCACGAAGCAGCAGACGGGGTCTGCCCTGAGTGCGGAGCGCTCCAGCCCAGCTGCCGGCGGAGCGCTTCTTGACCTAATCCGTGCGCACCAATTTACCGACTTAGCCCGATGGCAAGCCCTCCAATGCCCACTTCACAACAAACAAAGGAGGATACCGATGAAGTACATGATCACCTGGAGCGAACGTTCGCAAGGATCGCCCATCGAGTACGAGAATGCCCAGAAGCGGATTCTGGAGGTCTTTACTCAATGGAAAGCGCCCGACAACTTCAAGATCGAGATGTTCGTCATACGAGTGGGGGACTGGGGCGGGTATATGCTGCTGGATTGCGACGATCCGTTGGCGGTTCACAAGTTCTGCTCGATGCTGCCTGCCTTTGTATTCGAAGCGCGGCCAGTGGTTCCTGTCATGGACGCCGTCCGGGTCGAGCTTGAAGCAATTGCCTTTCGCGACGAGCTCAAAGGCAAGTAACAGCATCACACCGGAAGACTGCAGGATCGCGAGCGCTCCACTGCTCGCTCCACGTCGACGAAGCGGCCGAGCGAAGTCGTTACCAAATGTCGCCTATTGGCACCTTTGAGACATTCCCGCCTTTCCGCAGAATGTCCGTCCGTCGGGGTAGACCGGAAGTCGCCGTGGACCGACCAAACCGACGCGAATGACCCGAAGCCAACATTTGCCGAGTCTACCGTGCTGGTCGATAGTCGATCTCTGTGATTTGATGGCTAAGGCGGAACCATCTGGCGGGGTGAAGGAATGGACCGACGCAAGTTCATGCAGTTGGCTGGCGGCGCTGGGATTGTGTGGCCGCTGCCCGCCTTGGCTCAGCAGGCCAAGGGCTTGCCGCTTCTAGCGGTACTATTTCCCACAACGGAGGATAGGGCGATCAAAATGGTCGCCGCCTTGCGGGATGGTCTTAAACAAGCCGGTGTTGTCGAAGGCACACACTACGCCCTCACGGTGCGTTTCGCCAACGGCGACATGCCACAGCTGCCAAAACTTGCAAAAGAATTGGATGCGTTGGGTCCTAGGGTCTTCGTGACAGCAGCCAACGCGGCTCCTGTAGTCCGCCAGCAAGCGCCAAACACACCTTTAGTTTTTACCGGGGTTGCAGTTGACGTGATCGCACTGGGTTGGGCAGAGAGTTATGCAAGACCGGGCGGCATGATGACTGGCAACGTCCAGAACGCTATCGGTGGGGAAGAGAGTATCACCACAAAGCGCATCGGCCTTTTTAAGGAGCTGATGCCGAACCTGACCCGGCTCGGAATGATCGGCTTTGCAGGCGGCTCTGTGGCAAGCCTGGCAAACCTCGAACACACTGGATTGCAAAAAGCTTCCTCGCGGCTTGGTTTTGAGGTTTTGAGATATGATCTGCAATGGCCTAACCTGAATGGTCTCGACGATGCCGTCTCGTTGGGGCTGCGGGACGGCGTCAGCGCATTCTATATTTCGGGGACTTTTGTCATCCTCGGCCGCATTCCTGAGGTTGTGGCATCTGTTGCAAAGTCGGGCAGACCAATCTGCGGCGTCTACCCCGAGTTCGCGCGGGCCGGATGTTTGATGTCATATTCCATCGATTTGGAGTATGGGTTTCGGCTCACTGGGAGACAGGTGGCGAAAATCCTTCAAGGGGCAAAGCCCGGCGACTTACCGATTGAACAGGCCGACAAGTTCACTCTTGTGGTCAATCTGAAAACCGCGAAAGCGCTTGGAGTGAAGGTGCCGGACAAATTAGTTACGACAGCTGACGAGTTGATCGAATAGCTTTGCGACTTGCGGCAACGCATATGTCGCTTATTGGCACATTTGAGACAAACCGACTGGCCTTGGCGATGTCCGTTGACGGGGGTAGACCGGAAATGGCTTGGCTGACCGTCAAACCGACGCGATTGACCCAGAACGGACATTTTGCCCTCTTCCGGCGCGCCAGACTTAGCCGGTACGATGTCTCGTTCTTGAACTTTGGGAGCAGCAATGCGCCGGCGCGACTTCATCGGCTTGTGGGACGGCAGCGGTGTGGCCGTTCTCGGTGTTCGCGCAACAGCGCGCTGCGCCCGTAGTCGGCTTCCTAGGCCCTGGTCTGGAAGCGCGTCGGCATTGGCTTGCTGCGTTCCGTGCGGGCTTAGGCAGCCAGGGCTTCGTGGATGGGCAGAACGTGAGGCTGGAGTACCGCTCAGCCGATGGCGGAGCAGAGGGATTGAGGGAACTTGCTGCTGATTTAGCGCGCCGCGAGGCTGCCGTCATTGCCGCGTCGGGGCCATCTGCAGCGCTCGCTGCAAGGCGCGTAACGCCGTCCATTCCCATCGTGTTCCTGAGCGGTTTGGATCCTGTCCAAATAGGTTTGGTGTCAAGCTTCAACCGACCGGATGGAAACATCACTGGTTTCTATTTCCCTGTCGACGAGTTGCCGGCAAAACGGTTGGCGCTGCTGCATGAGCTGTTGCCTGTGGCTAAGCGCATCGCTGTACTAGTCAATTCCGCAGAGGCGGCAACAGCCGAACCGACGGTGCGGGGGGTGTTAGTCGCCGGACAATCGCTCAGCCTGGACGTCGAAGTCTTCCGCGCAAGTACCAGCACGGAGATCGATGCGGCTTTCGATGCCTTGTCGCGCTGGCGAGCGGACGCACTACTTGTCGGCTCCGATCCGCTTTTTATTACTTCTCGGGCGCAGCTTGTCGCCTTGTCAGCGCGCCACGCTTTCCCCGCGATTTACTTCCAGCGGGATTACGTCGAAGACGGTGGATTGATGAGCTACGGTCCCGATTACGCCGACTCCTATCGTCAGGCCGGCATCTATGTCGGCCGTATTCTAAAGGGCACGAAACCGACGGAATTGCCGGTCCAGCAGTCCACGAAGCTTGAGCTGCTGATCAACCTTAAGACCGCAAAAGCCCTCGCCATCGAGGTGCCCCCCAGCCTGCTCGCCCGCGCCGACGAGGCAATCGAATAAGAGATGCTGTGTGCTGCGGTGCATGAGTCCGGTTGTGGCACTAAACGGCGGTTTTCCAATGTCCGCTTCTCTGCCGCTTCTGGGGGCTAAGCGGACATGGCGATTTATGAGAACACGGCCTGGCTAGTTGGCTGCTTTTGACGCAAAGCGCACTATTGCGCAGCACCGCGGGTGCTTTTGCCGAATGTCGGGATGATGAAGAACTGCCACTGATTTGCCCGACGTGTCAAAATGTTTTTGCGGGTATGGCATCCATGCCAGCGACCCCTTTCTTTGCGAGGGGTTCCTTTCTTTGCATGGGGTTGTTTTCGCGATTTTGTGTTTCGGGCCTTGCGGTGTGCCGTCCATAGCTAGCCGAAGACGCGCGTGAACGCGTTGGCGGAGGCACTGCGCTCCACGCCAATGGAGGGGCCTATCTCGGCGCCGGATGCATGGCTTGTTTGCTGTTTTCGCTGGTGCGCCCGTCGAGAAAGTCACTCGGCGACGGCGGATTTTGATGTTACCTATCGGGGCATGAACCAGCATGCCAAGGTCGACATCCGCCACTCCACCTGTCCGCATGATTGCCCATCGGCCTGCGCGCTCGACATCGAGGTGATCGACGGCCGCAGCATCGGCCGGGTGCGCGGCTCCAAGCAGCAGACCTACACTGCCGGCGTCGTCTGCGCCAAGGTCGCCCGCTATGCCGAGCGCATCCATCACCCCGACAGGCTGTTGCACCCGATGCGTCGCACCGGACCCAAGGGTTCCGGTCAGTTCGCGCGGATCTCGTGGGATGACGCTCTGGATGAAATCGCCGCGCGTTTCGGTCAGGCCGAGAAGGAGTTCGGTGCCCAATCGGTATGGCCGTATTATTATGCCGGCACCATGGGCCTGGTAATGCGCGACGGCATCAACCGTCTTGCCAACGTAAAGAAATATTCCCGTTTCTACTCGACGATTTGCGCGAACGTCGCCCGTATCGGATTTGCCATCGGCACCGGCAAGATCGCCGGCGTCGATCCGCGCGAGATGGGCGTGTCCGACCTTGTCGTGATCTGGGGCACCAATCCCGTGAACACCCAGGTCAACGTGATGACGCATGCGATGCGTGCCCGCAAGGAGCGCGGCGCCAAGATCGCGGCGATCGATATCTACAACAACGACACCATGAAGCAGGCCGACATCAAGATCCTGCTTAAGCCCGGCACTGACGGCGCGTTCGCCTGCGGCGTCATGCACGTGTTGTTCCGGGAAGGTTACGCCGATCGCGAATATATGGATCGCTACACCGATTGTCCGAATGAACTGGAGGCGCACCTTGCGACCCGTACCCCGGAATGGGCCTCGTCGATCTCGGGCGTGCCGGTGGAGGAGATCGAAGCGTTCGCCCGCCTGGTCGGTCAGACCAAGCGTTCGTTCTTTCGGCTCGGCTATGGCTTCACCCGCAGCCGTAACGGCGCGGCACAGATGCATGCGGCGCTGTGTATCCCGGCGGTGACCGGCGCCTGGCAACACGAAGGCGGCGGCGCGTTCTTCAACAATTTTGCAATCTGGAAGTTCGACGAATCCATCATCGAGGGGCACGACGCGCTCGACCGCACCACCCGCTGGCTCGACCAGTCGCAGATCGGCCGCATCCTGACCGGCGACGCGGAAGCCTTGAAGGGCGGACCGCCGGTCAAGGCGATGCTGATCCAGAACACCAACCCGATGACGGTGGCGCCGGAGCAGGCGCTGGTGCGCAAGGGTTTTGCGCGCGAAGACCTGTTCATGGTGGTGCATGAGCAGTTCATG
Organism: Bradyrhizobium sp. AUGA SZCCT0431; assembly: GCF_018131065.1. Classification (NCBI taxonomy): domain Bacteria; kingdom Pseudomonadati; phylum Pseudomonadota; class Alphaproteobacteria; order Hyphomicrobiales; family Nitrobacteraceae; genus Bradyrhizobium; species Bradyrhizobium sp. AUGA SZCCT0431. Next base: position 226,259 of record NZ_JAFCLR010000003.1, on the reverse strand, counting down.
ACCGAAACGGCGGTCATGGCGGATATCGTGCTGCCGGCGACCATGTTCATGGAGCACGACGACCTCTATTACGGTGGCGGACATCAGCATATTTCGGTCGGCGCCAAGCTGATCGATCCGCCCGGCGAGTGCCGTTCGAACCACGAGGTGTTGCAGGGCCTCGGCAGTCGGCTTAACGCCGTGCATCCCGGCTTTACGATGTCGCCGCGCGAATTGATCGACGCGACGCTGAAGAAAAGCGGTCATGGCGATATCGCGGCCCTGGAGGCGGATCTTTGGCGCGACATCCAGCCGGATTTCCGTACCTCGCATTACCTCGACGGTTTTGCGCATGCGGACAAGAAGTTCCACTTCAAGGCCGACTGGGCGAACCCGCCCTTCGGCAACGCCGGTTTGGGGCCCTGGGCACAGATGCCGTCGCTGCCGGACCACTGGGCGATTATCGAGGAGGCGGATGAGGCCCATCCGTTTCGGCTCGCCACCAGTCCCTCGCGCAGCTTCCTCAATACCAGCTTCAACGAAACGCCATCTTCGATTGCGCGCGAGGGCAAGCCCTCGGTGATGATGCATCCCGATGATGCCGCTACGCTCGGGCTCGCCGATGGGGATGTCGTCACACTCGGCAACGTGAGGGGCGAGACCAATTTGACGGTAAAGCTGTTCGACGGGCTGCGACGCGGCGTATTGATCGCGGAATCCATCCAGCCGAACAAGGCCCATATCGGCGGTCGCGGTATCAACATGCTGACCGGAGCCGAGGCGGTCGCGCCCGTGGGCGGTGCGGCGTTCCATGACAACAAGGTCTGGGTGAAGAAGGTCGTGCCCTCGGCTTAAATCCTGCTTGCAGTCCGGCGTCATCCTGCCGCAAATGTTCGCCAATCCATGGCAAACAGGGCGAGCGGAACAATGACCGACAACAGCAGCGTAATACGCGAGAAGCGCGGACAGGCGTTCTGGATTACCATCAACCGGCCGGACAAGCGCAACGCCATCAATGCCGACGTCGTCGCCGGCATCGCCAAGGGGTATCGCGACGCCCATGACGACAAGGAAGTCCGCGTCATCGTGCTGACGGGGGCGGGTGACAAGGCGTTTTGCGCCGGCGCCGACCTGCAGAACAGCGGCGCTGCCTTCGCGATGGATTTTTCCAGGCCGAATGTCGACTACGCCGATTTGTTGCGCTTGTCGCAGAACGCCACCAAGCCTGCGATCGCGCGGGTAGGGGGCGTCTGCATGGCCGGTGGCATGGGCTTGCTGTGCATGACGGATATGGCGGTGGCCGCCGATCACGTGATCTTCGGGCTGCCCGAAGTAAAGGTCGGCGTATTTCCGATGCAGGTGATGAGCCTGTTGCAATCGATGGCGCCGCCGCGCCTCGTCAATGAATGGGCGCTGACGGGCGAGCCGTTCGATGCGAAGACGGCTCAGGCCGCCGGGCTGCTGAATTACGTGGTGCCGTCAGCCGAGCTCGACGCCAAGGTCGAATGGCTGATCAGCCGTATCGTCGACAAATCGCCGACCGCGATCCGGCGCGGCAAATATGCCATGCGCGCCATCGCTTCGATGTCGTTCGACGAAAGCATCGCCTACACCGAAAGCCAGATTGCCTTGCTGGCCATGACGGAAGACGCCAAGGAAGGCCTCAAGGCGTTTGGCGAGAAGCGCAAACCGTTATGGCCGGGCCGGTGACGGATTGATGCGTCGATTCCGGAGCGCCATGCCACCGGCGACGCCGACTCCCAGCACGTAGATCCGGCCTTCCAGGAAATCGATAGGCGATGTTTTCGCGAGTCCTAAGTTATTTTTGATCGCGTCCGGGTTCACCAATACCGGTGTATCAGGAGTTTGTTTCGGAGTCCGCGTTCCACGGATCATCGCTTCACGAGGCCGGGGCGATAGCTCCAGTGAAGGACGAACTGTCGTACCAGGTAAGGCATCATCGAGCGACAGATTTGAAGCTGGCTCGGGACATGCCCGAGTGATCGCTGACGCAGCTCCTGCATTTCCTCCCGTTCCGCGCTCGTAGTTCCGCGTCGTTTTCCCTGTTCGTCGTGGACACGGAAACAGGCGAGAAAACGCCGCAGCCGTGCCATCCTGAAGCCGACGGCCTCGGCGCGCAGCATGAAGTCCCAGTCCATTGCCGAATGAAATTCGGTGCTCATCGGACCCACCCTGTCCCATACGCGACGGCGCCAGAACATGGTCGGCGTATTTGAGTGCCTCGCTGTCATGCACCGGGAAAACGGCCCGGCCGATTTCCGAGCCGGCGTAATCGATGAAGATGCGATGTCCGTATACGAAGTCAACGTCCGGACGTTGTTCGAAGAAATCGGCGACGCTGGCGAGGGTGCCCGGCAGCAGGGTGTCGTCGCTATTCAGGTAGGCCATGATATCGCAATCGACGTTTGCGAAGCCCTTGTTGATCGCGTCAGACTGCCCGTTGTCTCGCTCGCTTCGCCAGCAAATCCTGTCGCCGTAATCCTTCAGAAGCTCGACCGTGCCGTGGCGCGGCTGGCAGCATACGCAGATCGAGCGGACGAGGCGGGTGCTGCTCGAATGTCCACATCGGCGGACGCAACCACAATCGCCTGGCATGAGCGCGCGATCTTGCGTAAGCCTCCTTCAACTGGCTCTGGCTGGTGTCGAGCGCGTCGAGCTGCCGCTCGATCGACTTCAACCGCTCCAGGAGCTGCCGCCTGAATTCGTCATCCATTCCGGCGGTGTCCGATCAGTCGCTTTCCCCGATTATCCTGCGTTGGCCTTTAGCCCCGCGGCCTCGATACCCGCGACGGCGCAGACTTCATCATTGTCCGAGGTGTCGCCGCTGACACCGACCGCGCCAAGCAGCATACCGCCGTCCTGGATCAGCACCCCGCCGGGCACCGGAATAAGGCGACCTTGTGCCATCGTATTTACCGCGCTGACGAAATAAGCCTGCTCCTGCGCCCGCTGGAACAGCGCGCGTGAGCCCATGCCTAGCGCCAGTGCGCCATAGGCCTTGCCGTGTGCGATTTCGGCCCGCATCAGGCTGGTGCCGTCCTGCGCCGCCGTGACTTTGACGCAACCGCGGGCATCGAGAATGGTGATGACCAGCGGCTTCAGTTTTTTCTCGACGCCTTTGGCAAGGGCGGCATCAAGAATCTTGCGGGCGACGTCGAGGGTGAGTTCAGCCATGGGTCGGTTCCTTTGCATGGGAGGAGAGAGGTGAATTGGGCTTTGCACGGTCTAGGCTCATCGCCAGAACACGCGCGACGTGAAGCGCTGATCGCCCGCTACCATCCTTGATCTGATGCCGGCACGAGGTGCCATCGGCGACGATTAGTGTGGTCTGGTCGGCGCCGCGGACGGCCGGCAGCAGCGAGAGCTCGGCCATTTCCATCGATGCGTGGTAGGTGTCGGCACCATAGCCGAAGGCGCCGGCCATGCCGCAGCAACTGGACTCGATGATCTCGACGTTCAGGTCGGGCACGAGGCGAAGCGCTTTTTCGACCGGCTTGAATGCGCCGAATGATTTCTGATGGCAGTGGCCGTGAACCAGCGCCTTGGCAGGCATCGAACCAAGCGGCAGCCGCAGACGGCCGGCCTCCGCTTCGCGAACCAGGAATTCCTCGAACAGCAGCGCATGCGCGCCGATGCTCTTGGCGTCGTTATCGGAGCGCAAGGAAAGCAGCTCATCGCGCAGCGTCAGAAGACAACTCGGCTCCAGTCCGACGATCGGTACGCCGCGCGCGGCGAACGGCGCGTAGGTTGCGACCAGCCGGTCCAATTCGGCTCGCGCTTGATCGACCAGACCAGCAGAGAGGAATGTGCGTCCGCAGCATAGCGGCCGCGTGTGGTCTGCCGGTTTTGGAATGTGGACGCGGTATCCGCCTTCAACCAGCACGCGCAGCGCGGCATCGAGATTTTCCCGCTCATAGGCACGATTGAACGTATCGGCGAACAGCACGACTTCGCGGCCATTCTCCGGCCCGAGGGCCTCGGCATCGGTTCGGAACACATCGCGCCGGAATGCAGGCAGGGCGCGTTGCGCGCTGATGCCGGCGAATTTTTCAAACAGCTTGCGCAGCAACGGACTGCCGTTGCGCCAGTTGGCGAGCGGGGCGAGGCGAGACGCGAGGCCGGCATAGTGGGGCAGATATCCAACCAGTCTGTCGCGCAGCGATAGGCCGTGTGTTGCCGCGCGTGCCGCCAGCACCTCGATCTTCATCTTGGCCATGTCCACGCCGGTCGGGCATTCGTGGCGGCAGGCCTTGCAGGAGACGCAGAGTTTCAGCGTGTCCATCATCTCGTCGGAAGCCAGCGCGTTCGGTCCGAGTTGACCGGAGATCGCCAGTCGCAGCGTGTTGGCGCGGCCGCGGGTGACGTCCTTCTCGTTGCGGGTCGCACGGTAGGACGGACACATCACGCCGCCTTCGAGTTTCCGGCAGGCGCCGTTGTTGTTGCACATCTCGACGGCCCCCTGGAAGCCGCCGCCGGCGCCGGGATAGGCCGACCAATCGAGCGCTGTTTTCAGTTCGCCGATGCGATAATCCGGCGGATAGCGAAACAGCGAACGGTCGTCCATTTTGGGCGGATCGACGATCTTGCCGGGATTGAGGACATTGTCCGGGTCGAAGCGCTGCTTTACCTCCCTGAAATCGGCAACGATGCGTGAACCGAACATCGCTTCATGGAATTCGGAGCGGACCAGGCCGTCACCGTGCTCGCCGGAATGCGAGCCCTTGTACTCGCGCACCATCTCGAAGGTCTCTTCGGCGATGGCGCGCATCGCCTTGACATCCTTCTCCAGCTTCAGATTGAGCACGGGACGCACATGCAGGCAGCCTTCGGAGGCATGCGCATACATGGTGCCGCGGGTGCCGTGCTTTTCAAAAATGCCGTTGAGGCGTTCGGTATAGTCGGCAAGATGCGGCAGCGGCACCGCGCAGTCCTCGACAAAGGAGACCGGCTTGCCTTCCTGCTTCATCGACATCATGACGTTAAGGCCCGCGGCGCGGAAGTCGGCGATGCCGGTCTGGAGTGCAGGCTCGGTAATTTCGACGACGCCACCCCATTTGCGCTGCGGCTTGTCCCAACCGAAGCCGAGATCAACCATCAGTTCGCCGAGCTGCTTCAGGCGGCGCTGGTTTTCAGCTTGATCTTCCTCGGCGAATTCCACGATCAGCACCGCATCGGGGTTGCCGCGCACGGCGGTGCTGATGATTGGCTGGAACATCGCGATCTCGCGGCCCAATGTGATCATGGTGCGATCGACCAGTTCCACCGCGATAGGGCGGAGCTTCACCAGATGCTGGGCCGCGTCCATCGCCTCATAGAAGCTGCCGAAATGACAGACGCCCAGCACCTTGTTGCGGATGATCGGCCATAGCTTGAGCTCGACCTGCGTGGTGAAGGCGAGCGTGCCTTCGGAGCCGACCAGCAGGTGCGCCATGTTATTCGCCGCGTTGCGCGGTACCAGCCCATCGAGATTGTAGCCGCCGACGCGGCGCTGCACTTGCGGAAATCTTTCGGCGATCTCGGCTGCCTCGCGCTTGCCGAGATCGAGCATGTCGCGAAACAGCGCGAGCCCGCTATCTGGTGAATTCACGCGCGCGAGATCGCGCGGCACCTCGCCGAAATGCAGCAGCGTGCCGTCGGCCAGGGCCGCATCCATCGACAGCGTATTGTCGCGCATGGTGCCGTAGCGCAGCGAGCGTCCGCCGCAGGAATTATTGCCGGCCATGCCGCCGATGGTGGCGCGCGAGGCCGTCGAGACGTCGACCGGAAACCAAAGCCCGTGCTTCTTGAGCTGGCGGTTGAGGTCGTCGAGCACGATGCCGGGTTCGACAACGCAGGTGCGATTTTCGACATCGAGCGAGAGGACGCGGTTCAGGTGTTTGGAAAAGTCGACGACAATCCCCTCATTGACGGTCTGGCCGCATTGCGAGGTGCCGCCGCCGCGTGGGGTGACGATTCGGCCGGCATCCCTTGCGATGGCCAGTGTCCGCAACGCCTCGTCCATGGTCCGGGGGACCACCACGCCAAGGGGCATCATCTGGTAGAACGAGGCGTCGGTCGCGTAGCGGCCACGGTTGAACGCATCGAAGAAGGCGTCGCCGGTAATCTCGCGAGCAAGACGCACGGCGAGGGCGCTGTTTTCAGCCGAATTTTGTGACTTTTCGGCCCCTGTTGCCGCCATTGCCTTGGTCTCGTGAGTGATCCTCAGTGTCTTGCCTGCCGGGGTTCGCCTTGGCAAGGCAAAGCCCTGCTTCTTGTGCATTGACGGGCCCCGCCGGGCGGGGGACAAGCCCGCCGAATAGTGATATTCGAGCGGCTCGTGAAGCCAAGACTTGTGAAGCCAAAGACAAGACCGGGAAGGACGCCCCATGACTGTGCACTCTGGACGGCATTTTCTGCAGATTCCGGGACCGACCAACGTGCCGGACCGGGTGCTGCGCGCCATGGACATGCCAACCATGGATCATCGGGGACCCGAATTCGCGGAGATCGGCCACGCGGTGCTGGCGGCCATGCAGCGGGTGTTCCGCACCAAGCAGCCGGTGATCATCTACCCGTCGTCGGGCACCGGCGCCTGGGAGGCCGCCCTCGTCAACACGCTGCAGCCCGGCGACAAAGTACTGATGGCCGAGACCGGGCAGTTCGCCGTGCTGTGGCGCGGTATTGCCGAGAAGTTCAAGCTCGAAGTGGATTTCCTGCCCGGTGACTGGCGTCATGGCGCCGACCTTGAGCAGATCGAGGCGAAGCTGTCGGCCGACAAGGCGCACAAGATCAAGGCCGTATGCGTGGTCCACAACGAGACCTCGACCGCTTGCGTCACCCATCCGCAGGAAGTCCGCAACATTCTCGACCGCGTCAACCATCCGGCGCTGCTGATGGTCGACACCATTTCCGGTCTCGGCTCCCTGGAATACGAGCACGACGCGTGGGGCATCGACGTCTCGGTCGCGGGATCGCAGAAGGGGCTGATGCTGCCGCCGGGTCTCGGCTTCAACGCCATATCGGAAAAAGCGCTTGCGGTCGCGAAGGCCAATCCGGCCATGCGTTCCTATTGGGACTGGCAGGAAGTGATCGCGATCAACAAGGCGGGCACCTGGCCCTATACGCCGGCAACCAATCTGCTGTTCGGGCTTCGCGAAGCGGTCAAGATGCTCGAAGAAGAGGGACTGGAAAACGTCTTCGCGCGCCACAAGCGCCACAGCGCCGCGACGCGTGCAGCCATCAAGGTATGGGGCCTGGAAACGCAGTGCCAGGAACAGGGCGCACACTCGCCGGCGCTGACGGGCGTGGTGATGCCGGAAGGCCATGACGCCGACAATTTCCGCAAAGTGGTGCTGGAAAACTTCGACATGTCGCTCGGCACCGGCCTCAACAAGATCAAGGGCAAGGTGTTCCGGATCGGCCATATCGGCCACTTCAACGATCTGATGCTGATGGGCACGCTGTCGGGCGTTGAAATGGGTCTCGATCTCGCCAAGGTGCCGCATCGAGGCGGGGGCGTGCTGGCGGCGATGGAAGTGCTCAAGGGACGCGATGTGGTTTCCATTCCAAAGGTCGCCGTCGCCTGAACCGGTCTCGACCCAACAACGAAATGAACAGAAAGAACTGCGATGAACGCACCGGTAGCTGCAACTGAAGACCTGCTCTATTCCGTCGAGGACGGTATCGCCCGGCTGACGTTCAACCGGCCGCAGGCGCGCAACGCGCTGACCTTTGCGATGTATGAGCAGATGGCGGCGATCTGCGAGAGCGTCAACCAGGACCGCTCGATCAAGGCCATGATTCTGACCGGTACGGGGGAAAAGGCGTTCGCATCGGGTACCGACATTTCGCAGTTCCGTGCCTTCAAGACCGCGGAGGACGCACTCGAATATGAGGAGCGGATCGATCGCGTGCTGGGCACATTGGAGAAGGTCCGGGTGCCGACGATTGCGGCCATTGCTGGTGCCTGCACTGGTGGCGGCGCCGGGATTGCCGCCTGCTGCGATATCCGGATCGGCACCGCAACGACGCGCATCGGCTTTCCCATCGCGCGCACGCTGGGCAACTGCCTGTCGATGTCCAACATCAGCCGGGTTGTTGCGTTGGTCGGGCCGGCGCGGACCAAGGACCTGATTTTTACAGCGCGGCTGATCGAGGCCCCGGAGGCGCTGTCGCTCGGTCTGCTCAACGAGGTGGTGCCTGACGTTCCGACGCTGCAGCGCCGCGCCGATGAAACCGCCAAGCTCGTTGCTGGTCATGCGCCGATCACGATGGAAACCGCCAAGGAAGCGGTGCTCCGTATTCGCCGCACGCTGTCGCGCGAGGAGGGCCGGGATCTGATCCTGCGCGCCTATATGAGCGAGGATTTTCGCGAAGGAATGGATGCCTTCCTCAACAAGCGAACGCCGAACTGGAAGGGCAAATAGGCTCGGCTCGGGTTTGATTGATCACGATCGGAGTTCCGTATCGCCGCGGTTCGTTTGGCTCATGCGAAAGTAATAGACAGTGTGGGGTGGTTCGACTTGAACTGGCGCAGTTAAATCCGCACAATGGTACCGTGTGTGCTAGCGTTTCTATAATTAAAACAAAGACATAGGGAAGAAAAACGTGGGACAGATTCTGAAAGCCACGGCTGCCTTGGCGGCCATGATCGTCTGCGCGCCGGCGTTCGCTGCCTGGGAGCCGACCAAACCGGTTGAAATCGTAGTCGCAGCAGGTGCCGGCGGCGCTTCCGACCAGATGGCTCGCATGATGCAGGCGGCGATCCAGAAGAATAATTTGATGAAGCAGCCGATAGTGGTCTCGCTCAAGGGAGGAGCGTCCGGCGCCGAGGCGCTGATGTACATGAAATCCAGCGACGGCGACCCCAACAAGGTGCTGATCGCCTACTCGCTGATCTACATGCTGCCATTGTCGGCGAAGATTCCCTTCAATTGGCGCGATCTCACGCCGGTGTCGGTGGTCGCGCTCGATCAGTTCGTGCTGTGGGACAATGCCGCCGGACCGAAAACCGTGAAGGAATTCGTTGCCGCCGCCAAGGCTGCGAGTTCGCCGTTCAAGATGGGCGGCACCGGCTCCAAGCGCGAGGATCACGTGCTCACCGTGTTCATGGAGCAGAGGACCGGCGCGAAGTTCTCCTATCTGCCCTACAAATCCGGTGGCGAGGCCGCGACGCAACTGGTCGGCAACCATACCGAATCCAACGTCAACAACCCGTCTGAAAATCTCGAGGTCTGGCGGGCCGGCCAGGTCCGCGCGCTGTGCGTGTTCGACAAGGAGCGGATCGCCTACAAGACCAAGGTCACCGAGACGCAATCCTGGAACGACATCCCGACATGCAAGGAAGAAGGGCTCGACGTGCAGTATCTGATGCTGCGCGCGATGTTCCTTCCGGGCAAGGTCACGCCGGATCAACAGGCGTTCTATGTCGACCTGTTCCAGAAGGTGACGCAGACCGCCGAGTACAAGGAATACATGGAAAAGCAGGCGCTGAAGCCGATCTTCCTAACCGGCAAGGACATGGTGAAGTTTCTCGAGGAGGATGACAAGCTCAACGCCTCGCTGATGAACGAAGCCGGTTTCGTGGCGAAGTAAGCCAGCCGTAGCGCGTTATTTCCCGGCAGGACCGTATCCAGCGATCCTGCCGAGAACGTTCTTGATCTCTGCTTTGGGCAGCAACCGCGGTGTGCCGATCTGAAGGCAGCCGTGATATTGCCGCGCCAGCGCTTCGACCTCCACCGCAAGCCACATTGCCTTCGACAGCGAAGGTCCGACGGCGATCATGCCGTGATGCTCCAGCAGGCAGGCCAGGCGGTCCTCGAGCGCCCGCACGGCGTGTTCCGACAGCTCCTGCGTGCCGAACGTCGCATAGGGCGCGCAGCGGATGGTGTCGCCGCCGGCGACTGCGATCATGTAATGGATCGGCGGGATTTCCAGACCCATGATCGCGAGGATCGTCGAATAGGGCGGGTGCGCGTGCACCACCGCGTTGACCTCGGGCCGTGCCCTGAGAATGTCGAGGTGAAACCGCCACTCGCTCGACGGTCGCTGCGCCGCGTCGAACGAACCGTCCAGACCCATGAACACGATCTGCTCCGGCTGCATCGTTTCATAGGGCACGCTGGTCGGCGTGATCAGCAGGCCGGTGTCATGCCGCAGGCTGATATTGCCGGACGTGCCTTGATTAATGCCCAGCGCATTCATGCTGCGGCAGGCGTCGATGATGGACTGGCGCTTTTTCCGCTCGCTGGTGGCCGACATCCACTTTCTCCTGATCGCTGCGGCGTGGCGCCGTCAAATCACAAGCCTCTGTCAGAGGGCCTTTGCAGTAGGCGAACAATGGTTGATTATTGCGTCGCAGTATAGTCGAACATCCAAGCGTGCTGGGAACAAGCCGGAGCGGTCGCTTCGGGAAACATTCGGGGAGCAATCATGACGAATGCCGTGCTTGGCATTATCGGCGGATCCGGCATTTACGATCTGCCGGGGTTGGAAAATGTCCGCGACGAGGCAATCGAAAGCCCCTGGGGCGAGGCTTCTGCGCCCGTCAGGCATGGTGTAATCGCCGGGCTGCCGATCGTATTTCTGCCCCGGCATGGCAAAGGGCACGTTCTGTCGCCTTCGGACATCAACTACCGCGCCAATATCGACGTCCTGAAACGGGCAGGGGTTACCGACCTGATTTCGCTCTCGGCCTGTGGTTCGTTCCGGGAGGATCTGCCACCCGGCACATTCGTGCTCGTCGATCAGTTCGTGGACCGCACCCACAAGCGCGAAAGTTCATTCTTCGGCAAAGGCTGCGTTGCCCATGTCTCGATGGCTCATCCGGTCTCGCCGCGCCTATTGGTGCGTTTGGCGGAAGCCGCCAAGGCCGAGGACATCGCAGCCGTGCAAGGCGGCACCTATGTCTGTATGGAGGGTCCTCAGTTCTCCAGCCTTGCCGAGAGCCTGACCTACAAGACGCAGGGCTATTCGGTGATCGGGATGACCAACATGCCGGAAGCCAAGCTCGCCCGTGAGGCCGAGATCTGTTACGCCAGCGTGGCGATGGTTACCGATTTCGATTGCTGGCATCCCCAGCACGACGCCGTGACGGTTCAGGATATCATTCGCGTGCTGAATTCGAATGCCGAAAAGGCCAAGGGCCTGGTTGCGCGCCTTGCCAGGGATTTCCCGCGCGAGCACGAACCGTGTCCGATCGGCTCGGATCGGGCCCTCGATACCGCGCTGATCACGGCGCCGGAGGCGCGAGATCCCAAATTGCTCAGGAAGCTCGACGCGGTGGCCGGCAGGGTGTTGCGTTCATGAAGGTCGATGGCAGGCATTTTCGCAGCATCTGGCTCGAGCCCGATGGATGGTCGGTCGGGGCGATCGACCAGCGGCGGCTGCCGCATGATTTCGTCATCGCGCGGATGACGAGTGCGGCGGACGCCGGCGAAGCCATCCGTTCCATGCTGGTGCGCGGCGCGCCGCTGATCGGCGCAACCGCCGCTTATGGCATGGCGCTGGCTATGCGCGCCGACGCCTCCGACGCCGCGCTTGACCTTGCCTACAAGATGCTGATTGCGACCCGGCCGACGGCCATCAATCTGAAATGGGCGCTCGATGAAATGCACGGGATGCTGCGGCCCTTGCCGCCGTCAGGACGTGTCGCGGCGGCCTACAAGCGTGCCACTGAAATCGCGGAGGAGGACGTCGCGATCAATCAGGGCATAGGACAGCACGGTCTGGCGCTGATCGAAGCGATTGCCGCAACCAAGCCGGGAGAGACGGTCAATATCCTGACTCACTGCAACGCTGGATGGCTGGCGACGGTCGATTTCGGTACCGCGACGGCTCCGATCTACCTCGCGCATGATCATGGCCTGAAGGTCCATGTTTGGGTCGACGAAACCCGGCCCCGCAATCAAGGCGCTTCCCTCACGGCGTGGGAACTTGGCCACCATGGTGTCGCGCATACGGTGATCGCCGACAACACCGGTGGCCACCTGATGCAACACCGGATGGTCGATCTGGCCATCGTCGGAACCGACCGGGTGGCCGCCAATGGCGATGTCTGCAACAAGATCGGAACCTACTTGAAGGCGCTCGCCGCGCACGACAACGGCGTGCCGTTCTATGTTGCGCTGCCGTCGCCGACCATCGACTTTAGTATCGACGACGGAATAAAGCAGATTCCGATCGAACAGCGCGCTTCCGATGAGGTCGCGACCATGACCGGCCGCACCAGCGATGGGCGTATCGAAACGGTGCGGGTGGTGCCTGCGGGATCGCCGGTCGCCAATTATGCCTTCGACGTCACGCCGGCGCGGCTGGTAACTGGATTGATCACCGAGCGCGGTGTGCTGAGGCCTGAGCGTGCTGCACTTGCGAGCACGTTTCCTGATCGGGTTCGATAGCGCTTTGTGGAAGCCGGTTCGCGTTGAGGAAACGCGTCAAGTCAGAGCATTCGCTGAAGTTACATTGACGCGGGCAACGCCAGCACTGTATCCCGTATGCCACGTCAGTTAGCGGGGATAGATCGATCCAATGTCCAATACCGACATCGAAATCGTCGTCGACGATCCGACCGCGCCGGAGGTCAATTCACCTGTCGTGACGAGCGTCCGCATCGTCGACGTCGTGGTGTCATTGCTCCTTCTGGCGCTGGCGCTGACGCTCGGATGGGACAATTGGCGCACCGGCGCCGCCTGGGACTCCACCGGCCCGCAGGCCGGTTATTTTCCGTTCTATCTGTCGGTGATCCTCGGTGGTGCCAGCCTCTATGGGCTCGTCACCGCTTTCCTGTCGCGCAAGGAAGCCGCCGAGACTTTCGTCACGCAGGCCCAGCTTCGCCGCGTCATGGCCGTGTTCGTGCCGACGATGCTGTTCTGTCTGGCCATGCAATTTCTCGGGCTCTATGTCGCGAGCTTCCTGCTGATCTCGACCTTCATGCGCGTGGTCGGCAAGATCGCCTTGTGGAAATCGCTGCTGACCGCCTTCGTGTTCACCGCTGTGATGTTCGTGACCTTCGACATCGCGTTTGACGTCATCATGCCAAAGGGCCCGCTCGAAGCGGCCCTCGGCCGATAGTAGATCGCAGGTAGTTTGATGGAAGCCTTCGGTCTGCTCATGCACGGCTTTGCCGTCCTGCTGACATGGAAGACGCTCGTCCTGATGATGGTCGGGCTGGTGCTCGGCATTTTCGTCGGCGTGTTGCCGGGACTTGGCGGGCCGAACGGCGTGGCGATCCTGCTGCCGTTGACCTTCACGATGGATCCGACCTCGGCCATCGTGATGCTGTCCTGCATTTATTGGGGTGCGCTGTTCGGCGGCGCCATCACGTCGATCCTGTTCAACATTCCCGGCGAAGCCTGGTCGGTCGCGACCACCTTCGATGGTTATCCGATGGCGCAGCAGGGCAGGGCTGCGGAAGCGCTGACTGCGGCGTTTACTTCCTCCTTCATCGGTTCGCTGGTGGCGGTGCTGTTGATCACGTTTCTGGCGCCGATGATCTCGTCCTTTGCGCTGAAGTTCGGCCCGCCTGAATTCTTTGCGGTCTATCTGCTCACCTTCTGTTCCTTTGTGGGGCTTGGCCGCGAGGCCAAGCACAAGACTGTCATTTCGATGTCGCTCGGTCTGCTGCTCGCCGGCGTTGGAATGGACACGGTGTCCGGCCAGTTGCGCATGACCTTCGGTTCGACTGACCTCTTGCGCGGCATTAATTTTCTGGTCGCGGTGATCGGCCTGTTCGGCATCAGCGAGATCCTGCTGACGATGGAAGAGCGCCTCGCGTTGCGCGGACACGCCGCCGGGATCAGTCTGCGTGTCGTGTTGTCGGTCTGGAGGGACCTGCCGAAATATTGGGTGACGCTGTTTCGTTCGTCGTTCATCGGCTGCTGGCTCGGCATTACGCCGGGTGGCGCGATTGCGGCCTCGTTCATGGGCTACAATCTCGCCAAGCGTTTTTCCAAGGACCCGGACGGTTTCGGCAAGGGCCGCATCGAAGGTGTGTTTGCGCCGGAAACGGCGGCGCATGCCTCGGGCACCGCAGCGCTGCTGCCGATGCTGGCGCTTGGTATTCCCGGCTCCGGCACTGCGGCAATCCTGCTCGGCGGCTTGATGGTGTGGGGCCTCAACCCCGGGCCTTTGTTGTTCGTCGAACACAAGGACTTCGTCTGGGGCCTAATTGCCTCGATGTATCTCGGCAACGTGGTCGGTCTTGTGCTGGTGCTGACGACGGTGCCGATCTTTGCCTCAATCCTGCGGGTGCCTTTCGCAGCGGTCGCGCCGATGATCGTGGTGTCCTGCGCGATCGGTGCCTATGCCATCCAGAATGCGATGTTCGACATCTGGCTGATGCTTGGCTTCGGCGTCGTCGGCTACGTGTTCAAGAAGATCGGAATACCGCTCGCGCCGTTCACGTTGGCGCTGGTGCTCGGCAACCGCGCCGAGGATGCGTTCCGCCTCTCGATGATCGGGTCCGGCGGCGACATGAAGGTGTTCTGGTCGAACGGCCTTGTTGGCTCGATTACAACACTGGCGATCGTTCTCCTGTTCTGGCCCGTGATCGACAAGCTATTTGGCAGTTTCGCCCGGCTGATGCGGACGTCAAAAAGTACTGCCTAGCCAGATGTTTAGGACGGATTTGGTGTTTCTTCACCCTGACGCCGGCTAATCCGTCGATGGAACTCAATTGTGTCCACTTGTTGCTCCCGGGTAACAGGATACGGCACCCGTTTCTGTATACTGGTTCCAGTTCAATTTCACGTTTTAGGGAATCCCGATGAATCGCATTCTGATTGCAGGTGCCGCGATTGTTTCGCTGCTCACGACGAGCGCATTCGCTGCCGACCTGGCCCCGCGGCCGTATACCAAGGCTCCCGTGATCGTCGATCCCGGCTACAACTGGACTGGCTTCTATGCTGGTCTCAACGGCGGCTATAGCTGGGGCAGGGCTCGTAACACGTTCGATCCGGGTGCACCGCTTACGATCACCACGTTTGGGCAGAATGTCGATGGCGGTCTCGGTGGCGGCCAGATCGGTTATAATTGGCAATTGGACCGGACTTGGGTGGTCGGACTTGAAGCTGACATCCAGGGCACGGGGGAACGCGGAGGATCGCGTGATCAACTCGGATCGATCAGGGTCGGGAGCATAGGTGCAACCTTGTTCGCCGACACCACCACGAGCTTGCCTTGGTTTGCAACCTTCAGGGCCCGTGGCGGCGTCCTCGTTGACCCGAGTTTGTTGCTGTACGCGACAGGCGGTCTGGCGGTTGGTGAAGTCAAGGTGGCGACGACGCCTTCCGGAGTCTTCCAGCTGTTCGACGGCAACAGCAACGTCACCATCGGCGCACCGTTCACGGTCATTGGGACCACGGTGTCCGGGAGTGAGACGCGCGTGGGTTGGACAGTCGGAGCCGGCCTTGAGAAGAAATTCGCCAGGAACTGGTCGGCGAAGCTCGAATATCTCTATATGGACTTCGGCTCGAAGACCTACTTCGGCGGAACGGCAAATCAGACCACTGTCAGGTTCCATGACCATGTTGCCCGCGTCGGCATCAACTACCAGTTCACGGCCGCTCCCGTCGTCGCCAAGTACTGAGCCACAGAACGATAGGAATAAAAAAAGCCCCGGTTTTCCGGGGCTTTTTCGTGTGGTGAGTTCCAGGCGTTCTGATGCCGCTCAGACCACCTTGCGTTGCCTGAGATCGGCGATCTCTTCCTTGCCGAAACCGAATTCGGCAAGCACTTCTTCGGTCTGTTCACCGAACTCCGGCGGACGTGCCGCCATGCTGCTTGGCGTCCGCGACAAAGTTATCGGCTGGCCGACCAGTTGGATGTGCCTGTTTTCGTCGTTGGGCACGTGCTGCGCGATGCCGAGATGCTTGACCTGGTCGTCATCGAACATCTGATCAATCGAGTAGATTGGGCCACAGGGCACGCCGGCGGCGTTGAGCTCGCTGACCCAGGTCTCGGTGGATTTCTTCTCGGTGAGCTTCCCAATGGCGGCATTAAGCGCGTCGCGGTTCTTCGAGCGGGCGGGAGAGGTGGCGTAGTCGGGGTTGGTGAGGAGTTCAGGTGCGCCGATCGCCTGCGCGCAGCGCTCCCAGATCCGCCCGCCCGTGGTGGCGATATTGATATAGCCGTCCGACGTCCTGAAGACGCCGGTCGGAATGCTGGTCGGATGGTTGTTGCCGGCCTGCTTGGCCACGTCCTTTTCCATCAGCCAGCGTGCGGCCTGGAAATCCAGCATGAATATCTGGGCCTGCAGCAGCGAGGTCTGCACCCACTGGCCTTCGCCGGAGACATCGCGTTCGAGCAGCGCCGTGAGGATGCCAAGGGCACAGAATAGCCCGGCAGTGAGGTCGGCCACGGGAATGCCGACCCGCATCGGGCCCTCGCCGGGGGCGCCGGTAACCGACATGAGCCCGCCCATGCCCTGGGCGATCTGATCGAAGCCCGGCCGCTTGTGATAGGGGCCATCCTGCCCGAACCCGGAGATGCTGCCGTAGACGATGCGCGGGTTGATCTTGCGCAGGCTCTCGTAATCGATGCCGAGCTTGGCCTTGACGTCGGGCCGGAAGTTCTCGACCACGACGTCCGCCTTCTCGGCAAGGCGCTTGAACACCTCGAGGCCCTTCGGATCCTTCAGGTTGAGGGTCATCGCCCGCTTGTTGCGGTGCAAATTCTGAAAGTCCGAGCCCTGGCGCGGGCCACCCGGCTGTTCGCCGGCCGCGTCCTCCAGCAGCGCGTCGATCTTGATGACATTGGCGCCCCAGTCGGCGAGCTGCCGCACGCAGGTCGGCCCCGAACGGACGCGGGTCAGGTCGAGGACGGTGAAACGGGAAAGGGCCTGCGAGGCGCGCGGGGAGGGCATCAAGGAGTCTCCAGCCAACAATTGGTCGAGGTCAAACTATCGGCGAAATGCATGGGCTTGTCATGCCATCATCGCGGATAGTGTCCGCGCCGGGATGCATAGCAGTTGCTAGCACACGCGGCCTCGAGCCCGGCGCAGCGCGTTCACGCGCGTCTTCGGCGGGCTACAGGCGGCGCACCGCAGGACTCGGAAATAAAATCGCGAAAACAACCCCATGCAAAGTAGCCTTAGCCCCGGCTCGCCGCACTCGTGCTGCGTTGCGTCCGCGGCACGAGCACAAAATGGTCTATCGTCTATCGTCACGGCCCAGGTCTCATCTCACGCTAGCGCGACAGTCGGCGCAAATCGGCTCGCGCTTTCGCTACCAGCGGATCGTCCGGATGCCTTGCGATGAAGAGCTCCAGCGCCTCAACCGTGTTCAGTCGCCGCGCCAGTTGATATTCTTCCTCCGCCGCCAGCTTGGGATCGCGTGCGGGCGGCATGGTATTTTTGGCGGCAGTGCCAGGCTTTTCATCCGAAGCGATAGCTTTGGTCATGGCGAAATGACCTTTCTGAATCAAACGATCCGAATCCGGCAGCAAGATTGTTGCAGCCAGTAGCGAGATCGTAAACGCCCTTGGCGTGGCCTTTTTGCGTAGCACTTTTCGCATTTGTCCGAACCCGGGCCTGATCGGCGAACCGCCTTGACGAGGAAGATGGATTTCATCGGCGTGTTGGTATTTCTCAAGTTTTTATACTGGCTCCATTGCTGGTTCCCAGAGCCGCCTCTTTGCTTGCAAATGCTCGTCAAAATTGTGTTGGATGCAAAGGTTGTCGGTTGACGTACTTCGCGTTAGCTGCGTTCGTCGACAATCACCTTTCCGTCGTTCGGCAATGACTTGGGCTCGACCCAATCCACGATACCTCCGAGTTTTGTTACGTTTCGGAGTGTTGTGACAACCGCTTCCTTGAGGCCGGCATTCGGACTTGCTGTCTCTGCCTTGAGGGTCATTAGGTCGCTTTCGCCCGATCGCGTCACGACGAGGCGCAACCGCCCGAGTTCGGGGTGACGCTTGCCGATCTCGGCGATTTGTTCCGGCCGCACGAACATGCCCTTGACCTTGGTGGTCTGGTCGGCGCGGCCCATCCAGCCCTTGATGCGCATGTTGGTGCGTCCGCAGGCGCTTGTCCCCGGCAGCACTGCCGTGAGATCGCCCAGCGCGAGCCGGATCCAGGGGTGGTGCGGATCGAGCGAGGTGACGACGATCTCGCCGACGTCACCGGGGGCGACGGGATCGCCGGTGCCGGGCCGCACGATTTCGAAGATCAGATCCTCGTTCACGACCATGCCGTCATGGGCCTCGGTCTCGAAGGCGATCAGGCCGAGGTCGGCGGTGCCGAACGCCTGGTGGGCATCGACGCCGCGTGCCTTGACGTCGTCCTGCAGTGATTTCGGAAAGGCCGCGCCGGAAACCAGCGCGCGCTTGATCGAAGAGACGTCGCGCCCCGCGCTTGCGGCGGCATCGAGCAGGATTTTGAGGAAGTCCGGTGTGCCGCTGTAGCCGACCGGCCGATAGGCCTCGATCAGCTCGAACTGTGCTTCGGTGTTGCCCGGGCCGGCCGGGATGACTGCACAGCCGAGCGCCCGCGCCGACGCGTCAAAAATGAAGCCGCCGGGCGTCAGATGGTAGCTGAAGGTGTTGAGCACGACGTCGCCGGGCCGGAACCCGGCCGCAAACAGCGCCCGTGCGCCGCGCCAGGGGTCGGCATGAACAGCCTCAGGCTCGAAGATCGGCCCCGGGGAGGTGAACAACCGTCCGAACGACCCCGGGAGGCCCGCCACGAGCCCGCCGAAGGGCGGTGCGGCCTTGTGCAGGGCAGGGAGTTCGGACTTGCGCAGCACCGGCAGGCGCGCCAGTGCGGCCCGGTCTGTCACGGAAGCAGGATCGGTGCCCTTGAGGCGCTCGGCATAGGCAGGCGCTGCCATCGCCCGGCGCAGCACGGCTGGCAGCCGCGAGAACAACTCCGCCTCGCGCTGGATCGGCTCACGCGTTTCAAGGGCGTCGTAATGGTCGGTCATGAGTCAGTCTTTCTTTCGTCATTCCGGGGCGCGCGAAGCGCCGGCCCGGAATCCATAACTACGATCGGGAGTATGGATTCCCCGATGCGCAAGTGCGCATCTGAGGCCTGCGCCAAGAGGCGCATCCCGGAATGACGGCTGTTACAGCCACCGCTTCCGTCTCTTAAAACTCTTCAGGTTCTTGAAGCTCTTGCGCTGGTCGCCGGCGCCGCCGAGATAAAACTCCTTCACATCCTCATTGTCGCGCAGTTCGTCGGCCGAGCCGTCGAGCACCACCTTGCCCTGTTCCATGATGTAGCCGTGGCTCGCGACCGAGAGCGCCGCCCGTGCGTTCTGCTCGACCAGCAGGATGGTGACGCCGAGGTCGCGGTTGATCTCCTTGATGATCCCGAACACTTCCTTGACCAGCAGCGGTGACAGCCCCATCGACGGCTCGTCCATCAGGATCATCTTCGGGCGCGCCATCAGCGCGCGGCCGATCGCCAGCATCTGCTGTTCGCCGCCGGAGAGGTATCCGGCGAGCCCCGTGCGCTCCTTGAGGCGCGGGAAATACCGGAAGACCATGTCGATGTCGGCGCCGACCTCGTTGTCGGTGCGGGTAAAGGCGCCGAGCTTGAGGTTTTCCACCGACGTCATGTCTGAAATGATGCGGCGGCCCTCCATCACCTGGAAGATGCCGCGGCGGACGATCTTGTCGGGATCGATGCCGTTGATGCGCTCGCCGTCGAACACGATCTCGCCGCGGGTGACCTCGCCGTCCTCGGTCTTGAGCAGGCCGGAGATCGCCTTCAGCGTCGTCGACTTGCCGGCGCCATTGGCGCCGAGCAGCGCCACGATCGCGCCCTTCGGCACTTCGAGGCTCAATCCGCGCAGCACCAGGATGACGTTGTCGTACACCACCTCGATGTTGCGCACATCGAGCAGCGGCGCGGTGGTTGGCGCCGCCGCCGGTGCGCGATCAATTTGAGTTGCTTCTGTCATGTCTGATCACCTGCTGCCGTCATCACCCGCATTGTGCGCAATTGCGCACTGGGGCGGGTGATCCAGTATTCCAGAGCCGCCTGCGATCTTGCGGATGGGCTGCGGCGTACTGGATCCCCGCTTTCGCGGGGATGACGGCGGAGTGTTAAGGTTGCCCGGAGGCAACCCGCTAGATTACCAGCCCAGCCATTCGGCCTTGCGAGGCAAGTCGATGACCTTCACCTTGTCGAGCTTGATCGCGCCGTTCTTGACGAGATCGTTCAGCGGCGCGTCGGTCGCACCGGCGACCTTCATTCGGTAGAGATCGACCTTGAGCGTGCCGCGGTGGTCCTTGTCGGTCCAGGTTGACGGATTGCAGACGCCGTCCATGCCGGCCGGCACCCAATCCTTCTTCTGGTAGAAGCCCTTCTTGACGTTCTCACCGGTGGCGCCGCCGTTCTTGGCAGCCCATTCGACGGCTTCCTTCATGTAGAGCGCGGTGCAGACGCCGGCGATGTAGTGGACCGGACGGTAGGCGGTTCCGCCCGCGTCGGACATCTTGGAGATGTCCGTCACGGTTTTCATGCCGGGAGCGTTGCCGCCCCAGGCCACGGCGGTGCGAAGCGGAAACACGACGCCGTCGGCGGCGGCGCCGGCGGCCTTGGCGGCATTCTCGTCCATGCCCCAGACGTTGCCGAGGAACTGGACGTCGACGCCGGCTGCCTTGCAGGCGTTCAGGACCGAGATGTTCGAGCCTGCGGTGTTGCCGAGATAAGCGTAGTTGGCGCCGGAGCTCTTCAGGGTCAGGCACTGTGCGCTGTAGTCGCCCGGCGTCAGCGCGAACACGATCGGCGGCAGCAGCTCGAAGCCGAGTTCAGCCGCGATGGCTTCACCCGCGGCCTTGGGCGCGTTCGGATAGGGATGGTTGGCGCCCATATGGACGAATTTCGGCTTGCCCGGCTTGCCCTTGGCCTTCCAGTCCTCGGCCGCCCAGGTCAGCATGCCGCGAACGGCATCCGAATAGCTTGGGCCATAGAAGAAATTGTAGGGTGCGGGCTTGGCCTTGCCGCCGGCGCCGGTGGGGTCCGAAAGCGCTGCGGCGTAGGACGCCGAGATGTCGGGGATTTTGTCTTCGGCGAGGAAGCCGGTGAGGGCTTCGGTGTCGGCGGTGCCCCATCCGAGAATGGCCGCAACCTTGTCGGCGCCCGACCATTTCTTGTACTGGGCGATCGCGCGCGGCACCTGATAGCCGTAGTCGACGGTATCGACCTTGACCTGGGTGCCGTTGATGCCGCCGTTCTTGTTGATCCAGGCATAGGTGTCGGCGACGCCCTGTCCGAACGGCGTTCCGACGTCGGACGTGGCGCCCGAATAATCGGCAAGATGACCCAGCGAGATCGGGGCTTGCGCGCTGGCTGAAGTAGCGCCGAGCAGGAGCGCAAGCGAGGCAGTGCTCAATAAAATCTTCATCGTCATTATATTTCCTCCGGTCTTTTGTTGAGGTCTTTTGTTATCGGTCCCGTTCCTACCTCAATGCGAGAACGGGTAGAGTTTCCAGTAAGCCTTGATGCGACGCCAGCGGTGCGCGAGTCCGTCCGGTTCGAAGACCAGAAAGACGATGATGATGATGCCGATGGCCATCTCGCGCAGGAAAGCGATGTTGTTCTTCAATCCCAGGAATTGGTCGATCGGGCTGTCGCGCAGCGCGACGCTGAGCCATTCCATCGACTCGGGCAGCAGCACCATGAAGGCCGTGCCCATCAGCGTGCCCATGACCGAGCCGATGCCGCCGATGATGATCATCGCGAGAAAAATGATCGAGCGGTCGATGCCAAAACCTTCGTTGGAGACCACCTGGTTGTAGTGCGCATAGAGCGCGCCGCCGACGCCGGCAAAGAAGGCGGCGAGGCCGAACGACAGCGTGCGGTATTTGGTGAGGTTGATGCCCATGATCTCGGCGGACAGATAGTGGTCGCGCACCGCGACCAGCGCGCGGCCGTCGCGCGAACGGATCAAATTGGTCACCAGGAGATAGCAGACGATGACGTAAGCGAGCACGACGTAGAAATATTTCTTATCGCCGCGCAGCGAGTAGCCGAAGATCGAGAACGGTTCCGCGCTCGCAGGCACGCTGCCGCCGGTGAACCATTCGGCGCGTGCGAAGAAATCGAGCAGGATGTATTGCGCGGCCAGCGTCGCGATCGCGAGATAGAGTCCCTTCAGGCGCGCCGCGGGCAGCCCGAAGATCAGGCCGACCGCTGCCGTAACCACGCCCGCGAGCGGAATACAGAAGAACACGGGGATGCCGAACCGGTTCGACAGATAGGCGGAGGTGAAAGCGCCGAACCCGAAGAAGGCGGCGTGGCCGATCGAGATCTGGCCGGTGAACCCGACCACGATGTTGAGGCCGAGGGCTGCGATGCCGAAGATGCCGATCTGGATCAGCAGGCTGAGAGTGTATTCGTTGAGGACATGCGGCGCAAAGCAGACCAGGATGATGCCGACGATCATCGCGTTGCGGCTGGTCCTGGTCGGAAACACGGTGGTATCCGCCGCATAGCTGGTGCGGAAATCGCCGGCGGGGATCAGGGTCTGGGTTGCCATGATGGATTACACCCGCTCGATGTCTTTGGTGCCGAACAGGCCATAGGGCTTGATCATCAGGATGATGATCAGCGCATAGAACGGCGCGATTTCGTACAGATTGCCCCAGTGCAGATACTCGCTGTCGAGGAAGTGCGCGAAGTTCTCCAAAAGGCCGATGATGATGCCGCCGAGCACGGCGCCGCCGACGCTGTCGAGGCCGCCGAGGATCGCAGCCGGGAATACCTTGACGCCATAGGCCGAAAGTCCTGCCGAGACGCCGTTGACTACCGCCACCACGACGCCGGCCACCGCTGAAACCGTCGCCGAGATCGCCCAGGCCATCGCGAACACGCTCTTGACCGAGATGCCGAGTGACTGCGCCACCTGCTGGTTGAACGCCGTGGCGCGCATCGCGAGGCCGTATTTGGACAGGCGGAAGAACCACGCCATGCCCACCATCATCGCCAGCGAAACCGCTAGGCTCATCAAATAGACGGTCTGCACCTGCAGTCCGAGGATGTTGACGTTCTGGGTGGTGAAGACGCGCGGAAACGGCTGCAGATTGACGCCGAACATCCATTTCATCAGCGCGGAGAACACGGTGGAGAGCGC
Organism: Bradyrhizobium sp. AUGA SZCCT0431; assembly: GCF_018131065.1. NCBI lineage: Bacteria > Pseudomonadati > Pseudomonadota > Alphaproteobacteria > Hyphomicrobiales > Nitrobacteraceae > Bradyrhizobium > Bradyrhizobium sp. AUGA SZCCT0431. The sequence continues at coordinate 203,202 of NZ_JAFCLR010000003.1, read as the reverse complement.
AATGGTCACCATGATCACCGAGATGATGGGTTCACCGACCATCGGGCGCAGGATCACCACCTGGATGGCGATGCCGAATAGGAACATGAACACCAGCGTGATCGGCATGCCCAGATAGAACGGCACCTGATATTTCGTCAGCAGCCACCAGCACACCCAGGCGCCGATCAACAGCAATTCGCCTTGCGCGAAATTCACCACCTGGGTGGCTTTGTAGATCAGCACGAACGACATCGCGACCACGCCATAGAGCGTGCCGACCACGAGGCCGTTGACCAGGAGCTGGATCAGTAACTGGGTGTTCATGCGAATTGACTCGTGAGAGGCGCGCGCTTCTTCCCCTCTCCCCTTGTGGGAGAGGCATAGGCGGCCTCCGGCCGCCGTACTAAGATAGAACGCCGATGCCTGGCATCGGCTACGGCGAAGCGAAGGCGGGTGAGGGGTTGTCTCCGCATACGCATGTGTGGAGAGAGACCCCTCACCCTAATGAGTGTGTTTTGAGCGGCGGGGTAGCCCTCTCCCACAAGGGGAGAGGGCACATCAACAGGCACTGCGCGATGTTGTTGCTGACGCCTCATTCCGCGGCCTCCGCGAGTGGCGCGTTGGTGCCGAGATCGACCACCCGCAGCGTGGTGCGGATGCGCTGGGTGGTGCCGTCCTGGAAGCGGATCACGGTGTCGACGGGAATGTCCCGCTTGCCGCCATAGATCGCGTCGATGATCCCGGCATATTTCTCGTTGATGACGCTGCGGCGAACTTTTCGGGTGCGGGTGAGCTCGCCATCGTCGGCGTCGAGCTCCTTGTAGAGCAGCAGGAAGCGGGAGATGCGCTGCGCCGGCGGCAGCGTGGCGTTGACGGATTCGACCTCCTTGCGCACCAGTTCATACACTTCGGGGCGCGAGGAGAGGTCGGTGTAGGTCGTGAACGAGATGCGGTTCTTCTCCGCCCATTTCGAGATGATCGAGTAGCGGATGCAGATCATCGCGGCCAGTGCGTCGCGGCCGGCGCCGAGCACGACGGTCTCGGCGATGTAGGGCGAGAACTTCAGCTTGTTCTCCAGGTATTGCGGCGAGAAGCGTTCGCCGCGCGAGGTCTCGGCGAGATCCTTGATACGGTCGATCACGACGAGCTGCTGGTTGTCGTTGAAATAGCCGGCGTCGCCGGAATGCATCCAGCCATCCTTCATGTCGGCGGCGGAGGCTTCCGGGTTCTTGTAGTAGCCGAGGTACATGTTGGGGTGACGCACCACGATTTCGCCGACGCCGTTGATGTCGGGGTTGTCGACGCGAATCTCGATGTCGGATGCCATCGGCACGCCCGTCGTGTCCGGATCGACCTTGCCGGCCGGATGCAGCGTGTAGGCCCCGAGTAATTCGGTCTGGCCGTAGAGCGTGCGCAGCGGCACGCCCATGGCCTGGAAGAATTTGAACGTATCCGGCCCGAGCGCCGCGCCGCCGGTGGCGGCCGAGCGCAGCCGCGTGAAACCGAGGCGGTCGCGCAAGGCGCGGAACAGCAGTTGGTCGGCGAGCAGTGACTGCTTGCCTTCGGCCAGCGCTGCCAGGCCCGTTTTCATGCCGAGGTCATAGAGCTTTTGCTTGAGCGGCGAGGAGTCCATCACGCCGGCACGCACATCGGCCGCGATCGATTCCCAGACCCGCGGCGCGAACAGCACGAAGGTCGGCGCGATCTCGCGAAAATCGTGCATCATGGTCTCGGGCTCTTCGACGAAGTTGACCTTCATCCGGCAGAGCAGCCCTTTGCCGAGGGCGTAGACCTGTTCCATGATCCAGGGCAGCGGCAGCACCGAGACGTATTCGTCATCCGGTCCCTTCGGATCGAAGCTGAGATACGTCGCGCAATGCCGGAGCACCCGCCCGGCGGCCAGCATCGCGAGCTTGGGATTGGCCGTGGTGCCCGACGTGGTGCAGAGGATGGCGACATCCTCGCCCTTGGTCTCGTCGACCAGGCGGTCGTAGAGACCGCTCTCGCGCGCGGCGCGGTCGCGCCCCATCGCCACCAGCTTGTCGGCTTCCATCAGGCGCGGATCGTCGTATTTCCGCATGCCGCGCGGATCGGAATAAATGATGTGCTTGAGGTTGGGCACGCGCTCAGCAAGCGCCAGCAGCTTGTCGACCTGTTCTTCGTCCTCGGCGAACACCAGTTTGGCTTCGCCATAGTTCAAGAGGTAGGCGGCTTCCTCATCCAGCACGTCGCGATAGAGGCCAAGGCTCATGCCGCCGATGGCGTGCGTGGCGATCTCGGCCGCCATCCAGTCCGGCCGGTTGTCGCCGATGATGCCGATGACGTCGCCGCGTCCGAGCCCGAGTTCGACCATGCCGAGCGCGAAATCATGCACGCGGGTCTGGTAGTCGCTCCAGGTGAAGACGCGCCACAGTCCGTGATCCTTTTCGCGTAGCGCGATCTCGCCCCCGTGCTCCTTCGCGTTGAGGCGGAGCAGCTTCGGATAGGTGTCGGCCCTTGCGGCGCGTCCGGCGTAATCCATCATGCCGCACTCTCCGCCGGCGCATCGTCCGGATCGACCAGGGCTTCGTCCTCTTCACCGAGGTAAGCGCGTTTGACATGGGGGTCGGCCAGCACCGCGGCCGGGTCGCCTTCGGCGATCTTGCGGCCGAAATCCAGCACCATGACGCGGTGGGAGATATCCATCACTACGCCCATGTCATGTTCGATCATCATCACGGTCATGCCGAACTCTTCGTTGAGATCGACGATGTAGCGCGCCATGTCTTCCTTCTCTTCGAAGTTCATGCCTGCCATCGGCTCGTCGAGCAGGATCAGTTGCGGCTCCAGCGCCATGGCGCGCGCCAGTTCGACGCGCTTGCGCAAGCCGTAGGGCAGGGTGCCGGCGGTGGCCTTGCGCACCGACTGCAGATCGAGGAAGTCGATGATCTCCTCGACCTTGCGGCGGTGCTCGAGTTCCTCGCGCCGCGCGCCGGTCAGCCAGTACAGCGATCCAGTGATGAAGTTGTTCTTCAGCAAATGGTGCCGCCCGACCATGATGTTGTCGAGCACGCTCATATGGTGGAACAGCGCCAGGTTCTGGAAGGTGCGGCCGATGCCGAGCCGGGGCCGCGCGTTGGGATTTAGACCCGTGATGTTCTGGCCGCGATAGAACAGCTGGCCTTCGGTCGGCTTGTAGCGACCCGAAATGCAATTGACGATAGAGGTCTTGCCGGCGCCGTTCGGGCCGATGATCGAAAACAATTCGCCATCGTTCACGCCGAAGCTGACTTCGGTCAGCGCACGGACGCCACCAAAGCGCAACGACACCCCGCGCACTTCCAACGTGTAAGCCACTCATTCCCTCCAGATACGGCGCTTAGGCAGCGCTCTTTATCTATCGTTCGCAATGGTCGTCGCGATCCTACATCGGCAGGTACCGCCAAGCCATCCGGCTAATGGTGCCGCGCGCCGCGCGATGCCTTCGTCGTCCTGCTCGGCGGGATCACATGCGCGGTAACGCCGCACCCGCAATCTCCGCCGTTTCCCGCGCGCCATCCGCTTGTTCGGTTGGACCGTAAGTCGGCTGGTGCGAGGTGGCTCTCAATAGTGGAAAGCGTTACGTTGAAATGTCTTGTGCCTGACAATTGGGTCAGCAAATTTCGACGGCGTAACTGCTCGCGGTCCTCCACCGATCGTGCGGGACGGGTGCTCGGGGATGTTGTTGCGGTGCAATATGATGAAGGCAGAGGTCGCAGGCGATGAGTCGATGAGATCATGATTGCTCCGGATTCCCTGAAACGCATGGCGTCCTGGTCACGCGAGCTGAACGATCGCGAGGTCGAGATCGCGCGCGCCGGCATCGTCGAAAAATCCTACCGCGCCAATGAATTCATCTTCATGCGCGGCGACCCCTTCGAATACTGGACCGGCGTTGTCACGGGTCTCGCCCGGATGGGGATCGTATCCCGCGGCGGCAAGGCCGCCAGCTTTGCCGGCCTGACCGCAGGCGCCTGGTTTGGCGAAGGCTCCGTGCTCAAGAACGAGCCCCGGCGCTACGACGTGGTGGCGTTGCGCGACACGCGTCTGGCGATGATGAACCGCACGACCTTCATCTGGCTGTTCGAGAACAGCGTCGGATTCAATCGCTTCCTGGTCCGGCAACTCAACGAGCGTCTGGGGCAGTTCATCGGGCTGCTCGAATACGGCCGCACGCTGGATGCGACCGCGCGCCTGGCGCGTTCGATCGCCTCCTTGTTCAATCCGATTCTGTATCCCGACCTCACGCCGCATCTCGAGATCACGCAGGAGGAAATCGGGGCGCTGTCGGGCATCTCCCGGCAGAATGCCAACCAGTGCCTGAAGCGGCTGGAGAAGGAAGGCCTGCTCCGGCTGGAATATGGCGGCGTGACCATCATCGATCTCGATCGGTTGCGCCGCTATGGCGAGTGACGCCGGAAATCCGCGCACCGCGGGTCGTGTTCTTAACTGGAATAGGTTTGCCGGTGGCTAGCCCGCATTGGGCACTAAAGGTCTGATTTCAAACGGTTTTAGGATTAGACTCCGCCGGGGCCGGATGCTATGGCCTGCGCCGCGTGGTTGAAGCCCCTTGCGCGTCCGGTTCGGCTGGGCGAATTGGGGCTGCGAGGGGCTTTGCCGGCCCTGCGGACGTACCCGGAAGGGTTGGGGTGTCCGGCGGCCGGGGAACTTACTGGCGTTCGCGCTGCCTTGAGGCGGCGCCGGGGTGTTGGAGAGAAAATGGCGGATCAAGATTCGAAGCCGCGCGTCGCGCTGATTACGGGCGTCACCGGCCAGGACGGTGCCTATCTGGCCGAGTACCTACTTGGTCTCGGTTACACCGTGCATGGCATCAAGCGCCGCTCGTCCTCGTTCAATACGGCGCGGGTCGACCATCTCTATCAGGATCCGCACGCCGGCAACGTGCCGTTCCTGATGCATTATGGGGACATGACCGACTCCACCAACCTGATCCGGCTGATGCAGCAGATCAGGCCGACGGAGATCTATAACCTCGCCGCGCAAAGCCATGTCGCCGTCAGCTTCGAGAGCCCGGAATATACCGCCAATGCCGACGGCATCGGCGTTCTGCGCCTGCTCGAGGCGATCCGGATCCTCGGCATGGAAAAGGAAACGCGGTTCTACCAGGCGTCGACTTCGGAGCTCTACGGCCTGGTTCAGCAAGTGCCGCAGAAGGAAACCACGCCGTTCTATCCGCGCTCGCCCTACGCCGTCGCCAAGCTCTATGGTTACTGGATCACGGTGAACTACCGCGAGGCCTATGGCATGTTCGCTTGCAACGGCATCCTGTTCAATCATGAAAGCCCGATCCGTGGCGAAACATTCGTAACGCGCAAGATCACGCGCAGCGTGGCCCGGATCGAGGCCGGCCTTGAGGAAGTGGTGCATCTCGGAAATCTCGAGGCCAAGCGTGACTGGGGTCATGCGCGCGATTACGTCGAAGGCATGCACCGGATCTTGCAGATCGATGAACCCGACGATTTCGTGCTTGCGACCGGAGAGACCCGCTCGGTGCGCGAATTCGTCGAGCTGGCGTTCGCGGAAGTGGGCCGCACCATTGAATGGCGCGGCGCGGGGGTCGATGAGCAAGGCATCGACAAGAAGTCCGGCAAGATCGTCGTGCGCATCGATCCCATGTATTTCCGGCCGACCGAAGTCGATCTCCTGATCGGCGATGCCAGTAAGGCGCGGGAGAAACTCGGCTGGAAGCCGAAGACGCCGTTCGCCCAGTTGGTCAAGGAAATGGTCGCAGGCGATCTTGCGACCGCAAGACGAGAGGTTGCCAATGGCAAGAGTTCCGTTTGAGCTGAAGGGCAAGACGGTCTTCGTCGCCGGGCATCGCGGAATGGTCGGGGCGGCGCTGGTGCGCCGGCTCGCACAGGAAGACGTCGAACTGCTGACGATCGCGCGCGCCGAAGTCGATCTGCGCGACCAGGCCGCGGTCAACAAATGGTTCGCCGCCAAGCGCCCGCAAGCAGTGTTCCTGGCGGCGGCAAAGGTTGGCGGCATCGTCGCCAACAACACGCTGCGGGCCGAATTCCTCTACGACAATCTGGTGATCGCGACCAACGTCATTCACGCGGCCCATGTCAACGCGACCGAGAAACTGATGTTCCTCGGCTCCTCCTGCATCTATCCCAAGCTGGCCCCGCAGCCGTTGCACGAGGATTCCATGCTGACGGGACTGCTGGAGCCGACCAACGAACCCTACGCGATTGCCAAGATCGCGGGGATCAAGATGGTCGAGGCCTATCGCAGCCAGTATGGCTCCGACTTCATCAACGTGATGCCGACCAATTTGTACGGCCGCGGCGACAATTACCATCCCGAATACAGCCACGTCGTCGCTGCCTTGATCCGGCGCTTCCACGAGGCGAAGGTTTCGGGTGCCAGGAACATCGTGGTCTGGGGCACCGGCACGCCGCGGCGGGAATTCCTCTATGTCGATGATCTTGCCGACGCCTGCATCCATTTGATGAAAACCTATTCCAGCGGCGAGCTCGTCAACATCGGCCTCGGCGAGGACATCACCATCGCCGAATTCGCCCGGCTCGTTGCCGCAACCGTCGGCTATACCGGCGAGATCAGCTACGATACTTCGCGGCCGGACGGGACGCCGCGCAAACTGCTCGACAGCGGCCGGCTCGCCAAGCTTGGCTGGCGCGCCAGCACCACGCTCGAGGACGGCCTCAAGCTCGCCTATCAGGCTTACCTCAACGAATCCAAGCAAGCGGCCGAGTGATTGCTGCCGAGTGGTTGCTTAGGACGCCTTCGCAGCCCTCGCACGCGGCGGGTTTTTCCCCAGCGCCGCCGCCATCGCCGATATCAGCGGCCTCATGAAGTAGGCGTCCTCGGCCGGCGATATGTCGGCGCGCAGCCCGTGGGATTTCAGTTCGTCGGAAACCACGGGGCCCACCGAAGCAATCGGCGTCTGCGCCAACCCTTCTCGCAACCGTGCCTCGCATCCGCGCGCCCGCGCGACTTCGACGAGGCGGCGAACCTGGCCCAGATTGGTCAGCGCGATCGCATCGATGCGACCCTGCGCCATCTCGTCGATGGCGGTGACGATGTTGGCGTCGGCGGCCTGCGCGTCATAGACATAGGGCAGCACGATATCGACCTCGGCGCCCTGCGCCTTGATCGCGCCGACCAGGACGCTGTGATCCTTGTCGGGGTAGAGCTGCAGCCCAAGACGGTGGCCGCGCAGGTCGATGCGCGACAGCATCTCGGCGATGCCTTCGGAGGTCGGCTTTTCCGTCGTCACCTGCGGCTCCAGCCCGATTTCGCGCAGCGCACGGCCCGGTTTGGGGCCGCGAGCAAATTTGCGGGTCTTGCCAAGTGCGGCCACGAATTCCGGTTCGAGGCCGATGCGGCGCACGACCTTCATCAGCCGGCGGAGACCTTCGCCGGTCATCAGCACCAGATCGTCGCAAGGCGCGGCAACGAACCGCCTGATCCAGGCCTCGATCGGCGCCGGATCAGGTGCGTCGTGGATGGTGAACATCGGACATTGCAGCACGTCCGCGCCCTGCTCGGTGAGCAGGCGGGAAAACTGCGCTTCCTCGCGCGTTTCCAGGATCAGGATACGGTAGCCGTTCAGTTTGTCAGTCATGGCCTCGCTCCAACGCCAATCGTTGTGCTTTGTTCATCATGACCCCGGTTTCCAGATTGGCGCAAGCCGGTTGGTGGTGATAGAGCAGGGCGCCAACAAGCGTTCCACCCCTCTGCCTGAATTGTAATCAAGTCCGCGCCATGCCCGACCATCAATTCGTCCTGACCCTGTCCTGCCCCGACCGCCCCGGCATCGTCTCCGCGGTGTCGACCTTTCTCGCCCATAACGGGCAGAACATTCTGGACGCCCAGCAGTTCGACGATGTCGAGACCGGAAAATTCTTCATGCGGGTGGTGTTCACCGCCGCCGACCTCGCGGTCGAACTGGCGGCGTTGCAGACCGGCTTTACCGCGATCGCCGACCGCTTTGGCATGGACTGGCAGATGCGCGATCGCGCCAGCCGCCGCCGGGTGATGTTGCTGGCTTCCAAATCGGATCATTGCCTGGTCGATATCCTCTATCGGTGGCGCACCGGCGAACTGGAGATGATCCCGACCGCGATCGTCTCCAATCATCCGCGTGAGACCTATGACAATCTCGATTTCGGCAAGATCCCGTTCCACTATCTGCCGGTCACCAAGGAGACCAAGCGCGAGCAGGAACAGGCGGTCCTGAAACTGGTACAGGACAGCGGCACCGACCTCGTGGTGCTGGCGCGCTATATGCAGATTCTCTCGGATGAGATGTCGGAAGCGCTTTCGGGCCGCTGCATCAATATCCACCACTCGTTCCTGCCGGGCTTCAAAGGCGCTCGGCCCTATCACCAGGCGCATGAGCGCGGCGTCAAACTGATCGGCGCGACCGCACACTATGTGACGCGTGACCTCGATGAAGGCCCGATCATCGACCAGGACGTCGAGCGCATCAGCCACCGCGATACGCCGGAAGATCTATCGCGCAAGGGCCGCGATATCGAGCGCCGCGTGCTGGCCCGCGCGATACGCCATCACCTCGAAGATCGTGTGATCCTCAACGGCCGGAAGACGGTGGTATTTGGCGACTGATGGAACGTCGACCTGCCGTGTGCCAGGTATTCATCCTCTTCATCAAGCGAGCTATGGCGAATTGATCCTAGTCGAAGACCGGAAAGAAACTTCTTGGCTTCCATCCGAAGTCGCGTACCGCAGGCGTTGAATCGAAGGCCATATCCTTCATCATCCGGATGCCCATTGCGGCGTTGGCGCTTGGGAACAATGGCTTGGCGACGACAAATCCAGCCCGCCATAACAGAGGCGGTATTGAGAGTGTCCGTCGCGGCAGCCGCATCCCGTCAAAAATTCGACCGATCATCTCGCGGTAGGTGAGGGTTTCGCCGCCAGGCAAAGAGTAGATCTTGTTTGCAGCGGCTTGACTGAATGCTGCGGAGACCGCGCCGATGGCCAGGTCCTCTGCATGCACAGGCTGCCGTAAACCCTGCGCGCCCCCGACGAGGGGCATAAAGCCAAATCTCCGAATAAGCCTCGACAGCGGCGTAATATTGCGATCCCGTCCTTCGGCGTAGATGAGTGTCGGACGCAATATTGTCCATTCGATGCCGGACTCTGAGCAGATACTTTCGATGTTGCGCTCCGCTTCAGCCAGCCTGGTCAAGGTTGCTCGTTCGGAAGAAATCTCGCTATCGATTTTTGTAAGGACGCTTGTCGAGGTGAAGACAACAATTCGCTTCAAGGAGGGATTCAACAGATATGGAAGAGCCCTGGGCAATAGCGCAGCACTCGCCGTGCAAAACAGGGTCGTAAATGGTGGAAATTTGAAAGCTTCAGGTTTTTCAAGGTCACCCAAAAACCAATCGATCCCCGTCCCATCTTGCGGTGTCCTAGACAAGGCAAGGGGTCGTTGACCGCTGCGGACCAGGCGTTCAACGATGTAGCCGCCGACAAGGCCGGTAGCTCCTATAACCAGACTCTTCGCCTCAGTCTTTTTGTGTTCAGCTCGTTCATCCAATCCTAGCAAACTCATACCGCTCCCAGAATTCAAGCACCCGCGACCGGTCGATGGTCGAGAGTTATCTCCGTTGTTCCGCTCTTCAGCCGGTATAGACCGGTCACATTTCGCGGCATAGGGCGGAAGGAGCGATCCAGGCTTGAAATCGCGTCAGCGATAGATTTTTGTAAGATATACAACTTAAGGATGTTGAGGGGAACCTTCGTACAGGAGTGGTGCGAGGTGGTATAATGAGACCGTTGCCCCTTGCGCGTCGGTAGGTTGCCAAAGGTGCCCTGCGTCGCAGGTCCTTCACCATTGATGTCGGTGCGGTCACGCCTGGCCTGACCCGCAATTCTGTCACCAGGAGCCTCAAAGCAATGCAAGCTGTTGAAAAACATAGCTGCTTCGGCTATCCGGAGAAAATGGTTCGGCGGGGTGGGCAAGTTGATTTTGCGATGCCCGTGTCGCACGGGATCGAATAGTCCCGAATTGACTTCGAGAGCTCTTCGTGGCGAACCGCAAATTGGGTGATCAGTGATCAAATTTGGCTTGCTGGGGTGCGGACGTATCGCAAAGCGTCACGCTGATCTTCTTGGCGGCGGCCATATCGCTGGGGCCAAATTGGTTGCAGTCTGCGACGTCGTGCGTGAGCGGGCCGACACGATCGCCTCGCGGTTTGGCGTGCCGGCCTTCTACAGCATTGATGAATTTCTGAACCACAAGGATATGCAGGCGGTTTCGGTGTTGACGCCCAGCGGGATGCATCCCGCTCACGCCATTGCCGCTGCCAAGGCCGGCAAGCATGTCATCGTCGAAAAGCCGATGGCGCTCCGGCTCGAAGACGCCGATGTCATGATGAACGCCTGCGATGCTGCTGCCGTCAAGCTTTTCGTCGTGAAGCAGAACCGGTTCAATGTCCCCGTGATAAAGGCACGCGAAGCGCTCGAGGCCGGTCGCTTCGGACGGTTGATCCTGGGAACCGTAAGGGTGCGCTGGTGTCGTGATCAGGCCTATTATGATCAGGATAAATGGCGTGGAACCTGGGCATATGATGGAGGCGTTCTGGCCAACCAGGCAAGTCACCATGTTGATATGCTCGAGTGGTTCTTCGGCGACGTGGTCAGCGTACACGCCCGGGCGGCAACCGCGCTGGTGAACATCGAAGCCGAAGACACTGCAGTGGCGACGCTCAAATTCAAGAACGGTGCGCTCGGAATCATCGAGGCGACAACGGCAGTCAGGCCAACGGATCTCGAAGGCTCGTTGTCAATACTCGGTGAAGGGGGAGCCGTTGAAATTGCAGGATTTGCCGTCAACAAGATCCGGCACTGGCAGTTCTCAAAGGAGCTTGATTCAGACAGAGAGGTTATCGAAAGGTTCTCGGTTAATCCGCCAAACGTCTATGGCTTTGGCCACCAGGCCTATTACGAACATGTCGTCAAATGCCTCAACGATCAGGGGCCCGCGCTTGTCGATGGCCTTCAGGGTCGCAAGAGCCTTGAATTGATATCGGCGTTGTATGAATCCATTGAGACCGGCAAGGAAGTCTCTTTGAAGTTTGCTCCGCAATTATGCCGTCTCGGCGAACTGCCATGAACGAACCCGAAATCCGACAGGTGGGCGTGCGTGACGTGGTATTTGGCGCTCGCGTCACCATCGTCGAGCCGTGCAATCTGTACGGTTGCGAGATTGGCGACGATTGCTTTATCGGCCCCTTCACTGAAATCCAGAAATCAGTACGGATTGGATCGCGAACGCGCGTTCAGTCCCACGCGTTTGTTTGCGAGCTTGTCACGATCGGCGAAGATTGCTTCATCGGTCATGGGGTGATGTTCATCAACGACACGTTTTCGACGGGTGGCCCGGCTCGAGGCCGCAAAGAGTTGTGGCGCCATACCAAAATCGGAAATCGCGTGTCGATCGGATCGGGGTCGTCAATTCTTCCGGTTGAAATCTGCGACAATGTTGTGATCGGGGCAGGCGCCGTCGTTACCAAGGACATCACGTTGCCCGGATCGTACGCCGGAAATCCGGCGCGTCTAATTCGGCGCCATTGACAGCTACTGGTTCGAAATGAGGCTCCATCCCATGGCCGTGCCCTACGCCGACCTCCATCTGCAATATGAGAGCATCAAATCGGAAATCGATGCCGCGATCGCCGCGGTCATTCGTGACAGCTCCTTTATTCGTGGTCCGTACGTCGATAATTTCGAAACTGCGTTTGCGGCCGCCGTCGGCGCCCCCCATTGCGTGTCTTGCGCAAACGGCACGGACGCTCTTTACGTGGCGATGCGGGCTTTGGGAGTTTCGCCCGGCGATGAGGTGATCACGACCGCGTGGTCCTGGATCAGCACATCGGCGATGATTACGCATGCCGGCGCGAACGTCGTCTTTTGTGACACTGATGCCGGCACCTACACGATCGATCCGGCCGCGATCGAAAATGCCATCACGCCGCGGACGGTGGGAATCATTCCGGTCCATCTTTACGGTCAGCCGGCCGACATGGACGCGATCATGCAGATCGCGCGTCGACACAAACTGTGGGTGATCGAAGACTGCGCTCAGGCTCATCTGGCCGAATACCGAGGCCAGCAAGTCGGCACGTTCGGGGACGCGGCGACCTATTCCTTCTATCCCGGGAAAAATCTCGGAGCGATGGGAGACGCTGGCGCAATTGTTACCGGCCGCCCGGAACTTGCCGAGCGAATGGCAGTGTTGGCGCGACATGGCGGCCTTGTCAAACATCAGCACCGTATCGAGGGCATCAACAGTCGTCTCGACGGAATGCAGGCCGCTATCCTTTCGGCAAAGTTGCCGCATCTCGCTCGGTGGACGCAGGCTCGGCAGGCGGCAGCAATGGCCTATGATGCCGGCCTCAATCAGATCGAGGACGTTGTTGTCCCGCAGGTGGCTCCGGACCGCACCCATGTGTATCATCTCTATACCATCCAGCATCCGGAACGCGACAAGCTGGCCGCCCATCTGAGCGCAAACAACGTGCAAACCGCCGTCAACTACCCGGTGGCTCTTCCGTTTCTGGAGGCCTATGGACGATTGGAGCATCGTCCAGAGCAGTTTCCGAATGCGCATCGGGCTCAAAGCCGGATTTTGTCCTTGCCGATGTTTGCGGAAATCACGGCGCAGCAACAGAAGACCGTGGTCGATCTCATTCGTGCCTTCGGTTAGTCGTGCTGCGCAGTGCAGGCGATATCGATTATGAAATGGTTGCGCATTTCTCATGAAGAGCGGTTCCCGACTGCTGGCAAATTCGACCTGGAATGCCATGGCATTCCTCGTCAGCGTCGGGTTGAACTTGCTGATCTTGCCGTTTGTCGTCGGTAGGTTGGGCGTTGCATCCTTCGGTATGGCGGGGCTTGTCGTCGCCACCATTGCGCCTGCGCTCATTTTCAGCGGCTCTCTCGCCATGATGTCGACGCGCGAATTCGCCCGAACGCTCGCCACGGCAGCGCGCCATGAGACCCGACAGTTTTTTGCAACTGCCATGTTTCTCAGCCTGGCGGTAGGAATTCCACTTGTGGGCCTTTTTTGGCTCGTTGGCCCGGCCTTTGCGCAGCGCGTTTTTCATCTGGGCGGTGACCTGGTGGACGATCTTTTCGCTGCGTTCGCTTTCGGTGCGGTAGGGTGGCTTTTCCAGTGCATCGCCGGCGTGTGCCTGGCGCTGTTCACGGCCCATCAGGATTACGCACGGCTGGCTCTGGTGAGCGTCGCTGGCAGCGTGGCGTCGACACTTTCAATGCTTCTATTGATCCCGCAGTGGCCGCAGGCGTCGACTTTCATGGCCTGTCAAATGATCGGTTTTGCAGTCAATTTGTTGCTGTCGATGGTGCTGGCGCGGCTGCTATGTGCAGATGTGATGGCGTTTCCGGCGCTTCATGCCAGATCACTGGTAACTCTCCTGCACATCGGCAAATGGCAGGCGCTGGCTCAGGGCGGTGGATTGGTCGCCGGACAGGCGGAACGCTATTTGCTCGGCATGTTTCTTCAGCCGCAAAACGTCGGATACTATTCGATCGCACTGCGCGCGGAGGAAGCAATTTACATTGGTGTTCTCAAGATCGGCGAGATCCTGTTTCCATTTTTCAGTGCGTTGCAGGGCGAGAGCGACGAGCGCGTCGGCGACCTGTTCTTTCGCGCGTCCTGGATACTGAACGTGCTGGCCGTAACGGTGCTCGGAGCTCTGATTCCTGTGGCTGGTAATGTGCTGTACTTATGGACCGGCCCGGAAGTTGCTGCCGAAGGCCAGCGCGTGCTGATTGTGCTGGCCCTGGCAGGCATCCTTGGCAGCGGTACCAACGTTTTCACATTCTATCTCATGGCGAAGGGCAGGACACGCGCAAACGCCGCGATATCGCTGGTCACCGCGCTATTTACCCTCGGAACCAGTGCGGTGGCGCTTCCCTATTTTGGATGGCCGGCGGCGGGTTGGAGTGCATGTGCCGGCGCACTGGCCCAGATGGTTTTCATGACGCTGCTGCTGCGGCGGAGTTTCGCCTTGCCGGACATCGGGTTGCGGGTTTGGCATTTTGTCCTGATACCGATTGGAGTCGGGGTCGTCGGTGCAATCCTGTTGCGAGTCTTCATTACGACCTATGGGATAGATCAAGGTGCCGCTTTATGGGAGGTTGCCGGCTATTATGTTCTTTCGGCCGCGGCGATCCTGATGGCGGTCATTGCCGTTTCCAGCATCGGCCCCTATGGAGCAATTTGCCGGCAGGATCTGTATCGCATCGTAACGCGGTTTCTTCCCGCCCGGAGTTTCTGATTCATGTGCGGTATTGCTGGTATCGTCGATCTGCGCGGCGAAGCTGTCGCTCCATCTGCCATCGAGAAAATTACCGGCCTGATCGCTCACCGCGGTCCCGATGGTGCTGGATTTTGGTTCAGCGATGACAAGCGGATTGCGCTCGGACATCGGCGTTTAGCGATTATCGACCCCGGCGCCCGTGGCGATCAGCCGATGCATTCGGCAGATGGCCGTTTTGTCATCGTCTATAATGGCGAGGTCTACAATTTCCTCGAGTTGCGGGCAGAGTTGCAAGCTGCGGGGGTCCCGTTCCGCACTGAGTCCGATACGGAAGTTATCCTCGCTGCCTGGCAGGCGTGGGGACCGGACATGCTCTTGCGCTTCAATGGAATGTGGGCCCTGGCGATCGCGGACAAGGTATCTGGCGACGTTTTTCTCGCCCGCGACCGGTTCGGCATCAAACCATTGCTTTATTCGATTTCGGACGGCCGCCTGGTGTTTGCGTCGGAAATGCGCGCCATTGTTCGATCCGGATTGGTGCCTACCGACATCGATGCAGATGCTGCGCGCCGGATCATGGTCGATGCCTTTGGCATTGAAGGAAGCGAGCGGACCCTGCACCGGGAAGTCAAGCGGTTGCAGGGAGGGCACCATCTTTGGATAAGGGGCGGCCGTACCAGCGTTACGCGTTGGTGGCGTACGCTGGATCATCTGCCTCAGTTGCCCTCCACCGAGGTCGAGCGGGTCGAACGTTTCGGCCAGATTTTTCGAGATGCCGTGGCTTTGCGCATGCGCAGTGACGTGCCGATTGGCACTTGCCTGTCCGGTGGATTCGATTCCTCTGCCATCATTTGTACGATGTCCGAAGCCGAGAAGAAGGGGATGGGGCCGCGCGGCAATCATGCCTGGCGGCACGCCTTTGTCGCGTCGTTTCCGGGATCTCCCAACGACGAACGGCCACAGGCCGAGGAAGCCGCGGCCTGGGCCGGTGTTGAGCCCACAATACTCCAGATCGGTGACGACGACGCCTTGCGGGATTTCGATCGCGTGCTCGAAGACATGGACGAGGTCTACATTGGCCTGCCAACGGCCGTCTGGTTGATCTATAGGGAACTGCGTCGCCAAAAAGTGCTCGTTTCGCTCGACGGCCATGGTGCTGATGAATTGATGGGGGGTTATCTGCAGGCGGGTGGTACAGCGGCGTTTTGGATGCGTAACGTTCTTTCTGGCATCATGGAGCGCTGGCGGTTTTTGGCAAACGCGGTCGATTTCGCGCGCGCGGCACTGCTCAAGCGACGAGGCCATTTTTTTCTGCGGGGCGGACTTTCGTCGCTTCCACGGGGGTTCGCGGTGGTTGGCGATGAGGACCGTTTGCCGACCGAGTGGGGTTCCTTCAATCGCAGGCTCTATCGTATGCTCCATGGAACCGTTCTGCCGACAATCCTGCGGAACTTCGATCGCCTGTCGATGGCGCACGGGATAGAAGTGCGGATGCCTTTTCTGGATTGGCGGCTGGTGACCTATGCGGTTGCTCTTCCGGAAGAGGCCAAGTACGCCGACGGATACTCGAAGTTGATTGCGCGTCGAGCCATGGCCGGCTGCATGCCGGAATCAATCCGGACCGCAAAGCGCAAGATCGGCTTCAATTCGCCGATGCCGGAATGGTTGAACGGTCCGCTTTCTTCCTGGACCGCATCCTTGCTGGCAAAGAAGGTTGAGGCCTTCACGGAACTGGTCGATGAGCCGGCGTTCGAGAAGGCAGTTTTGAAGCTGAATCGTGACAGGTCGTGGGATTGGGAGTCGGCGGGGCGAATTTGGCCCTATCTCCATATGAAGTGGGTACTGGCTCGCCTGCCGTGATGACGTTTTGAAAGAGAATGGTATTTCCAATCCCTTCACTCCCGCTAGTTTCTTCTCGGGTTGTGAAATTCTGTCGACTCCCCGGCGCTCGATGCAGCGCCGACGGTGGCGGAGGTAGTCATGCTCGTGGCAAGCTATGTGTTGACAACCTTGGCGATATGCTGCGCCGCAGTCTATCTGTGCGCCAGGCTGCGGCTCTTTCTGACCGCGACCACGATGTTGCTGGCCTCATTGCTTCTTATTTATGGACCGGCATATCTCAGCTTCCTGCTGTCATCGGGCGAAAAGGCGATGCTGATCGCTCGATTGTCCGGCTCGGAGGGGGGCAGATCGGTCATGTACAGCATGATTCAGTCGGCCTCATCCGATTTCGACGCAATCATTGTTGCGATGAATATCTCGATTGCTTTGATGTTCGTTGGCGTTGTTGCCGGGGTCGAAATTGTTGACCGCGTGATTCCGGGGCGGGCTGCGTCTTTGAAAATCGCACTAGCCGACTGGAACTCACAAGCCCTGAGAGACAGCGTCGGCGGGACGCGAGTGTTGCTGGTGATCGCAGTCTGTTTGACTTTGTTCATGGCATGGATTTCTTTTAGCGAGGATCACCTTGGGACCATTGGATCGTTTTTGTCCATTAGCGGAGACGAGGCAGCAAGGGCTGCGTTCCGTCTGAACAACGGGGGGAGCCCAAACTATTTTTATCGAATGGCGCTGGGTGCAGTGGCCCCGATGCTGGTCGTATGGGGACTGCTGTCGGGCTGGGTCAACCGCTCATGGGGTCTGCTATTGGTGGCGGGCTTGCTTCTTGTTGCGGTCTTGATCGGAAAATCCGAGACCCTGAGCAAAGCGCCTCCTGCATTTTTCCTTATTCAGTTGATCGTGGCTGGCCTGCTTGTGTTTCGCAACAAGCTGACCTGGCGGAGCGCCCTTGTCGTCCTGTCTGCAATCAGTCTGATCCTGTACGTCGTCGTCAGGCTCACGATATCCCTCTACGACAATTTCGGCGCCTTGGGATTTCTGTATTACCGGATTTTTGAAGTGCCGAGCGAATCGGTTCTCGAGACGTTCGGCGCTTTTCCGGCCAAACACCCTCACACCTGGGGTGCGAATATCAGGCCGCTGGCAGCGATGATGGGACTCGATTACGTCCCTGCGTACACGATCATTTCGCAGCTTTGGCACAATACCAAAGACGCCACCAGCAACGCGCTCTTCATTGCCGACGCCTGGGTCGATTTTTCATATGGCGGTGTGATCGTCTTTAGTGCGCTGGCGGGCGCTACCTGTCGACTGATTGACTTGATCTACCTTGTAAATGGCAAAACCACGATCGGCATCGCGATGATGGCCGCGGCCTTTGGTGGCGTTCTCACGCTGCTGGTGAGCGCACTTAACACTGCATTTCTATCGGGAGGATTGTTGCTTGCGCCGCTCGTCGCGGGGGCCATTGTCGGAATAATCAAAGTTATGAAAGGGAACGCGAGGCTGCATGCAAAGCCGGCAGGAATTGGCACTTAAGTCTATTTAGCCAACACCATCAGCGACCAGCCTCCCAAAATACGGGCGGCAAGATCCGGCGAGACTTTTGATAACAGCGCGCGCGGTAGCTTCATCAAGTTGGTGCGTAACCTGCTGCTGTCAAGTTCAACTGCTCGCGCGGTGAAATCGGTGTCGATTATCTCGTAGCCGCAGTACCTGATCGTCTCGATCGCGGTTTCCTTGGTGAAATAATGCAGGTGCCCCACGCGTCGCCGCGCGTCCAGCAGCGTATCGCTCCGCGCTACCGCGAAGACCGATAGGTCGAGCGGGATATGAAAAATCTTGTAATCTGCGTAGCTGCGGATCGATTTGATGAATCCGATATAGTCGTCGACATGCTCGAACACATCAATGCACAGCAGGGCGTCGAAGTGGACGTTTTCGTCCAGCATGTTGGTGTTGACATAGTGTACGCCGGGACGTTCGCGCTTTCGCGCCAGCTCGAAGGCTTGCCCGGACATCTCATAGCCGACGAAAGTGCTTTCGGGCAGGAGAGTCTTGAGCTGCACCAGGATCTCGCCCGCGCCGCAGCCAATCTCTGCAATCCGGGACGGATTGAGATTGTTTCTGCGCAGGGTGCTGCAAATCTTGGCGGCCTTCCAGGCTGAATCCTCGGCATGCCAAGTGGGATTGTGCGCGAGATACTCCGCGTTGGAATAGATCGACTCTGTTTCGAGCTGGTGGCCCACGGTACTCTTGTTGCTCATGCGCTATTCCGGTCTCGCATACCCGCCGCCTGAAGCGAAAACTGACCTATTTCGCAGCAGCACATGAGGGTGTCAACTGTGCGCGCAGCAGTGGTCGGTTGGCACGAATGAAGCTACGGATGCGTTGGTGTTGTTATTCGTGTGCAGTTTGCTATCTCATGGCACCCTTTGGCGGACCCTTGAATGCGGTTATTTCAGAATAGCGCTCTTTACCCATCTTACCTGCAGCATTTTGATGGTCTTGCGGGCGGGGCCGTTAGCTTCGACGATCGACTGCGCGTATTCCTGGACGACAGGTTCGGTGTGTTGCATTTCCTCCAGCCGGTCATTGACCGGTCTCCCGATGCATTTTTTACCAATGCCAATGACAAGACGCTGCAGACGTACTGGGCGCGCGAGCACGGAATGGCGTCGGCGAGCACGCCGGAGGACATTCTACTGGCGCAGATCGAACATCATCGCGCTGACGTGTTCTACAATCTGGATCCGATCCGCTACAGCAGCAGCTTTGTTCGCAAGCTGCCCGGGTGTGTAAGGAAAGCCGTATGCTGGCGTGCTGCGCCATCGGGTGGCGTCGATCTGTCGGCCTACGATGCAGTTGTCAGTAATTTCCCCTCTATTCTTGATGATTGGCGACGGAAAGGCTGCAATGTTGCGCCGTTTTTCCCGGCGATTGATCCGCTGATGGATCAATATGGTCGCGGCGATCGACCTATCGACGTGTTGTTCGTTGGCGGTTACTCGCGACACCATTCGCGTCGTGCGCTCATTTTGGAGCGGGTCGCTGCACTCGCCGTGAGACGGAACGTGGTGTTCTGCCTTGACGCATCGCGTCTGACGCAGCTCGCCGAAACCGCTCTCGGGTTTTTGCCGCCCCTGAAGAAGCATCGCCGACCTCGCGCCATATCGAAAATTGCCAGACCACCGGTCTTCGGACGGCAGCTCTATGATCTCATCGGGCGATCCAAGATCGTGCTCAACGGGGCGATCGATATGGCGGGAGCGGATCGCGGCAATATGAGATGCTTCGAGGCCATGGGGTGCGGTGCCTTGCTGGTGTCGGATGACGGCCGGTACCCCGCGTCGATGGAACCTGGCGTCACAATCGCGACCTATGGCTCGCCCGAGGAAGCGCTTACCGTCATCGAGGAGCGGCTGGCGGACTGGGATGAATCGTCGAGGATTGCCGCGCTCGGTCGCGAAAGGGTCGCCGCCGCCCACAGTAAGCCATTGCAATGGAAGAGCTTTGTTGATCTCGTCGGGCGGTTATGATCGTGCTAATTACTCCCGGCCAATAGCGCAGTTGAACTACATGAACCTTCATCGTCTAGCCCAGCAGATCCTGGGGCGCGCAACCTGCAGGGTCGGTGCCAGGTCGCGCCTCAGTCAAGCGGCACGCATCAAAAATGCCGCCGGCGACTCCGATCGTATCCTGATTGGCAGCGATACATTTGTGCGCGGCGAGCTGATGACGTTCGGGCACGGGGGAAGAATTGCGCTGGGCGATTGGTGCTATGTGGGAGACGGAACTCGCATTTGGTCCGCGGTATCGATCGAAATCGGCCATCGCGTCTTGATTTCCCATTCCGTCAACATATTCGATAGCCTTACGCATCCGCTGCAAGCCTCGCAACGACACCAGCAGGCCAGGGAAATATTCGAGCGTGGCCATCCCCGTGAGCTGGCGTTGGGCGAGCAGCCTGTTACGATTCACGACGACGCATGGATAGGCGCGGGCGCCTTTGTGCTGCGCGGCGTCACCGTCGGGCAAGGTGCGATCGTTGCGGCCGGGGCGGTCGTCACCAGGGATGTGCCGGCGTTCTCGATCGCAGCGGGAAATCCCGCGGTCGTTGTCAGGGAGCTATCGCCCGATGAGCGCTGATCCCAAGCTGTCGTCCTGGGAAGAGGCGGTCGTCTGGTTTCGAAATCAACCCGAGCAGCAGCAAGTTGCGCGCGACGCATACTACGATGATCCATTGGTGGATGCCGCGGCGCGTTACCATGCATCGGAGGAGTGGCGCGCCGTCTCCAGAATATTGCATGGTCGTCGTGGCCGAGCGCTCGATATCGGAGCTGGCCGTGGTATCGCCAGCTACGCCCTGGCCCGTGATGGTTTCGCAGTCACGGCGCTTGAGCCCGACCCAAGCAAGATTGTTGGCGCAGCAGCGATACGCATGCTCGCGTTCGATGCCGGAATTGCCATTGACATTGTCGAGGAAGTTTCCGAGCGACTGCCGTTTGCTGATGGGAGCTTCGATGTCGTGTTTGCGCGAGCGGTGCTTCATCACACGACCAATCTGGAAGGTGCATGCAGTGAAATCTATCGCGTACTGAAACCGGGTGGCATTGCTGTTGCCGCCCGCGAGCATGTCATTAGTCGCGATTCCGACCTTCAGAAGTTTCTGGACCAGCATCCGCTGCATCGGCTCTATGGCGGAGAGAACGCCTTTCGTCTTGATCGGTACGTTGGCGCGTTGCGCACTGCCGGCTTTGAGCCGCTCGAGATACTTCCGCCCCTTACAAGCCCGATCAACTTGTTTCCTTACACCATTGAGAGCTTGCGATCGGCTGTCGTCTCACGGCTTTCGGCCAAGCTTCCCGTCCCCGGCTGGCGGACGCTCCTGAGTCATGACCGCATGTTCAGGTTCATGCTGTTGATCGCTGAACAATTCGACAACCGGCCCGGTCGACTCTATTCGTTTGTGGGATACAAGCCGGAGCAATGAAGCCAATGTCGGCCATCTCTCATTAAGAACTATTGCGACGTCTTGCTGGAAACGACATCCTCGTAGATGGCCACGGCCTGTTCTGCCGATCTCTCCCAGTTAAAGAGCTGAGTGACACGTGCGCGTCCGGCATCGCCCATCGCCTTGCGGAGTGGTTGGTCGGCACACAGCCGGTCCAGCGCCGAAGCGAGTGCTGCGGGATCGCCGGGCTTCATCAAGATCCCTGTGTCGGCGGAAACCTCAAATGGAATTCCGCCAATCAAGGTCGAGACGACCGGCAGGCCGCTGGCCATGGCTTCCAGAATGACAAGTGGCAAAGTATCGGCGCGCGAGGGAAAGACGAACAAGTCGACGCTCTGATAGAGGGCGCGCAATTCTTCGCGGCTGATGAAATCGGTGAATAGAATCTTTTCACTGCCAGCAGGCATGCCGTTGTCAGCAAGGAGCTGCGCATGCTCCTTCTGCGAGCGGATAGCACCGGCGACAACAGCCACAGCCTTTTCGCGCATCAGGGGCAGGGCTCTGAGCAGTACGTCCAGGCCCTTGTTTGCCGTGTGGTTACCCACATACAGCATAAGAGGACGATCGGCCGGAAGCGCGAAGCGTGCGACCAGTCGTTGCCGCTCTGCTTCTGAAACAGGAATCGTGAAGTAGGGGTCCACGCCATTGGACACGACGCGAAGATTGCGAGGATGGACCCCCATGCCGGATAGAATGGTTTCCTCCTGAGGCGAGAGCATCAGGACTCTCGCTGCGTTCTGCGCTACGTGAACGACCGGTCGACGCACGAGCAATTCCAGCAATGGCTTTTGCCAGGCCGGGGCACCAAAGCCTTGTGAGAATTCATTGAATTCGATGAACCCGTGCGTTGAAATCACGTAGGGGATTTTCAGCTCTTCGCAGGCCCGCGCCGCAGCCTTGAGCGCACCCGGTGGATGTGGATTGTGAAAATGAACGACATCGAACTGTCCCTGGCGAAGCCATGGCTTGATGTTCGCTCGCCATGCGAGAGTGACGGCTTGCCGCGGCAGGATCCGCCGCAGGGGCAGAAGGGGATTCACTGCCTTTTGGCGAACTATGCGCAGGCCGTTCTCGACGGTTTCGCCGTTGTCCTCGGCCATCAGCAACAACGCGCTGTCGATCTGCTTTGCGATTCTCTCGGTTAATTGGATCGCAGCCGATACCCCTCCGCTTGCCTTGAATGTGGGTGGCGTGACGACGACCGCGCCAACGCGCAGCTTGGTGGCCGTCACGTTAGTCCATCCTCCATCCGATTTGTCCATGCGCGATGCATGCTTTCGGCGAGTGAAATAGACGGGGCCCAGCCGGTAATTTGTTTCAGCTTCTGAGTTGACGCCTTCAGCATCGGACGATCAACAGCGCGCACACGACGCGGGTCCTGCTGAATATCGACGGTCACTCCTGCCGCCGTGCCGATCGTCGCGACGACGTCACCCACGGAGTGCGTATTTCCAGTGCCAAGATTCGAAATCAGCGGGCCGTCCTCGAAAGCATCGTGCCTGGCGAGGGCGCGGAATCCATAACCAACGTCGCTGACGTCGATGTAATCCCGGTGGGGGAACAGGTTTCCCAAGGCGAGTTGGTGGTTACCGGAAGCGAGCTGGCTGATGATCGCCGGTACGAGATGCGGGTTGGTCTCACCGGGCCCGACGACGTTGAAAAGTCTGACGATGATGCCGCGGACCTTGTTTTGGTTGTGGTAATGCCTGACAAAATGCTCGCCGTGCAATTTTGTGTAGCCGTAGACATCGACCGGGCCGAGGTCTTCGTCGCGTTCCAGATGCGCGTCGGGCAATGGTCGGTAGACGGCGGCCGAGGAAGCGAAGACGAACTTGGTCCCGGCCGGGGTTGCGTTCAGCAGATTGACGGTTCCTGCCACGTTGATTGCGACCGCATTCCCGGGTTCGGCTTCGCATGCTGGAATGAAATGAACTGCAGCCAAATGATAGATTATCGACGGCTGTATCTTCTTGAGCAATTCCGAAACCGCATCCGTATCCCGGATATCCTGCCGGTGCAGTACAAAAGCTTGCTCGTCCATTTGCGCCAGACGATGTTCACCGCTCGCCATATTGTCCAATACGTGGACTTCGCAATCTCGCTGGGCGATCAGCTGGCGCACCAACTCCCGGCCCACGTATCCGTTCCCGCCCGTTACCAAAACCAGACCTTTAGTCATAACAAGCGTGCCTTGGAGTGAAAGGTTTCGAATGGCTGATTGGAGCGCACTCTCTGGATAAGGAATAAACCTCTACGAGAGTCAACAGCTAAAAGTCATGCTTTCGGGGGCGCTAGCGTTCCGGGATTTGTCCCGACAGCTGCGAGCGATCTCATCAGTCATCGGACACAGCAGCGTCTTTGTTCAGAAGCCGACGCATCAGTTGCCGGTATGAATTCAACGCGGTTGGTCGTGCATAGCTACGGGCAATCTCGGTCGCCCGCCGACCCTTCTCTTGGGTATTGCCGGCGGCCGAAGCTGCAAACTCGACGGTACGAGCAATTGCGGCTGGGTCTTCGGGTTGTACGACCCAGCCCAAGTCATGTTCCTGCACTAGAAGAGCAGCCTCCGCATCCGGCTCGGAGCAGATTATCACTGGTCGTCCCACAGCGAGCAGATTGTAGATCCGGCTTGGTACAGACACGCCCGTATTGTTCTTACGATACGGGATTATCCAAATGTCGGCAGCCGACAGGAATTCTTCCAGCTCCGCTTCGGGTACGCGCTCAATCAAAGTGACGTTACGCAGGGGGGTTTCCGCCTGCCTTTTCTTCAATGTGATCCAGCCGACGCCCTCGCCCGAAAACAGGAAGTGAATGTCCGTATTGTGTTCCAGTATTCGAGCAGCTTCGAACACGGAGTTGGGGTCGTGAGTGAAGCCTGCGTTTCCAGACATGGCCACCAGAAATTTACTTCCGCAGCGGACACGAAAGGAATTTTCGGTGACGACTCGATGTCGAATAGGAAGCGTCGGCCAATTCGGGATAAAGACGATCTTGCGTGGCTGCATGCGTGGATAGGCCATCAACAGCACATTCATATCGCGCCCGATGGTGACGACAGCGTCGAGCGATTCGAACAAAACAGTGTTAGCCCAACGCATGATTTTGGTTACTATAGAGCGGGGATGCAGAATGCCGGCCATGACAAGCGTGTCCGGATAGAAGTCATGAATAATAAGTGCCGCGGGGACTTTGCGGAGCCTCGCTGCTAAAGTTACGGCGTACGGAACTGTGAAAGGTGTCGTAACGCACAGGATGGCATCCTCGCGGCGGGCGTGCTTCAGGATGGCAAAGAACACCTGTAAAGCGAACAGGACTGCGGCAAGTGATCTCGAAACCAGCGCTGATTTTCCTGGCCACCAGCTCTTTATCTCAATAACTGCGGGGAGGGATGACTTCGGGGACACCTTCGAGTTGGAGCCGGGCGTGCCCGACAGAACGGTGACGTCGCAGTCGCGAGCCAACTCCTCGGCGATCTCAGTCATGTAGGCCGCGGTCGTACTCGGAAACGGGGCATAATGCTGAGAAATGAGCAGGATTTTCCCAGCGCTCTGCACCTGGGGACTCGGCAGTGTCGAACTGTCTGGCGCCCGATAGATCTGCTGGTGCCGATTTCGCGTTAGCTCGTCGTAGAGTTCGACGACGGATTCCCCGATGATTTTGGCTGACAGCTTTTCGACGACGAGCTTTCTCGCAGCCTGTCCGTAACGGT
Source organism: Bradyrhizobium sp. AUGA SZCCT0431 (assembly GCF_018131065.1). Lineage (NCBI taxonomy): Bacteria > Pseudomonadati > Pseudomonadota > Alphaproteobacteria > Hyphomicrobiales > Nitrobacteraceae > Bradyrhizobium > Bradyrhizobium sp. AUGA SZCCT0431. The sequence goes on along the minus strand of NZ_JAFCLR010000003.1, from coordinate 178,331 downwards.
CGCGAAGCTGGAACGAGTTCGCCAGGCCAAGGATCGCCGCAGCAAGTGCTGATGGATCCTCGATAGGCACCAGGACGCCGGTATGATCATGGATGACAATTTCGCGGCACCCCGGAGCGTCGGTAGCAACCATCGCTCTGCCGCAGGCTGCTGCTTCAAGCAGACTCATGGGCAGGCCTTCTCGATGCGACGGCAAGACCGCAAAATGGCAGCGCTGCCAAAGCGAGACGATATTTTCGATGTGTCCAAGCCAAGTGATTCCCGGCCGTTGGCTCCATTCCCACGCTTCTTCAATTTGGACGGAGGCGGGGTTGGCTGGATCGGGATTACCGGCAATGATCAGGTTTATATCGTGACCTTGTTCTCGCAAAATGCCGTGGGCGGCTACTAGCGCCCGAATTCCTTTGTCGGTTAGCAAGCGCCCGGCGAAGCCGATCGTAATTGGGCCACTCGGCTCCGGCAGCGGCTGCAACACATCAGTATCGACACCGGATCCGGGGATCAGGATAGTTCGACCTTGCTCTATTCCAAGGCTTTCGAGGGCGGACAGATCGTCGGGATTCTGGACGAGAACAACGCTTTGTTCCCTATTGAAGAGCCAAGGAAGGAGAATAGCCATGCTTCGTTTTAGAAGCCGTGTTCGCCAAGTCACCGACGTAAAGATGTAGCCCAGGCCGGTAATTGCGTTAACAAGCGGGATTTTTCTGCCCAAGGCTGCAATCGATCCATACACGCAGCATTGCAAACCGGAGTGATGAACGATCTGTGGCCTGATCTTGCTTTCAAGCCGTCGAAGCGCAGCGATTGTCGGAACTGCAGCAAATGGAGATAATCCGCCTCGGCGGAATGGTATCCTATGAAGCGTGAAGCCCTCTGCTTCTATGGCGGTTGCGCCTTTATCGACGCGCGTAGCCACGTGCACTTCATAGCCCGCGGCGCGCGCAGCTCTCGCCATCGGCAGCCGGTTGAGCAAAAACGCGAAGTCTTCGTTTACCACGTATAACAAGCGCGGGCGCGCGGTAGTCGTTGCGAAAGCCATGCAACTCACATTGTTGATTTACTGTTAGAGCGGTCCCGCACCCATCTGGGCTGATACCACAATGAAATGGACGTCGATGCCGTGGGCGTCGAAATGCCGAGTCACCCTACGCCGTTCGGGCTTCGAACTGAAGGGATCACGTCATCATTGTTGCCAAGGTTCGCAGATGGTATTTTGCGGTCGACGAGGAACGGGTGGCCGATCCGGCATACGAAGCGACCGGCCTTACGATACGGACGGCCGCTCTGTTATCGTCTCGTCAGCGAATTGTGTCCTGCGACGATGAGGCAGGTTTTGCCTCCTCGCCGCGCTCTGCGGCGGGCAGCAGCCGTTTCCGTTCGCGTTCCCTCATGAACTCGTCGTACTTCGCGGTGCCCGGCCGCGGTGGCGCGTCCGCCGGCACGCCTCCGGCCCAGGCCGGAATGGCGTCGCTGACCCCGGCCGAGATTTTTTCGTTGATGGTCCCGCAGCCGCTCAGGGAGCAGGCCGCGAGCGCGACAGCAACGTGGACAAGGAATTGGCGGGCACGGATCGACATGGGCGGCAGGTTACTCATTAGACCTTTAAGGATGATGGATTTGAGGCCGCCTTGCGGCAGGGCGCGACCTGCCGCTTATTTGTTGACAGCAACATTTTATTTGTACAAATGTACAAATGGAACGAAGGCCGGAGGCGGTCGGGCCGGCCGGTGGGTTTCGAAGCCGAGGACGGTGTTATAATACTGCCAACGACCTGACGCAGGAACGCCCCCGGTGAACGTGCCCGTCCAAGGAAACGCGCCCTTCGTCCGATTGACAACAGGCCGCGGTGAACCGCCATGTCGTGGCGCTACCCGGCCGAAAATTTGAGCTATGGTGAGGCAAGGGCCGGGGACTCGGCTCAAGGCACAAGACCGATCAGGGGGAGAAAATTCATGTCTATTCGTCGTCAATTGCTGCTGGCCGCAGGCGCGGTCGCCGGTGTACTGGCCATTATACCCGCGAAGGCGCAGGACGCCGTCAAGATCGGCCTGATCCTGCCGATGACCGGCGGGCAGGCCTCGACCGGCAAGCAGATCGACAACGCCGTCAAGCTCTACATGCAGCAGAAGGGCGACACCGTCGCCGGCAGGAAGATCGAGGTCATTCTGAAGGATGACGGCGCGGTCCCCGACAACACCAAGCGCCTCGCCCAGGAGTTGATCGTCAACGACAAGGTCAGTTTCATCGCCGGCTTCGGCGTGACGCCGGCAGCCCTTGCCGCGGCGCCGCTGGCGACCCAGGCCAAGATCCCGGAAATCGTGATGGCCGCGGGCACCTCGATCATCACCGAGCGTTCGCCCTATATCGTGCGCACCAGTTTTACGCTGGCGCAGTCCTCGACAATCATCGGTGACTGGGCCGCCAAGAACGGCATCAAGAAGGTCGCTATGCTGACGACCGACTACGCGCCCGGCAACGACGCGCTGAACTTCTTCAAGCAGAATTTCACCGCCGGCGGCGGCGAGATCGTCGAAGAGGTCAAGGTCCCCCTGCAGAATCCTGATTTCGCGCCGTTCCTGCAGCGGATGAAGGATTCGAAGCCCGACGCCGTGTTCGTGTTCGTGCCGGCAGGGCAGGGCGGCAATTTCATGAAGCAGTATGCCGAGCGCGGCCTCGACAAGGCCGGCATCAAGGTGATCGGACCCGGCGACGTGATGGATGACGACCTGCTCAACGGCATGGGCGATGCGGCGCTTGGCACCGTGACGGCGCATCATTACTCCGCCGCACATCCCTCCGCCGCCAACAAGGATTTCGTTGCGGCCTACAAGAAGGCCTATAACCAGCGTCCGGGCTTCATGGCGGTGGGGGGCTATGACGGCATCCATTTGATCTATGAGGCGCTGAAGAAGACCGGCGGCAAGACCAACGGCGATGCGCTGGTCGAGGCCATGAAGGGCATGAAGTGGGAAAGCCCGCGCGGCCCGATCTCGATCGATCCGGAAACCCGCGACATCGTGCAGAACGTCTACATCCGCAAGGTCGAGAAGGCCGACGGGGAACTCTACAACGTCGAATTTGCGACCTTCGAGGCGGTCAAGGATTCCGGCAAGACGAAGAAGTGACGGCGAAGCCGTCATCCCCGATGTGCACTTGCACATCGCGGGGCGCGCGTCCGCTCTCTCCGTCATGCCCGGCCTTGTGCCGGGCATCCACGTCCTTGTTCGCCGTACCGCAAGGAAGACGTGGATGGCCGGGCATAGGCGAGCGGAAGCGACGCCGTCCTTCAGACGGCTATGCCCGGCCATGACGACGTTGCAAATTTGGTGTCTCTCTCTAACGTTCGCTAAGCCGATCCCATGACCACACTCTTCACCATCCTGTTCGACGGCGTCGCCTACGGCATGCTGTTGTTCGTGCTGGCCTGCGGCCTTGCGGTGACGCTCGGGCTGATGAACTTCGTCAACCTCGCCCATGGCGCGTTCGCGATGACCGGCGGCTATGTTTGCGCCGTTCTGGTCAACAATTCCGGCTGGCCGTTCTTCGCGGCGCTGCCGCTCGCCTTCGTCGTCAGCGCGGTGATCGGCGTGGCGCTGGAGCGCACGCTCTACCGCCATCTCTACACACGAAGCCATCTCGACCAGGTGCTGTTCACGATCGGCCTCACCTTCATGTCGGTGGCGTCGGTCGATTACATCATGGGATCGTCGCGCATCTTCATCAAGCTGCCGGCGGCGCTCGAGGGCCAGTTCGATTTCTTCGGCGTCGGCATCGGCCGCTACCGGCTGATGATCATCGTGATCTGCGGCCTGCTCACGGTGGGGCTGCAGTTGATCCTGGCGAAAACCCGGTTTGGCAGCCGTTTGCGCGCCGCGGTCGATGATCCCCGTGCCGCCAGTGGCCTCGGCATCAACGTGCCGCAGGTGTTTGCCTTTACCTTTGCCTTCGGTTGCGGCCTTGCCGGTCTGGGCGGCGCGCTGAGCGCCGAAATTCTCGGCCTCGATCCGTATTTTCCGCTCAAGTTCATGATCTACTTTTTGATCGTGGTCACCGTCGGCGGCTCCTCCAGCATCACCGGGCCGTTTTTGGCGTCGCTGCTGCTCGGCATCGGCGACGTCGCCGGTAAATATTACGTGCCGAAGATGGGGCCATTCGTCATCTACACCATCATGATCGTGATCCTGATCTGGCGCCCGAACGGTCTGTTCGGCCGCACCGCGGCGCGGTGAGCCGATATGAGCGCGCTTCCCGAAGTCTCGTCTCATGCCATGGCTCGCTCCCGCTGGCGCGGAGGCGAAATCGCGTTCTGGGTTCTGGTGCTGGCCTGCGCATTCCTGTTTCCGTCGCGCTATCTGATCATGACGGATATCCTGCGGCTGGCACTGTTCGCGCTGTCGCTCGATCTGATCCTTGGCTATGCCGGTATCGTGTCGCTCGGTCATGCCGCCTTCTTCGGCGTCGGCGCCTATTGTGCCGGGCTGCTGGCGCTCCACGGCATCATCACCGAACCGGTGATTGCATTGGTCGCGGCGGGTCTCGTCGCCATGGTGCTCGGCTTTCTCACCAGTTTCCTGGTGATCCGCGGCGTCGACCTGACGCGGTTGATGGTGACGCTCGGGATCGCGTTGCTGCTGGAGGCGCTGGGTGAGCGTTTCTCCAACATCACCGGCGGCACCGACGGCCTGCAGGGCATCGAGATGGCGCCGATCCTTGGGTTGTTCGCCTTCGACATGTTCGGCAAGACCGGCTTCTTCTATTCGCTGATCGTGCTGTTCCTGCTGTTCCTGCTCGCGCGGCGGGTGGTGAACTCGCCATTCGGCCTGTCGCTGCGCGCGATCAAGAACAACCCGCTGCGGGCGTCCGCCATCGGCGTGCCGGTCAACCGCCGCCTGATCGCGATCTATACGCTGGCCGCGTTCTACGCCGGCATTGCCGGCGCGCTGTTCACCCAGACCACGGCGCTGGCCTCGCTCGACGTCTTCGCGTTCGAAAAATCGGCCGATCTGATGCTGGTGCTGGTGCTCGGCGGCACCGGCTATCTTTATGGCGGCCTGATCGGCGCGGTCGTGTTCAAGATGCTGCAGGAATTCTTCTCCACCATCACGCCGCAATACTGGCTGTTCTGGATCGGTCTCGTGCTGGTCGTGATCGTGCTGGTCGGCCGTGACCGCATGCATCGCTGGGCGCTGTGGCTGCCCAATCTCGTGATCCGGAAAATCGCCGGACGCAAAGCCGTCGTGGCCGTTCCCGAAAGTGACGCGCCATGACGATCGCGCTGGAAACCAAGGGATTGGAAAAATCATTCGGGGGCCTGCGGGTCACGCGTGACCTCTCGCTGCGGGTCGAGCAGGGCGCCCGCCATGCCCTGATCGGGCCGAACGGCGCCGGCAAGACCACGGTCATCAACCTGCTCACCGGCGTGCTTGCCCCCAATGCCGGGCGCATCCTGCTCGAGGGCAACGACATCACCGATCTGCCTGTTCACAAGCGGGTGTTGCGCGGCCTGTCGCGCACCTTCCAGATCAACCAGCTCTATGCCGATCTGACGCCGCTGGAGACCATCGGGCTTGCGGTGTCCGAACGGCTCGGCCGCGGCGGCGACTGGTGGCGGCGGATGGGGACGCGCGACGACGTCAACCAGGAGGTCGCCGAGACGCTGTCGCGCTTTCACCTGCTCGACGTCATGAATGAACTCACCGCGACGCTGCCCTACGGCAAGCAGCGCCTGCTCGAGATCGCGGTCGCGATCGCGACCAAGCCGCGGGTGCTGCTGCTCGACGAGCCCGCCGCCGGCGTGCCCGAGAGCGAGCGCCACGATATTCTGGCGGCGGTCGCCGCCCTGCCGCGCGACGTTACGGTGCTTTTGATCGAGCACGACATGGATTTGGTGTTTTCGTTCGCCGACCGGATTTCGGTGCTGGTCAACGGCGCCATGCTGGTCGAAGGCCCGCCGGAGGAGGTGGCGCGCGATCCCCAGGTCAAGGCGGTCTATCTCGGCGAGGCGGCCGATGTCTGATCTTCTAGCCATCAACGGCCTGCGCGCCGGCTACGGCGAGGCGGTGGTGCTGCCCGGTATGTCGCTGACGCTGGGCGAAGGCCAGGTGCTGGCGCTGCTCGGCCGCAACGGCACCGGCAAGACCACGCTGATCAACTCGATCGTCGGGATCACGCGCCGTTTCGGCGGCACCGTCGCGCTTGGCGGGCTGGATATCACGCCGATGCGGCCGGACCAGCGGGCGCGCGCCGGGATCGGCTGGGTGCCGCAGGAGCGCAACATCTTCCGCTCGCTGACGGTGGAAGAGAACATGACGGCTGTCGCCCAGCCCGGGCCCTGGACCGTCGACAAGGTTTACGAAATGTTTCCGCGGCTGAAGGAACGCCGCAGTAATTTCGGCAACCAGCTTTCGGGCGGCGAGCAGCAGATGCTGGCAATCGGCCGGGCGCTGACGCTCAATCCGAAGGTGCTGCTGCTGGACGAGCCGACCGAGGGGCTGGCGCCCATCATCGTCGAGGAACTGCTGCGGGCGCTCGGCACCATTACCCGCGCCGGGGGCATCTGCTCGATTATTGTCGAGCAGAATGCCCAAAAGATTCTGGGGTTGGCCGACCGGGTTGTGATATTGGAACGCGGCGCGATCGTGCATGATGCGGCTTCCAGCGCGTTGAAGGCCGATCCCGCGGTGCTCGAACGCTATCTCGGCGTCGCCGGCGCCGCACATTAATTGAGTTTCCTCAGGAGCAAGACCATGCAGCGAACCAAAGCCCCGTTCCGTGCCGACGAGGTCGGCAGCCTGTTGCGGCCGCAGCGCATCAAGGAGGCGCGCGCCAAACTGGAGAAGGGCGAGATCACGGCCGAGGAGCTGCGCAAGGCCGAGGACATCGAAATCGAAAAGGTCGTGCACAAGCAGGCCTCGCTCGGCCTCAAGCTGGCGACCGACGGCGAGTTCCGCCGCTCCTGGTGGCATTTCGATTTCCTCAAGGACCTGACCGGCTGCGAATTGTATCATCCCGACCAGGGCATCCAGTTCGCCGGCGTCCAGACCCGGCATGACGCCATCCGCGTCATCGGCAAGCTCGACTTCCCCGACAACCATCCGATGCTCGATCACTTCAGGTTCCTGAAGAAGCATTGCGACACCGCGCATGTCACCGCGAAGATGACGATCCCGTCGCCCGCGGTGCTGCATTTCCGCGGCGGCCGCAAGGCGATCTCCAAGGACGTCTATCCCGACCTGGAAACCTTCTTCGAGGACCTCGGCAAGACCTACCGCAAGGCGGTGAAGGCGTTCTACGACGCCGGCTGCCGCTATCTGCAGTTCGACGACACCGTGTGGGCCTATCTCTGCTCCCAGGACGAGTTGCAGAAGGCGCGCGAGCGCGGCGACAATCCCGACGGCCTGCAGGAGATCTATGCCCGCGTCATCAACTACGCGCTGGCCGAGCGGCCGGCCGACATGATCGTCACCACCCATGTCTGCCGCGGCAATTTCCGCTCGACCTGGATTTCCTCCGGCGGCTACGAGCCGGTGGCGGAGACCATGCTGGCCGGCACCAATTACGACGGCTATTTCCTGGAATATGATTCCGACCGCGCCGGCGGCTTCGAACCGCTGCGTTATCTGCCGAAGGGCAACAAGGTGGTCGTGGTCGGCGTCATCACCTCGAAGTTCGGCGAGCTCGAGAACAAGGAAGACGTCAAGCGCCGGCTGTTGGAGGCCGCAAAATTCGCGCCGCTCGAACAGCTCGCGGTGTCGCCGCAATGCGGCTTCGCCTCGACCGAGGAAGGCAACATCCTGTCCGAGGAAGAGCAGTGGGCCAAGCTGAAGCTCGCGGTCGATGTCGCGAACGAAGTGTGGGGGAAGTAGCTCCATCTCACCGCGTCGTCCCGGACATCTCCACCTGTCGTCCCGGCCTTGAGCCGGGACCCATACGCCGCGGCCCATCGGTGAGAACCGTGGCGTCAGATACCTTCTTCAACAATAACTGCCGCGGCGTATGGGTCCCGGGTCAAGCCCGGGACGACGGCTGTGTTTGTCGCTGCACCATTATCCAAACGCACTTTTGCGATCTCGCGACCTGATCGGCCCGAGGTTTGCCAGAAATTCCTTACCCTCTTCGAAATCAAAGGGCGCAGGGAATGCCGGATGCACGCTGCACCCGCGGTCTCGCGTGCGGTTTGCACAAAACAAAATGCACACGAGCATACAGGGCAGCGGAGGCGATCCGACATTCCCTGCGCAGTGGCTTTACGGCTTATAACGCGATCTCCCCGGTGAACGGGCTTCCTTGCCACCGTCATCCCCCATCAGCTTTTGGCTTCTCGGGAACTTGACACCAGCAACGGGGTGTCAGGACCACGCGTCTTCGCCGTACGCCGCTGTCGCGTTACGTCTCCGCAACATCAGCGTCCACCGCAACCCGTCCAACGTCCGTGACGACGGCCGACGCCCTCTGAGTGGGACGGGATGGGCAAAGATATGCCCCTGATTTGGCCTTCTGGAAAAGCGAAATATTTTTTATTTCGGGGCTTGACATGATTTCTGTAAATCAGAACTGATTTGCCCGACGGGTTGTTTTGTCGCACCCGGCACATCCAGTTTGCTATTGCGCAAGCGGCGGCGCGAACCCCGGATGTTCGGATTCCGCACATCCTCATCTGTATCACTACTTGATACAATGTCATTGACATGTGTATCGCGTATTGATACATTTGGTCATGATCAGGGGATTCAAGAACTCCCTCACGGAAGACGTGTTTAATGGCGTAGTCCGCAAGGGATTTCCAGCCGACTTGATCAAGGTTGCCCGCCGCAAGCTCCGTTTTCTGCACGCCGCGCACATTCTTGCCGATTTGCGCGTCCCGCCCGGCAATCGGCTGGAGGCTCTCAGGGGTGATCGGGCAGGCCAACACTCGATCCGCGTCAATGACCAATTCCGGATTTGCTTTGTTTGGACTCCGGATGGACCACGAGACGTTGAATTGACGGACTATCACTAAGGAGAACCGCTAATGGCCAGGAAACTTGCTCCCATGCACCCCGGTGAAGTTCTTCGGGAAGAGTTCTTGCTGCCGCTCGGGCTATCGTCCGGAGCGTTGGCAAAGGCTTGCGGCGTTCCGCGGACGCGCATTGAACGGCTGTCGAACGAGGAAACTGGCATAACCGCCGACACCGCCTTGCGCCTGTCGAGGGCCTTCGGCACCTCGCCAGAGCTCTGGTTGAACCTTCAGACCGATTACGACATCCAGATTGCAAAGCGGCACATGGGCAAAGACCTCGCCAAGATCGAGCCGATCAAGACGAAAGCTGCCTAGAACGTAGGGCGGACTAGCGAAGCGCAATCCGCCGATCTTTTTGTCCCTTTCTGAAATGATCGGGAGCTGCGTCGATGCTCTTCTTGACCAAGGGGTGTGGCTTGGGCCGGAGGGAGCAACGGCGGTCACGCCTCGCTAGCCCCCTACGCGCGACGCACTTGCGTAATGGCGACGCCCGAAATGGCGAGTAGCGCCCCGATAGCCAGCGTCGGGGTCACGCGGTCGCCAAGGAACAACACGCTCGAAATCAAGGCGAAGACCGGAAGCAGCAGCGCGAATGGTGCCACGCGGGCCATGGTGCAACGGGCGATCAGCCAGAACCAAAGGCCAAACCCGACAATTCCTCCGATGAAAATAGTGTAGGCGAGCGCCATCCAGCCACGTTCGTCCGCCGTGACAAGGGTCGTCAGTTGTCCATGTTCAAGGAACAGCGACATCAACATGACCTGCGGTACCGTGAAAAGTGACGACCACCCCGTCAACATCAAGGGATCGAACGGGCCATGGCGCTTGGTCAGGACGTTGGCGACCGCGAACGCGAAGGCAGCCCCGACCACCAGCAGGATCGGTAAGGCATTTGCGGACAGGGCCGGCCCGGCGGCCAACACGACCACGCCGCCGAAGGCAACCAGCACACCGGCGGACGTCATCAGCGACGGCCGCTCCGCAAGCAGCGGCCAGGCCAACAGGACCGTAAAGGGCGTAGCGAGCTGATAGGCGACGGCAGACATGCTGCCTGAACCGAGCCCCAGGCCCACATAGAATAATCCGAAATTCAGTCCACCAAGGAAGACCGAGATGACAGCGACAGGGCCGAATTCTTGACGTGTCGGCCTTGCGACGAAGGGGATGAGCAGCAGCGCTATGGCGAGGAAGCGCAGTCCAAGGAAGAAGAGTGGCGGAAACTGCACCACGCCCACTTTGATGGCTACGAACTGATAGCCCCAGATTAGAGGCACCAGCACCGCGCAGGCGATCTGAATGGCAGACATGGCATCCTCATTTTAAGACCAATCGGTCCAGATATAGGCGCGATGATACGGCGTGCGTCCATGGATTGAGCTACTTGATGAAGCGGTCGAGAAGGGCGTCAGCAGTGGCTTGCGACGTGGTGCGCGTTGGTCCCGTTTTGCCGACCACCCGAAGTCCCTCGACGAAGCAGACCAGTATCCGCGCGGCACTTGCAGGCTCAACACCAGCGGCCAGATCGCCGGTTGCCTTTGCGCGCGAGAGTGCGCCGGCGACCCTGGCCTCCATGGCTTTGAAAAAACCGCCGATGCGACCTTCGACATCCGAATCGTGGCCAGCCATTTCCATCGCTGTGGCCACCAGCAGGCATCCGCGCCGACCGCTGGCGCCGCTTGTGCGGTCGACGTAACCAGCAAGGAAGGTCCGCAGGCCATCAACCGGCGCGTGGCGCGGACCGAGTTCGACGTCCATCCGCGCCAGAGCGTCGGCGATATAGCGATCGAGCGCACGCAGGAAGAGCGCGTGCTTATCCCCGAAGGCGGCATAAAGGCTGCCGCGCGAAAGCTTCGTCGCTCGAAGCAGGTCTGGAAGCGCCGTGCCGTGATAGCCGCGTGACCAGAACACACCCATGGCGCGCTCGACGGCGGCTTCCGTGTCGAAACCACGGGGCCGGCCACGCGGCAACTGCATTGGGGATTGGCGTGCCATAACCGTACATATAGACCGAACGGTCTTGAATTGCAAATGGCAGCTATGGGTCAATCGGCGTCGGCTTGCGCCCCTGCCGGCCAAGTCCGGTTTCCCTCCACAAGCGGGTAATTCTCCGACGCCCCTCCGGATCGGCGCAACGCGCAGCACGACGGCCTCACACCGCAATTTTTTGTCCTGGTGGGTACATAGCGCTGACATTCCGCTATCGCGGACGAACGTCGCTGCGCATTCCAACGGCAATCGGAAAATCACTTGCCGGCATCTTCGGTCGTGCCGTAGCTCCGGGCGATGATGCCGGCAGCAATCTGGCACGAAGAGCCTGTCATCCAATTGCCTCCGATCAACGCCAGCCATCCGTCAGACACGGTCTCATCGAGGATGATGATGCCGACAGACGCAAACGTCGCCATCGCGGCAAGAAATATTCCGACCGCACTCAGGAGCTCGATCGCAGTATCGGGGCTCCATCGTTGCCGCCGGATCGAGGCTGATCTTCGAGCAGAACGGCGAGGCAGGTCGATGCCGACATAGAAGCTGAAAGCCCCAAAGAGCATCATCAACAGGACGATCCCGACACTTAAGGGCAGTTCGTCTTGCCGGCGCAATAATGCTGCGGCGACGTACAAGCCGCATGAGCCGCCAATCGCGGCGAGTCCTACTCGTTCAATGAGATGCGCCGATTTGATGAGAGCAACAGGAGCGAACCCGGTCGTCTTCGTGCCGGATGACCTGTCGAGATTTGCGTTGGCCATTTTCATGTTGCTACCTTTCCAAAAGGTGCCTGCCGGGACGACGCGATAGTGGCTGCGCCTCCGACGCAGCAATCGTCCGGCGTGAGGTAATCTCGAACGGCCGCATCAACGCGTTTGACGACGTTATGCGCCCATCTTCCCGAAATCCGTATGACCTGCAGTTTCGTTAAGTGCGTTGGCCTGGGCTCGCGCAATCCAGGTTGTCGCCACATTGCCGGGCGCGAATCTGCGCCGCTTCCGCGTGGGCGCTATTGAGCGCCCTCGGGTCCCCGGAAAAATCTGATGTCGCTCGTGACAGCAGCCGTTGGGACCGATCGGACTTCTAGCACCTGCTAATGCACCACTGTGTGAGACACTTCACATCGTCGATATGCTCCCGCCCTGCAGGCTACGTCATCGTCGGGCGCTCAGGGTTCAATCAAAACTTTTTCCGGAGTAACGTGGTACCTGATCGTTCGTTAGCCGATGGTCGACACAACGCAGATCTCGGCGGGTCTTATGTCTGGGGTCACCGATCCGCTCAATCCGGCGCCACGTCCATATCAGTTTGAATTTTTGAACACTGCGAATGGGTTCCTCGCTATCCTGACGTGGGAATATTCGGCAATCCAGCCGATTGCATCCTGCCAATACTCTTTTGAGTAGCGGATTTTTGGACTGGGCACCTTCCAGAACGAGCGAAGGCCAGCCGCCGCCGAATTGCCGCAAACAAGACGTGCGATCCGGGAAAAATGTGCAATAATTTTTTCGTTACCGTGGTCCAATATTGGGCTGGCCGCCAACCAGACAGTGGGTGGTGCCAATGCAGACGATTGCGGACTGGCTCGAGAAGCTGGGGCTTGGGCAATACGCGCTGCGTTTTGCCGAGAACGGGATTGATCTTGGTGTCCTTCCCGAACTGACGGATCAGGACTACGACAGATTGGGAGTCCTGCTCGGTCATCGTCGTAAAATGCTGCGCGCGATTGCCGAACTCAATCAAGCCGAATTGGTCGCCGAGCCGGCGATCCGGCGCGATGCCGAGCGACGGCACCTCACCGTCATGTTCTGCGACCTGGTCGGTTCGACGGCGCTTTCGGCGCGACTCGATCCCGAGGACATGTGGGAGGTGATCCGCGCCTATCGGGCCGCCTGCGCGAGGGTCATTGCCACTTACGATGGCATTATCGCCAGGTTCGTGGGCGATGGAATACTTGCTTACTTCGGCTATCCCGTTGCACACGAGGATGACGCGGAGCGCGCCGTGCGGGCGGGGCTCGACATCACCGCCGCAATAGGGCCGCTCGAAACGCGCGCGATACAGCGGGTTGAGGTGCGGATCGCGATCGCGACCGGACTTGTCGTGGTAGGCGACCTCATCAGCGGAGGCGCGTCAGAGCAGCAGGCGATGGTCGGCGATACACCGAACGTCGCTGCGCGACTCCAGAGCCTGGCGGAGCCGGGGGCGGTTGTCGTTGCGGCTTCGACGCGCCAACTGCTTGGCGATCTGTTCACGTTTCGCAGCCTCGGCCGCCGCGAGGTCAAGGGCATCGACGAGCCGATCGCGGTCTGGGCGGTCGAAGGCGGAGCCGCATCGGAGAGCCGCTTCGAGGCGGTGCGAACCGTGCGCTCGGTTGGCTTTGTCGGCCGCAAGGCGGAGATCGAATTCGCGCTCTCGCGCCAGCAGCTGGCGTGGCAGGGCCAGGGCCAGGTGGTCCTGATTTCCGGCGAGGCCGGGATCGGCAAGTCGCGCATCGTCGCGATGCTCTCGGAGAACCCTGCGTTGGGGACCCACCGCCGGGTGCGCTATCAGTGCTCGCCCTACCATACCAACAGTGCGCTTCATCCCTTTATCGCTCAACTCGAGCGCGCTGCCGGCATCAGGTCGCAGGACACGCCAGACCAGAAGCTCGACAAGCTCGAGGCAATGCTGGCGCTCGGAACGCAGCAGGTGGCCAAGGCGACGCCGCTCATCGCCGCTCTGCTTTCGATCGCCACCGGCGAGCGCTATCCGCCGCTCGGCCTGAATCCAGTGCAGCAGCGGCGACAGACATTCGTCGCCCTGCTCGATCAGCTCGAGGGTTTGGCACGGCAGCAGCCTGTGCTGGTTGTCTGCGAGGACATGCATTGGGCCGACGCCACCACGCTTGAGCTGTTCGATCTCACGGTCGACCGGATCAGGGCACTGCCGATACTCGTGCTCATGAGCTTTCGGCCCGAGTTCGAGCCGCCCTGGGTGGGCCTTCCCAACGTCAGCCTGTTGCGGCTCGATCGGCTTGACCGGCGGGACACGCGCGCGCTGGTCGAGCAGGTGACCGTCGGTCGGCAGCTGCCAGGCGAAATGATGACGCAGATCATCGAGAGGACGGATGGTATCCCGCTGTTCGTCGAGGAATTGACCAAGATGGTGCTGGAGTCCGGGCTGCTGGTGGAAGATGCCGGGCGCTATCGGCTCGATAGTCCGCTCCCACCGCTCGCCATTCCCGCGACGCTGCAGGACTCGCTGATGGCCCGGCTCGACCGGCTGGCGCCGGTCAAGGAGGTGGCGCAGATCGGCGCTGCCATTGGCCGCGACTTCTCGTATACGCTGCTGCGATGTGTGGCGGGGCGCGATGATCTGACATTGAGCGCCGCGCTGGCGCAGCTCGAGCAGGCCGAACTGCTGATGCGGCGTGGCACGCCGCCGGAAGCTCGCTACAGCTTCAAGCATGCGCTGGTGCAGGAAGCGGCTTACGAGAGCCTGCTCAAGAGCCGGCGGCTGCAGCTCCACAAGCATATCGGCGATGTCTTGCGCGACAGCTTTCCGGTCGTCGCCGAAACCGAGCCGGAAGTGCTGGCCTACCACTTCACCGAGGCGGGGCTCGGCGAGGTGGCCCTCGGCTGGTGGCGCAAGGCCGGCCAGCAGGCGCTGAAACGCTCGGCCTATTCCGAGGCGGTCGCCCATCTCGGCAAGGCCGTCGCGATCGCCGATGGGGTGCCCGATGCGCCGGGCCGCATCATGAGCCGGCTCGATCTCCAGATTGCCTATAGCCGCGCGCTGCGCGGAAGCCTTGGGCACAGCGCGCCCGAAACGGTGGCCGCATGGACGCGCGCCCGGCAGTTCGCAGCTGACATCAATGATCCGGTCGAACTGGCGCCGATCCATTCGGGCCTGTTCAATGCCTGCCTCACTCACGGCGAGATCGCGCCGATGCGGGACTTGGTGGGTGCAATCGTGAGCGCCGCCGACCGGCGACCGGAATCGCCGGTGGCTGCAGTCCTCGCGCACTGGACGAGCGGGGTGACCTGCTGGTTCGGCGGCGATTACCTGAATGCGAAAGTGCATCTTGAGCGGGCGCTGGCGATCTACAGCGCCGAGCCGAATCCCGAGACCTTCAGGGCGTCGACGCTGGATCTGCCGTTCGTCATCATGAGGTTTCTTGCCCTAGTGCTCTGGCCGATCGGGAAGATCGATCGGGCGCGCCGGCTCGCCGCGGCAGCGGTGAGTGTCCCGGGAGAACAGCGAGCGCTGTCGCAAGCCAATGCGCTCGTTCATAAGGCCGTCTTCGACGGACTGTGCCGGGGCATGTTGCAGCAGACAGAGACCATCCTTGCCCTCGCTCTCGCCCGCGAACATACCATGCCGTTGTATGTGGCTGCCGGGACCTACCTGAACGGCCTTGCAAAGTGGCGCGCCGGCGAACGGGAGGAGGGACTGAGCGAAATGCGCCGCGGCTGGACCCTGCTGCATGAAAATGATTGCTACCTTTGTGAGCCGTTCTGGGGCATGCATGTTGCCCTGGCGAACGCAGAAGCGGGGCAACTCGAGACCGGGCTGGAAATTGTGCGCGAGTTGATTGGCTGGACCGAACAATCCGGCCAGCATTGGCTCGATGCCGAACTGCATCGTGTCCAGGGAGAGCTGCTGCTCCGTTGCGACCCGCCGAACGCTTCCATGGTCGAAGCTGCCTTCAACAGGGCCCTTGAAATCGCCCGGCGCCAGCAGACCAAGACTTTCGAATTGCGCAGCGCGCTTGGTCTGGCGCGCCTCTACATCAGGAATGGTCGAACGGCGCCCGTATCCGAACTGCTCGGGCCGCTCCTCGTCGATTTCGACACCGCGCGGGATCTCCCCGAAATCGAAGAGGCGGAGAAGCTGCTTCGGCGCAGCCGTTAACCGGTGCAAGTACATTCCTTCGAGGGCCGCGAGGGCGAACCGCGCCAAACGAAGCGTCTTCACTTCTCCGTCAGGCAGGCTTCGCGAGCGGCTCGCCACCAGCTACAATCCGCAACGCAACCTTGCCGCGTGGTGCAGCCTGATCCGGGATGTGCGCTAGCTGCTGTTCGAGCCGAGAAGCTGCATGTCCCACGCATCCGCCGAGGCGCCAACCGCGCCGGTTTCCTCGTTCGCCTCCGATCTCGATCGTCTTGCCGCCGAAGTGATGGCCGACTGGAAGGTGCCGGGTGTCGCCCTTGCCGTGGTGCAGGACGGCAACGTGGCGCTGACGCGGGCCTATGGTCAGCGCGATGTCGAGGCAAATCTGCCCGTAACGCCGGCGACGCAGTTCGTAATCTGCTCGATCACCAAATCATTCACCGCGACCGCGATGGCGCTGCTGCACCATGAGGGGCGGCTCGACTGGACCAAGCCGGTGCGCGACTACATGCCCGAGTTTCGCCTGAGCGATCCGGTCGCGACCGAGCGGGTCACGGTGCGCGACCTGCTGAGCCATCAGTCGGGGCTGCCGCGGCATGACTGGGTGCATATGGCAGGCGACCGGGCGCCCGCCGAAATGCTAGGCCTGATGCGGCATCTCGAACTGAGCCGCGATATCCGGACCTCCTGGCAATACAACAACCTCTGCTACAACGTCGCGGGTCTCTTGATCGAGCGCCTCAGCGGACAGAGTTTCGGGGCGTTCATCCGGACCCGGCTGACCGATCGGCTCGGCATGACCGTCAGCTTCAACCTCGACGACCTTGACGCCGCAGGTGAAGCGGCGCGGCCGTACATGATGCACGAGGATACACGGCTGCCGGCGATGCGCCTGCCGATCCGCACCATTGCGGCCGGTGCGATCAACACCTCGGTCACGGGCCTTGCGAACTGGATGCGGCTGCATCTGGACAAAGGTGAGTTCGACGGCGAGCGGCTGCTGCCGGCAGCGCTGATCGGTGAACTGCATGCGTCGCGTGCCTTCATCTCGGTGCCCAACCTCGCCGAGTTCGGTCAGGCGCTTTATGGCCTTGGCTTCCAGACCAACTACTATCGCGGCGACCGGATGGTGTTTCACGGCGGCGGCTGGGTCGGCTGGGGATCGCTGATGACGCTGATGCCGGACTTGGGCATCGGAATTGCGGTCCTGACCAACCGCAGCCCGAGCGAAGTGCCGTCAACGCTGACCTGGTACATCCTCGACCGGCTGCGTGGCCGCGAGCCGGTCGAATGGCGTGCGCGCTTCCTCAAGCAACGCGACGAATTCATCGCCCACATGCAGGTCGACAAGGACGCCCGGGAAAAGGCGCGTCACAAGGATACGCGCCCGGCGCACGAACTGGCGGCGTATGCCGGCGAGTACGCGCATCCGGCCTATGGCGTGATGTCGGTGAAGGTTGAGGACGGTGCGCTGCATTGGGCTTGGCGCGGGATGTTCGCGCCCCTGACGCACCGCCATTACGAGACGTTCGAATTGCCCGAGGTTCCCGACCGTCTGCAGCCGGACCGGCTTGCCGTCACCTTCCTGACTGACCGCGACGGCAACATTGTCAGCCTGTCGGCGCCGCTGGAGCCTGTCGTGAAGGATATCGTCTTTGCACGCCTTGCGGCCGGCGACTGCACCGATGCTGCGTTCCGCGCCCGATGCGTCGGCCACTTCAAGGGCGGCGCGATTACGCATCGCGTCACGCTGGATAGCGAAGGCCGGCTGGTGCTGAAGCCCGACTACCAGCCGGCCTATCGCCTCGCGCCCGAGCAGGGCAGAAGGTTTCGCATCGTCGAACTTGAAGGCTTCGTCGTCGAATTCCGCGGCGAGGCTGTTATCGACGAGGTGGTCTTTCACCAGCCGAACGGCGTCTTTGTGGCGCAGCGGGTGGAGGAATAGAGCGTCGCCTTCCCACATCGTCACCTGCGACAAACGCGAAGCGTTTGCGCAAGGGAGCGAAGCGACGAAGCAATCCATTCTTTCTTGACACAGAAAGATGGATTGCTTCGCTTCGCTCGCAATGACGGTAGCGAGAGCGGCGTCGTTATTTCTCCGTCAGGTAGACCTCGCCGAGCAGCGACGAGTTCGACCACGGCACCTGTTTGGCCTTGGTCGCGGCGACCACTTCGGCGCGGACTCGGGTCAGCATCTGCTGCACCTCGAGCCCGGGCGTGCCGATGTGGCGCGACAGGGCTGCCGAGAATGGGCTGTTGACGCCTTCGCCGTCGAGCGCGACCTGTCCGGGCGCGGTCGCGTAGGCAATCAGCGTTCCCGCGCCAAGCGTCGAGCCGGCGCCAAGGCTGGCGGGTGCGGCGAGGCCCGGTCCGGCCTGAATGCCGCGATTGGCGCCGGCGGAAGCCACTTGCGTCGTCGCCACGGGGGGAGTCATGGGATTGTTGCGGCAGGCGTCCATGATCAGGATGTTGGTGCGCACCTGATCGTCGAGGCCGGCCATGATCGTATCCATTTCCACCATCGTATCCGTCATGCGGCCGCCGGCCTGCAGCGCCACGTCGATCGGCACGAGATAATTGCGGCCCTCGACCTGCACGCCGTGACCGGCATAATAAACCACGGCCACCTGCGCCCGTGCCGCATCGCGCAGGAATTCGCGGATTGTCGCCTGCATCGCCACGCGATCGAGATCGATGCCTTCGTTCACCACGAAGCCGATGTCGCGCAGGCTCCTGGCGATCGAGCGGGCGTCGTTGACCGGGTTGGGCAGCGGCGTGACGTGCGTATAGGCGCCGTTGCCGATCACGAGCGCGACGCGCCGCGTGATGCCCTGGACCGGGGCGGGAAGCGGGGCAGGGGTGGCCGCGCCGGCCGGCGCCGGCGTCGGTGTCGTGTTGGTTGTCGTGTTTGATGTCGCATGTCTCGGCGCTGGCGCGTCCGACAACAGCGAGAGCCGAACCTTCGCGGTGGCCTGATTGGATTTGCTGCCGGCGTCCGACGCCTTGCCTTCGAGGGTTGCGGCGTAGTCCTGCCTCGCGCTGGTGAAATCGCCCTTCGCTTCATAGGCGAGGCCGCGCTGGCTGTAGGCCGAAATCAATACGCTGCCGGGCGGCGTCATGATGTTGACCGGCGCCTTCGCCTTGGCGAGGCGGATCGCCTCGGTGCCGTCGGCGATGGCGCGTTCGAAGTCGCCTTTGGTGCGCCAGATCACGGCGCGGTGGATCAGCGGCTGCGGCAGCGCCGCATCGAGCCGGATCGCTTCGTTGATGTCGGCCATCGCGCCGTCGAGATCGCCGAGCGCCTGTTTCGAGATGCCGCGGTTCTGGTAGGAGAACGGAGACTTCCGCCCGGCGTTGATCGATGCGTCATAGTCGGCGATCGCCTTGGCGTACTCGCCCTTGCCACGCCAGGCGTTGCCGCGGTTGTGAAACAGGATGCCGCTCGGCGGTCCCAGCCGCAGCGCGTCGTTGAAGTCTGATATCGCGATGTCGTATTCGCCCTTGTCGTAATAGGCCGAGCCGCGCAGATTGTAGATCGCGATATCAGGCTTGAGCCTGAGCGCCTCGCTGGCGTCGGCGATGACCTGGTTGTAGTCGCCCTTCTTGTTCCAGCCGACCGCGCGCCAGAAATAGATGGTCGAGAGTTTCTCGCCGGAAAACACCTTCAGCGCGATGATCTTGTTGCAGGCATCGATCATCTGATCGGTCGGCGTGGTGTCGGTGGTGCAGAGCGGCCCGAGTTGTTTGCGGGACTGGGCGAGGGAGGGCGCCGACCACAGGGCGGCGGCGAGCAAGGTCAGCGTCAGGATCGCGCGGCGCGTCAATTGGTCCTCACCATCAAGGGGGTGCGTCCTTGTCTTGGTGGCGAAATTCGGCATGGCGGTTCATGCCGGCCGGGCCGGGAAACGCACCTTTCCCCGTTGGGCAGATGGTGGTAGGACATCCCGGTCACCTACCGCTGCCCACCGCTGCGTCCCAAACCGCCACCCGATGAAAAACGACAAGATTCTCAGCCAGATATCGGAATTCTGCCGCCAGGCCGATATGGCGGAGACGACGTTTGGCCGCCGGGCCGTCAATGACGGCAAGCTGGTGCATCGCCTGCGCGAGGGCAAGCGCATCACCATCGACACGCTGGACCGGATCCAGGCCTATATCGCCGCTTCCACGCCGGGCGGGCTGCCGCCGCCGCGCGGGATCGAAGTGCCGCCCGAGAAGCGCGACCCCAGGGGCAATTTCCGCTTCTTCGAGAACCGGCAGAAATACCTGTTGTTCGTCCATACCTGCAGCGAAAAGCGGGTGATCGCCGACCGGGTGGCGCTCGAGCTGTCGAGCCTGCATCCGCGGCCGCCGGCGCTGCGGGTGTTCGATGCCGGCGTCGGCGACGGCACGGTGCTGGCGCGGGTGATGCGCTCGATGCACGGCCGCTTCCCCCATATGCCGTTCTATATCGCCGGCAAGGAGCTCAGCCTGGAGGACGTCCGCCTGACGCTCGACAAGGTCCCGGACCGGCTGTTCGAGCATCCCGCGACCGTTTTTGTGCTCACCAACATGTACTACGCCGAGGCGCCCTGGCTGACGCCGGCTTCGCCCGCGGCGGCCGCGGGCATGATCTGGCACGAGGTGGCCTTGCAGGGGGCCTCGTCGGGCGAGTTCGAAACCCAGATCGCCGCACTGGGCCCATTTCTTGAGCAGAACTGGCGGGCCAATGTCAGCCCCACATCGGGCATGCCGATCTATGAACGGCCGGTGGCGCTGGTGGTTTACCGGGAGGACCACCGGTTCCTGCTTGATTCGATCATCCCCCGGGCGGGCCGGACCGAGGCCAATTTCGACCTCGTCATTGCATCCCAGCCATACCGGGCCAAATCCTCTGTGAATTTCCGCGCCAAGCGGATTATCGCGCCGCTGGCGCGGGCGCTGCGGGCCGGCGGCCGGTTGATCGGAATTCACTCCCACGGGCAGGATCCGGGGCTGGAAATCATCCAGGCGGTGTGGCCCGGAGAAAATCCTTTCGCGGTGAGCCGTCATGAGCTACTGCGCACGGTGAAATACGAGCTGGGGTCGGCCGGGCGCGACCTCAATTTTAATGCCTACGCCGATAACCGTTCCATCTTCCGTTATGATATGGAAGCGCTGCCCAACGAGGTCACCGGCTCGATCGGAACCTCGACGGCCTTTGCAGCGTGGAACGCGGCGGTGTATGTGGCCCAGATCGAAGACGAACGGTTGACGGAAATGACCGAAAACGGCCGAACCCTCGATGCCACCAGAGAGGTCCTGCGCAAGCATAATGGGCTTTGGTTTTACGACGAATCCTACGTCATCTCGCGCCGTCGCGACTGACATTCCGGGATAAATGACAAAGAGAGCCCGCCGACATCAGGCGGAAACAAGGGGTTGTTGATGCGCGCGTCTTATCTTTTCACCAGCGAGTCGGTTTCCGAAGGCCATCCGGACAAAGTTTCGGATCAAATCTCCGACGCCATTCTCGATGCCTTCCTCGAGAAGGACGTCAAGCTCGGTATTGCCGACGATAGTGCGGTCAATACCCGTCTCGGCTGCGAGACGCTCTGCACGACCAACAAGATCGTGATTGCGGGCGAGGGCCGTGGCCAGTTGTTCCGCGACATTCACGGCGTCTCGGTGGTCGATCGCGAACTGATCTCGGAAATCGCCCGCGGCGTGGTCAAGGACATCGGCTACGACCAGAACGGCTTCTCCTATCACGGCGCCGATATCGAGGTGCTGCTGCATGGCCAGTCGCCCGACATTGCGATGGGCGTCGATGCCAAGAAAAAGAAGAGCGGCGAAGAAGAAGGCGCCGGCGACCAGGGCATGATGTTCGGCTATGCCTGCAACGAGAGCGAAATCTACGAAAAGGGCAGCTTCATGCCCGCGCCGATTTTCTTCGCGCACCGCATCCTGAAAGTGCTGTCCGACAAGCGCCGCAGCGGTCAGCTGTTCGACCTGCAGCCCGACGCCAAGAGCCAGGTCACGGTGAAATATGTCGAAGGCAAAGCGGTCGGCTGCACCAAGGTCGTGGTTTCGACCCAGCACAACGAGAAGAGCCGGAACGGCAAGAAGTATTCGCCCGGCCTGATCAAGGACATGATCGCGCATGAAGTCGAGTCGGCACTGCCGAAGGGCTGGATGCCGCAAAAGTCCTCCGACTTCCTGGTCAATCCGACCGGCAATTTCGTGGTCGGCGGTCCCGACGGCGATTGCGGCCTGACCGGCCGCAAGATCATTGTCGACACCTATGGCGGCTACGCGCCGCATGGCGGCGGCGCCTTCTCCGGCAAGGATCCGACCAAGGTCGATCGTTCCGCTGCCTATGCGGCGCGCTACCTCGCCAAGAACGTTGTCGCGGCCGGCTTCGCCGATCGCTGCACCATCCAGGTCGCCTATGCGATCGGCGTCGCCGATCCGATGTCGCTGCTGGTGGAAACCCACGGCACCGGCAAGGTCGATGAAAAGAAGCTCGAAAAGGTGCTGCCGCAACTGTTCCGGCTGACCCCGACCAACATCCGCCGCACGCTGAAACTGAACCGGCCGATCTATCGCCGCACCGCGTCCTATGGCCATTTCGGCCGCGCGCCGGAAAAGGATGGCGGCTTCTCCTGGGAAAAAACCGATCTGGTGTCCGCGCTAAAGGGTGCGTTCTGATTTTCTCCGTAATCGTCCTGCTTATTCCGGAAAGCCTTTCGCGCTTTTCGGAATAAGCTTTTTCAAGGGATCAACACATGACCGCCGCCGCCAAGAAGCCTGCCTTTACCGACTACATCGTCAAGGACATCTCGCTCGCCGAGTTCGGCCGCAAGGAACTCTCGCTGGCCGAGACCGAAATGCCCGGCCTGATGGCGACGCGCGAGGAATACGGCCCGAAGCAGCCGCTGAAGGGCGCGCGCATCGCGGGCTCCCTGCACATGACGATCCAGACCGGCGTGCTGATCGAGACGCTGGCCGCACTCGGCGCCGACATCCGCTGGGTCTCCTGCAACATCTATTCGACGCAAGACCACGCGGCGGCGGCGATCGCAGCCGCCGGCATTCCGGTGTTTGCCGTCAAGGGCGAGAGCCTCACCGAATACTGGGATTACACCGCCAAGCTGTTCGACTGGCACGGTGGCGGCGGTCACCCGAACATGATTCTTGACGACGGCGGCGACGCCACCATGTACGTCCATCTCGGTCTGCGCGCCGAGAACGGCGACACCAAGTTCCTGGACAAGCCGGGTTCGGAAGAAGAGGAAGTCTTCTTCGCGCTGCTGAAGAAGCAGCTCAAGGAAAAGCCGAAGGGCTATTTCGCCGAGATTGCTAAGAGCATCAAGGGCGTTTCCGAAGAGACCACCACGGGCGTGCATCGTCTCTATGACATGCAGAAGGCCGGTACGCTGTTGTGGCCGGCGATCAACGTCAACGACAGCGTGACCAAATCGAAGTTCGACAACCTCTATGGCTGCCGTGAATCGCTGGTCGACGGCATCCGCCGCGGCACCGACGTCATGATGTCGGGCAAGGTGGCGATGGTCGCCGGCTTCGGCGACGTCGGCAAGGGCTCGGCGGCCTCGCTGCGCCAGGCCGGCTGCCGCGTGATGGTTTCCGAAATCGATCCGATCTGCGCGCTGCAGGCGGCGATGGAAGGCTACGAGGTCGTGACCATGGAAAACGCGGCACCCCGCGCCGACATCTTCGTCACCGCCACCGGCAACAAGGACATCATCACCATCGAGCACATGCGCGCGATGAAGGATCGCGCCATCGTCTGCAACATCGGCCATTTTGACAACGAGATCCAGATCGCGGGTCTGAAGAACCTGAAGTGGGACAACATCAAGCCGCAGGTCGACGAGATCACCTTCCCCGACAACCACCGCATCATCCTGCTGTCGGAAGGCCGCCTGGTGAACCTCGGCAACGCCATGGGCCATCCGAGCTTCGTGATGTCGGCCTCCTTCACCAACCAGACGCTGGCGCAGATCGAACTGTTCGCCAACAACAAGGACGGCAAGTACAAGAAGGAAGTCTATGTGCTGCCGAAGTCGCTGGACGAGAAGGTGGCCCGGCTGCATCTCGCCAAGATCGGCGTCAAGCTGACCGAACTGCGCCCCGACCAGGCCGAGTACATCGGCGTCAAGCCGGAAGGCCCGTTCAAGGCGGATCACTACCGGTATTGATCCAACCGCATACGCGACAAAAAAGCCCCGGAGCGATCCGGGGCTTTTTTCATGGGACGACCCCTGCTACGATCTGAGGTAGAACCACAAAAAGCTCGCCACTGTGGAAGCGGGCGGCACACTTTCCGGACTTCATTTTCAGAACGCCAAGAAACATTGCGGAGGGAAAATCATGTCTAACGAAGCAGCCAACGTCGCGATTTTGAAGGACGCCTATCGCCAGTGGCACGAGAGCAAAGGCGGCAGTGTCGAGCAACTGTTGAGCATTTGCGATCCAAGCATCAATTGGGATTCGATTCCCCGCGGCGCGGCGCCGCTGGAGTTTGCAAAGCAATATAACGGCCGTGAGGTGTTGCAGGGTTATTTCAGCCAGCTCCTGGCCGATTGGGAGATGATCCGCTACACGATCGACGAATACGTTGCGCAGGGCGATGTCGTGTTCGCGCGCGGCTCGTGCGCCTGGACCAACAGGAAAACCGGGAAGGTTGCGGACACGCCCAAGGTCGATTTCTGGCGCTTCCGCGACGGCAAGGCGGTCGAATTCTACGAATATTTCGATACTGCCCATGTCGCCGCCGCGGCGACGTAGCGATCCCGGTTGCAATTTGGCTCCACCCTGCCCATTACATTGGGCAGGGAGAGCGCGATGACGGATACATCAGAGCATTTCGACGTCCTCATCGTCGGGGCGGGCCTCTCGGGCATCGGCGCGGGATATCATCTGCAGGAGAAGTGCCCCGGCAAGAGCTACGCGATCCTCGAGGGCCGCGACTGCATCGGCGGCACCTGGGATCTGTTTCGCTATCCCGGCGTCCGCTCCGACAGCGACATGTTCACGCTCGGCTATTCGTTCAAGCCCTGGACCGAGCCGAAGGCGATCGCCGACGGGCCGAACATTCTCAACTATGTGCGGCAGACTGCGCTCGAGAATGGCATCGACAAGAAGATCCGCTTCAACCACAGCGTCAAACGCGCGTCGTGGTCGTCGCAGGATGCGCGCTGGACCGTCGAGGCCGAGCGCAAGGCGGGCGAGGGCGGACCGGAGACCGTGCGCTTCACCTGCAATTTCCTGTTCATGTGCTCGGGCTATTACAAATACGAGGAAGGCTACACGCCGGAGTTTGCAGGATCAGCGGATTTCGCCGGCCGCATCGTGCACCCGCAGAAATGGCCCGAAGACATCGACTATGCCGGCAAGCGCGTCGTGGTGATCGGCTCCGGCGCGACAGCGGTAACGCTGGTGCCGGAGATGGCCAAGACTGCTGCTCATGTCACCATGCTGCAGCGCTCGCCGACCTATGTGGTGGCGCGGCCCGCGGAAGACGCGCTTGCCAACAAGCTGCGGCGCAATCTGTCCGCAAAACTCGCCTATCACATGATCCGCTGGCGCAACGTGCTGTTCGGCATGTATTTCTTCCAGCTCTGCCGGCGCAAACCCGACCGCGCCAAACAGCTGATCCTCGGCGGCGTCAAAATGGCGCTCGGCCCCGACTACGATATCGGTACGCATTTCACGCCGCGCTACAATCCCTGGGAGCAGCGGCTGTGCCTGGTGCCGGACGGCGACCTGTTCAGGGCGATCAGGGACAAGCGCGCTTCGGTTGTCACCAATCATATCGACACCTTCACCAAAAGCGGCATCAAGCTGAAGGACGGCAGCGAACTCGAAGCCGACATCATCGTCACCGCGACCGGGCTTAACCTGCAGGTGCTCGGCGGCCTCGACGTCAGCGTCGACGGCAGGAAAGTCGATTTCGCGCGCACGCTGAACTACAAGGGCATGATGTATTCGGACGTGCCGAACATGGCTTCCGCGTTCGGCTACACCAACGCCTCGTGGACGCTGAAATGCGATCTCACCTGCGAATATGTCTGCCGCCTGATCAACTACATGGACCGGCAGGGCTACAGGCAATGCGTGCCGCACAACCTCGATCCTTCGGTATCGGAACTGCCGTCGCTGGATTTCTCCTCCGGCTACGTGCAGCGCGCGATCGCGCAGATGCCCAAGCAGGGCTCGAAGCGGCCGTGGCGGCTCTACCAGAACTACGCCCTCGACATCGTCACGCTGCGCTACGGCAAGATCGACGACGGGGTGATGCAGTATTCGTGACGGCCTCGCCGCGGGCTGTCCGTGGCGCCAGCCGGAAAGCGCCCTGCGTAATTTCGCGTATACGCGGGCCCGTGCAAATCGTTCAGTCTGCTCCAACGGTTAACACCGGATTAACCGGTGCCGCCTACGCTGTCTGGCCTGAGGCTAACTGACAGCACGAGGAAGCCCATGGACGCCCAGCGAATTGCCGTCGATGCCGTGGTTGCATTGACCGATTGCGACCGCGACGCGGTCGTTGCCTTTATCCGCAGGCTCTATCTGGCCGGCGTCACGGACCCCAAGCGCCTGACCTTCAAGGGCCTGCAGGCGATGGGGCGGAGCTGATCGTCTATCCCTGCCGGACGAAGCCGCGCTACCGCCCTCGGAAATGGAACCTTGGCGTCACGACAAGTTGTCCGCAAGAATACGGGGTACCTCTTCAGATACCGGATGTCGCACGTTCCCGCTAGGGAACTCACCCTCTGTTAAGTAATATCGCTGCCCTCCAACAATTTTTCGCCGAAGGTTAAGGCAAGCGTATCGACTTGCGGTTTAGGAATCGAAGCAGTCCCGAATCAGGTTTTGCGAAAGTGCCTGGAGAGCTGCGTTGGCCACTGCGACATATACCTCCCAAACGAACAATGCCGAGATCGATGGTCTGCTCAGCGGCACCAGATGGACCGGCACGATCAGCTACAGCTTTCCGGATTCGCCCAGCGACTACCCGGCCAACTATTACGGCTACGGTGAGCCGACGGCGTCGGGGTTCGGCATCGCTCCCTCGGCGATGCAGCAAGCCATTGTCTACGCGTTTGGACTGATCTCGAGCTATACCAACATCACGGTCCAGTATGCCGGAAACGGCAGCGCCGACATCATGGTGGCGCAATCCCCGGAAGCCAATCCGACCTCCTACGCCTATTATCCGGCCAACGTGCCGGCCGGCGGCGACATCTGGTTCGGCACCGCTTACCCCTATGCGCAGGCCAGGCTGGGCAACTATTACTTCGCGACGGCACTGCACGAGCTGGGGCACGCGCTCGGCCTCAAGCACAGCCAGGAGACCGGCGGCGTCGCCAATGTCGCGGTGCCGGCCGCGCACGACTCTTCCGAGTTCACGGTCATGAGCTACCGCAGCTACGTCGGCGCGCCGCTGACGGGCTACACCGCCGAATCCTACGGCTACGCGCAAACCTACATGGCGAACGATATTCTCGCCCTGCAGACGATGTATGGCGCCAACTATTCGACCAATAGCGGAAACACCGTCTACTCCTGGAACGCGACGACCGGACAGCAGTACATCAATGGTGTCGCGCAGCTGGCGCCCGGCAATGGCGTCGGCGGCTCGGCCAATCGCGTGTTCGAGACGGTCTGGGACGGCAACGGCATCGATACTTACGACCTGTCGAACTACGGGACCGGGGTGACGATCAATCTCAATCCCGGCGCGTCCTCGATCACCTCATCGACGCAAATTGCCTATCTCGGAAACGGGCACTACGCGCAGGGCAACATCTTCAACGCCTATTTGTACAACAATGACGCGCGGTCCTATATCGACAACGCCATCGGCGGCGCCGGCAACGATTCCCTCACCGGCAGTTTGATCGCAAACAGCCTGACGGGTGGCGGTGGAAACGATACGCTGATTGGCGGCGGTGGAAACGACACGCTGATCGGCGGGGCCGGGACTGACACGGCGATATTTTCGGGCAACTCAAGCGATTATCTGATCAGCTACAACGCTACGACGCAGGTTTTTACGTTGGCGGATCAGCGCAGTGGCGCGCCGGATGGCACGGAGACCGCGAGTGGGATCGAATATTTCGGTTTTGCAGACGGCACGTTTGCAAGCTCGAATTTTCCAAATCAGGCGCCGGTGGCGACGATCAACGATCACAGTGTGACCGCGAATGTGTGGGTGCAGGCATCGAGCTGGGTCAATTATTCCGATGCCGATGGCAATGCCGCAACCCAGTATCAGTTCTGGGATGGCGGCAGCGGTGCCAACAGTGCCTATTTCTGGACGCCCAACAATTATCATCACGCTGCGGAAACCGAAATTACCGTCGCGGCCTCCGATCTTGCAAACGTTTGGATAAGGGGCGGGACGGCCGCTGGCTCGGAAACCATGTTCGTCCGGGCCTTCGATGGCATCCGTTGGAGCGCCTGGGACAGCTTCGTATTCACCACAACCCCGAACACGGCGCCGGTGGCGACGATCAACGATCACAGTGTGAACGCGAATACGTGGGCGCAGGTTTCGGGCTGGGTCAATTATTCCGATGCCGACGGCAATGCCGCAACCCAGTATCAGTTCTGGGATGGCGGCAGCGGTGCCAACAGCGCCTATTTCTGGACACCCAACAATTATCATCACGCTGCGGGAACCGAAATTACCGTCGCTGCCTCCGACCTTGCAAATGTCTGGATAAGGGGCGGGACGGCCGGTGGCTCGGAAACCATGTTCGTCCGGGCCTTCGATGGCACCGGTTGGAGCGCCTGGGATATGTTCGGCCTCACGACGGTCTAGTCGCGAGAGTGCTTCCGTATCCGACGCTTCGCGGCTTCATAAGACATCCCCGGAAAAAGCCCCGGATCAGATCCGGGGCTCTGCTTTTTGCAGTATGCGTTTCGCGACTGCCTACTCCGGATTGCCGATCGCAACCTCGAGCGTGCCGACGCCGTCGACGCCGCATTCGATCTTGTCGCCCGGCTTGAGCTGGGAGACGCCGGCCGGCGTACCTGTCATGATGATGTCGCCGGCGGCGAGCGCGACCTGCTGCGAGAGCTGCCAGATGATCTCAGGCACGTTCCAGATCAGCTCGGTGAGGTCGCCCTTCTGGGTTTCGGCGCCGTTGACGGTAAGCCAGATCTTGCCCTTGGCGGGATGGCCGATCTTCGAGGCCGGCTGCAGCGCCGAGCAAGGTGCGGAATAGTCGAACGACTTGCCGACTTCCCACGGGCGCTCCTTCTTGCGCGAGGCGATCTGCAGGTCGCGGCGGGTCAGGTCGATGCCGACGGCATAGCCGTAGACATGGTCGAGCGCCTTCTCAGTGGGAATATTGAGGCCGCCGCCCTTCATCGCGACGACCAGTTCGACCTCGTGATGCAGGTCCTTGGTCAGCGGCGGGTAGGGGATGGTGGCGCCATCGGCCACCAGCATGTCGGCGTGCTTGGCGAAGAAGAACGGCGGCGCGCGCTCGTCATTGCCCATTTCGCGGATGTGCTCGAGATAGTTGCGTCCGACGCACCAGATGCGGCGCACGGGATAGGATTTCGATTCACCGACGACGGGAAGCGAGGGCTGCGGGGGAGCGGGAATGACGTAGGATGCGGCGTTCATGAAATGGGTCTCTGGACGGGTTTTGGGGTGGAACGGCAGCGATAGCTTTACGCGGTTGCGCTGATCGGCGCCAGACTGGGATGGCTGCGCTGTTGCAGGCGGAAGAACGAGGCGTAGCGCCCGCCGCGCCGCAACAGGTCGTCATGCTGGCCGCGCTCGACGATCTCGCCGCCTTCGACCACCAGAATGGCGTCGGCATGCATGATGGTGTGCAGGCGGTGGGCGATCACGATCGTGGTCCGGTTCCGGCACAGATGCTCGATGGCTTCCTGTACGGCTTTCTCGGATTCCGAATCCAGCGCGGCGGTGGCCTCGTCCAGCAGGATGATCGGTGCATTCTTGACCAGCGCCCGGGCCACCGCGATGCGCTGGCGCTGGCCACCGGACAGTTGCGTGCCGTGCTCGCCGACCGGGGTGTCATAGCCGAGCGGAAAACCCATGATGAAATCGTGGGCACAGGCGGCCTTGGCGGCGGCCTCGATTTCGTCCCTGGTGGCGCCAACCTTGCCGAAGGCGATGTTGGCGCCGATGGTGTCGCGGAACAGATAGACGTCCTGGCCGACATAGCCGGTCTGCTGGCGCAGCGAATGGCGCGACACGCCCGAGATCGCCTGGCCGTCGATCAGGATGGCGCCGTCGTTCACCTCGTAGAGCCGCAGCAGCAGCGCCAGCACGGTGGATTTGCCGCCGCCGGACGGGCCGACCAGGGCGGTGGTCTTGCCGGGTTCGGCGATGAAGCTCATGCGATGCAACACCGGCTCGCTTGGCCGGTAGGCGAAGGTCACGTCGCGAAACTCGACCCGCGCGTCCGAGAGTTTCAGGGCCGGCTTGTCGTCGTCGGCGGGCTCGGTGGGTGGGCTGTCGACGATTTCCAGCAGCTTGCGCGCGCCGATCAGATTGCTGTTCAACTCGATATTGAGCCGCGCCAGGCGCTTGGCCGGCTCATAGGCCAGGAGGAACGCGGTCAGGAACGAAAAAAACTGGCCGGGCGAGGCGCCCATCGCGACCACGCGATAGCCGCCATACATCAGCCCCGCGGCGATCGCGAAACCGCCCAGCGTTTCCATCAGGGGGCTCGATCGGCTGGAGACCCGCGCCATCTTGTTGGCGTTGCGTTCCACGGCGGTGATGCTGGCGTCGATGCGCTCGCGCATCGCCTGCTCGAGCGTGAACGCTTTGACGGTGCGGATGCCCTGCAGCGATTCCTGCATGGTTTCCATGATGTCGGCGGTGCCGGAAAACTGGTTATGCGCAAGGCCCTTGATGCGCTTGACGAGCTTGCGGAGCACCAGCATCGCCGGCGGGGCCACGCCGAAACCCAGCAGCGCCATGTACGGGTCCGTCATCAGCATGACCACGACGAGCGCGATCAGTGACAGCAGATCGCGACCGATGGCGTTGATCAGGAGATTGAGGACCTGCGTCACCGACGTGGCGCCGGCGGTCAGCCGCGCCAGAAATTCGGAGGAATGCCGCTCGGAAAAGAAGGCGATGCTTTCGCTCATCAGCTTTGCGAACAGCTGGCGCTGGTTGTTGGCGAGGATCGCGTTGCCGATCTGCGACAGGATCACGGTGTGTCCGTAGGTCGCCGCACCCTTGAGCGTGAAGATGACGATGGTGACCAGCGACAGGATCGCGATGCCGCGCACATCCTTGTCGACATAGGCCTTGTTGATGACTTCGCCGAGCAAATAGGCGGAACCGGCCGTCGTCGCCGCCGCAACCCCCATCAGCGCGAACGCCAGCAGATAGCGCCGCCAAAAGGCGAGACCCTGTTCGGCCACCAGACGGCGAATCAGGATCGCCGCGCCATAGGGGTCGTCGGTGATTTTTCTCGGCGTTTCTTTGGGAAGCTCGGTCATCCGCGTTCCATCGACGGCGCAGGCGTACCCGCGTGTCAGGGCTGCTACGGTGACTGCTTGCCCGCTAAACGGACGTTTTTCAAGCCAAATAAGAGCTTGATTTTACGCCGATTCCGCTTGCCGGCCGAGGCCGCCGCGCTCGTGGAACAGCCGCTCTTCCCAGGCCAGCGCGTGGGTGGCGATGGTCTCGAGATCATCATATTGCGGCGTCCAGTCCAGCGTGGCGCGGATGCGGCTGGTGTCGGCGACCATGGTCATGATGTCGCCGGGCCGGCGCGGCGCGTACTGGACCGCGAAATTGCGCATCGCGACGCGGCGCACCGCCTCGATGGTCTCCAGCACCGAATAGCCGCGGCCATAGCCGCAGTTCAGCGTGACCGAACTGCCGCCGCTGCGCAGATACGACAGCGCGGCGAGGTGCGCCTGCGCGAGGTCGCTGACATGGATGAAATCGCGGATGCAGCTGCCGTCCGGCGTCGGATAATCGGTGCCGAACACGTCGATCTTGGCGCGTTGTCCGGTGGCGGCTTCGACCGCGATCTTCAGAAGATGCGTCGCACCGACGGTGGCAAGGCCGACGCGTCCCTTCGGATCGGCGCCGGCGACATTGAAATAACGCAGCGCGACATATTTCAGATCATGCGCCGCGGCGACGTCGTGCAGCATCAGTTCGGTCATCAGCTTGGAAGAACCGTAGGGCGACAGCGGCCGCGTCGGCGCATGCTCGGGCACCGGCACCTGGTCCGGATTGCCATAGACGGCGGCGGTCGATGAAAAGATGAAGCGGTTGACGCCGCCCTTGACGGCTGCGTTCAGCAGGCTGCGCGTCGTCATGGTGTTGTTGCGGTAGTAAGCCAGGGGATCGCGCATCGAATCCGGCACCACCACGGAGCCGGCGAAATGGATAATGCTCTCGACGCCGTGCTGGGACAGCACGCCCTCGACGAGGTTTTCGTCGCCGGCGTCGCCGATGAACAGCGGCACGCCCTCGGGCAGGAAGGCGGAGAATCCGGTGGAGAGATTGTCGATCACGACGACGCTTTCGCCGGCGTCCGCCAGCGCGTGAACCATATGACTTCCGATATAGCCGGCGCCACCGGTGACAAGCACGGTCATGGGCTTACCCTCTCTCCCAGTTGTTGCCGCCGATGCTAGCCGGGGCGCGGTGAAGAGTGGGTTTCGTCATGAGCGAACTGGCCACTATGCTTAATGTTGCGTATAGGAACCCTCGTAAACGGAGCCGGACGTGCCGATCGAGAACAATTCAGCCGATGATCTGCAGCTGATCGTGCCGAATCTGCACAGGCGCTATTCCGGCGTCACCGCAACCAACCGGATGGTGGCGCCGAAGCTCGCCCAAATGTTTCGCGCGGCATGGCTCGGTTCCCACGCCCCCGACGGCATTGCGCGGATGGGTTTCGGCGATTTGCCAAAACTCTGGCGCCGCCGCGCGCCGCTGATCTGGCACGCGCGGCGCAACGACGAAATGATTGCCGGCGTGTTGTTGCGCGCGCTCGGCTGGCCGCTGAAGCTTGTGTTCACTTCGGCGGCGCAGCGGCATCATAAATCGTTGACGCGCTGGCTGATCCGCCGCATGGACGCGATCATCGCCACCAGCGCGCTCTCGGCTTCCTTCCTGAAGCGCGAATCAACGGTCGTGATGCATGGCGTCGATACCGATCGTTATGCACCGCCGGCCAATCGCGCGGCGGCGTTTGCGCAAAGCGGGTTGCCGGGCCGTTATGCGATCGGCTGCTTCGGCCGCGTCCGTGCGCAAAAGGGCAGCGACGTTTTTGTCGAAGCGATGTGCCGGCTGCTGCCGCGCTATCCCGATTTCACCGCCGTGATCGTCGGCGCTATCGTGCCCGAGCAGCAGGGTTTTGCCAACGGGCTGAAGAAGCAGATCGAGGCGGCCGGTCTGCAATCGCGCATTGTCATGACCGGCGAGATCGAGATCGAGGAAGTGCAGCGCTGGTATCAGCGGCTGACGATCTACGCCTTCACCTCGCGCAACGAAGGCTTTGGATTGACGCTGATCGAGGCGATGTCGTCCGGCGCCGCACTGGTGGCATCGCGGGCAGGGGCGGCCGAATTCGTGGTCGAGGACGGCGTCACCGGCGTTCTGATGCCACCAGGCGATGCCGATGCGCTGGTGGCGGCACTGGAGCCGCTGATGCGCGATCCTGCCTCGGCGGCGGCGATGGGGAGGCGGGCGCGAGCGCGCGTGCTGGAGAAATTCAGTCTCGACGCGGAGGCGAATGCGATTGCCGAGGTTTATCGGACGCTGATTTAGGTCCCTCTCCACCGTCATTGCCTGCGACAAACGCGAAGCGTTTGCGCACGGGAGCGCAGCGACGAAGCAATCCATCTATCGTCTCGCACGTCGTGAGATGGAATGCTTCGCTTCGCTCGCAATGACGAGGAGATCGCGGCCTACGCAGCCGTCATCCCGGGGATGACGGCGTTTGCGCGGATAGAATCGCCGCCACAAACGCATCAAGGTCGCCGCCGGCGAACAGGAAGCCCGGCAGGCCACAGGCTCTCCCGGCCGCGATGTCGGTCGCGCGGTCGCCGATAACAAAACTGCCGGCGTGACGCACCGGCCAGTGCTGCATCAGATCATGGATCATGCCGGGGCTTGGCTTGCGCCAATGATGATTTTCGAGATAGCCGGCGACGGTGCCTTCCGGATGGTGCGGGCAGTACCTGATGTCATCGATGACGGCGCCTTGTGCCGCGAGCTCGGCACGCATCCAGTCATGCAGCGTGTTGAGTTCGGCTTCGGTGAAGTAACCGCGCGCGACACCGGCCTGGTTGGTGAAGAAGAACACGAAGTAACCGGCGTCGTTCAGCCGCCGGATCGCCTTCGCCACATTCGGCATCCAGCGAATCCGTTCCCGCGTGCCGACATAGCCGACGTCATGGTTGACGACCCCGTCGCGGTCGAGGAAGGCGGCGGGCTTCTGAATCGAGCGGGCGAGGTCGGCGCCGCTCATTTCGGAGTGGCCTCGCGCATCATGGCTTGCTCGATCTCGTCGCAGATGCCGTGGCCGATCGCGAGGTGGATCTGCTGCACCACCGGTGTGTCGTCGGTCGGAGCCACCAGCAGATGATCACAATCCGCGCCCATGGCCGCGCCCTTGCCTCCGGTGAAGCCGACCGCGACAAGACCGCGCTCGCGCGCCTTGCGCAACGCCGCCAGAATGTTCGGCGAGCGCCCCGACGTGGTGAGCGCGAGCAGCACGTCGCCGCGCACACCGAGGCCTTCGACTTGTCGCGCGAAAATCTGCTCATAGCCGTAGTCATTGCCGATTGCCGTCAGCGCCGACGTGTCTGTCGTGAGCGCAATCGCGGCGTAGCCGGGCCGGTCCTTCTTGTAGCGGCCGACGATTTCGGCGGCGATGTGCTGGGCGTCGCCGGCGCTGCCGCCATTGCCGATGATCAGAAGCTTGTTGCCGGCACGCAGCGCCGCAATGATCGTGGCTGCAATGGCGTGCGCGACGGCCAGCAGTGCCGCGTCGCTGTTGGCGCGTTCGAGCGCGACGAGCGACTCTTTCAGATGGGCGGCGATCAGGTCTTTCGAATTCTGGTTCAAGATACACCGTCAGGGTTGCAACGCGCGAGCTCTACCTTGGAAAGCCTTGGTACTGATCGCGCGGCTCACGCGCAAGCTCACGAGGGTTGATGTGCACGCGCGCGGGCTTCGCCGAGCACGCGCTGCACGATCTCGACCACGTCGGATGCCGGGATGTCCCGCATGCATCTATGGTCGT
Source organism: Bradyrhizobium sp. AUGA SZCCT0431 (assembly GCF_018131065.1). Taxonomy (NCBI): domain Bacteria; kingdom Pseudomonadati; phylum Pseudomonadota; class Alphaproteobacteria; order Hyphomicrobiales; family Nitrobacteraceae; genus Bradyrhizobium; species Bradyrhizobium sp. AUGA SZCCT0431. The sequence continues at coordinate 143,216 of NZ_JAFCLR010000003.1, read as the reverse complement.
TCATTGTGCAGACCGTGCGCTGGCAGGGCTGGCAGGCAAGCTGCGATCTGGTTTGCAGGACGGTTGCCGCCAGGCCGTTCAGCGGCGCCCAGAGATAGGGGCTGGTCGGCCCGAAAATGCCCATGGTCGGTGTGCCGATCGCGGCCGCAATGTGCATCAGGCCGGAATCATTTGAGATGGCGACGCTGGCCGCCGCCATCGCCAGGATTCCGTTGCGCAGATCCGACCCGGTGAGGTCGCGGATTCGAGGTCCCCCGGCGGCCACGATCTCCTGCGCCAGCGCCTTTTCGCCGGGACCGCCGACCACCCAGACCTCAAAGCCGCGTTCTGCCAGCAGCCGGGCCGCTTCCGGGAAATAGGTCCAGCGCTTGGACGCACCGACGGAACCCGGCCCCAGCGCCACCGCAGGCCCCGTACCCAGCCCATTGGCCTGCCGCCAATGGCCGGCATCCTCCGGCGGCACGGCCAATTGCGGCACCGGCCATTCCGGCGGCAATGCCGCACCGTCAGGCAGCGCCAGCGCGGCATTCTTGTCGATAAAGCGGGGCAGGGCCTTCTCGCCCCAGCGCATCCGGTTGATCAGCCCGAACCGGGCTTCGCCGAAGAAGCCTAACCGTTCCGGGATACCGGCCAGCGTCGGCGCAATCGCCGCCTTCCAGGTCCGGGGCAGGACCAGGGCCGTCGCATAGCCCCGCGACCGCAGCTCCCTGGCCAGACCCTGCTGCCTGGCCACCGCCAGCCGGCTGCGCGGCAGGTCCCAGACAATCCCGGCGCGGACCCCTGGCATGTAATCGACCAGGGGGGCGCAAAGGGAGGTCACCAGCAAATCGACCGGCCGGTTCGGCCAGCGCTGCTTGAGGACGCGCACCACCGTATGGCCTCGGACGAAGTCGCCGATCCACATATACGGGATGATCAGGATCGGCCTGGTGTCGGCCGCATCCTCCATCGCGATCCCATCTAATGAATCTTTATTCATATTTTATGCGCTTTGCGTCCCGGCCTTTTTCCCGGCTCCGGAGGTAACCGCTCCTAACCGGCAGGTAAAGCCGCAGCCCGGGTCTTCACCACGCCTCACAAGCCAAGTTGCCTGCCGCGCGCGTCTGGGGCAAAGCTGGCGCCGCACAATCAGGCAGGGGACGACATGTTGCTGGTGACCGGTGGCGCCGGTTTTATCGGATCGAACGTCGTGGCCGCGTTGAACGACGCGGGCCGCACCGACGTGGCCGTGTGCGACATCCTCGGCCATGACGGCAAATGGCATAATCTCGCCAAGCGCCAGCTCGCCGACTTTGTCCCGCCGGCGGAACTGATGGACTGGCTGAAGGGCCGGCGGCTCGACGCCGTGATCCATCTCGGGGCCATTTCCGAGACGACCGCGACCGACGGCGATCTCGTCATCGAAACCAATTTCCGGCTGTCGATGCGGCTGCTCGACTGGTGCACCGCGAACGCGACGCCGCTGATCTATGCGTCCTCTGCGGCCACCTATGGCGATGGTGAGCGAGGCTTTCGCGATGACCAGTCCGTGGAAAACCTGAAAAAACTTCGGCCGATGAACCTCTACGGCTGGAGCAAGCATCTGTTCGACATGGCGGTGGCCGAACGCGCCGCGCGCGGTGAGCGGTTGCCGCCGCAATGGGCCGGGCTAAAATTCTTCAACGTGTTCGGGCCCAATGAATATCATAAAGGCACGATGATGAGCGTGCTGGCGCGGCGCTTCGACGACGTCAAGGCCGGTCGCCCCGTGCAATTGTTCAAGTCGCACCGCGAAGGGATTGCGGACGGCGATCAGCGCCGCGATTTCATCTATGTCGACGACGTCGTTCGCGTGATGATTTGGCTGCTGGCGACGCCCGGTGTCAGCGGTCTGTTCAACGTCGGAACCGGCACCGCCCGCAGCTTTCGCGACCTGATGCTCGCCGCCTATGCCGCGCTCGGCGCCAAGCCCAACATCCAGTATGTCGACATGCCCGAACAGATCCGCGGCAGCTATCAATATTTCACCCAGAGCGAAGTCGATCGGCTGCAGCACGCCGGCTATAACGGCGGCTTCACGGCGCTGGAAGACGCGGTCGACGCCTACGTGAAGGGTTTCCTCGACCGCGCCGATCGCTTCCGCTGACGGGCCACAGGTAAGACCATATGTTTGACTTTGACGCCCTGTCGCATGCCATTGCCAGCCGTACCGTGCTGTGCGTCGGCGATCTCATGCTGGACGAGTTCATCTATGGCGAAGTCTCGCGGATTTCGCCGGAGGCGCCCGCGCCTGTCATCGCCGTCCAGCGCAGCGAGACCAATGTCGGCGGCGCCGGCAATGTGGCGCGCAATATCGCCTCGCTCGGCGCGCGCTGCATCTTCGCAGGATTGATCGGTGAAGACGAAGCGGGCGCGAAACTGCGGGCTGAGCTTTCGCGTGAAACCCGAATCGAGGCCGTGCTGGTGTCCGATCCCAACCGGCCGACAACGCGAAAAGTGCGTTTCGTCTCCGAGCATTTTTCCAGCCATATGCTGCGCGCGGACTGGGAACTGGCGCAGCCGGCGGCGCCCGACATCGAGCAAAAGCTGATCGACGCCATCCTGCCGCAACTCGCCCGCGCCGATATCGTGCTGCTGTCCGATTACGCCAAGGGCGTGCTGACCGCGCGCGTGATCCGCAATGTCATCGACGCCGCAAAGAAGCACGGCAAGCGCGTGATCGTCGATCCCAAGAGCGCCAATCTGGCGATCTATCGGGGGGCGACGCTGCTGACGCCCAACCGCAAGGAGTTCGCCGAAGCGACCCGCAGCCGCGCCGACACCGAACAGGGCATCGCCGATGCGGCCCAGGATGCGATGTACCTGGCCGATTGCGAAGCCATGCTGGTGACGCAAAGCGAACACGGCATGACGCTGGTCGTTCGCGGCGGAGACGCGATTCATGTGCCGGCGCTTCCGGTGAAGGTGCGCGACGTCTCCGGCGCCGGCGACACGGTCGCGGCCGTATTGGCGCTGACGCTCGCCGCCAACGCCGATTGGGAGACCGCGCTGCGGATGGCGAATGCCGCGGCCGCCGTTGCGGTCGGCAAGAAGGGCACCGCCACCGTCACGCCGGCCGAACTGCGGCGAAAAATCCTGCCGCATGCGTCGCTGGCGGCCGAGGAAAAAATCGTGGCCGCCGGCGGCGACCTCGATGTTCATCTGGCGGAATGGCGCAGCCAGGGCCTGCGCGTCGGTTTCACCAATGGCTGTTTCGACATCCTGCATCCCGGCCATGTGAAAGTGCTGACCGCGGCGCGCGGCGCCTGCGACCGCCTGATCGTCGGATTGAACAGCGACGCCTCGGTCAAGCGGTTGAAGGGCGAGGGGCGCCCGGTGCAGGACGAACGCGCGCGCGCCGAAGTGCTGGCGGCGCTGGAGGCGGTGGATCTGGTCGCGATCTTCGAAGAGGACACGCCGATCGACCTGATCACGCGCGTGAAGCCGAGCGTGCTGGTCAAGGGCGGCGACTATACCCGCGAGCAGGTCGTCGGCTACGAGGTCGTCGAGGCCTGCGGCGGCGAGGTGCTGCTGATCGATATCCTGCCCGGACACTCTACGACCTCGCTGGTCGACCGCGCCCGCGGGGGCGCAGCGTGAACGCCAGGACGGCCACTTCGCCGGGAGCCGAGGCGCTGCCGGTCTGGCGCGATCCCGCCAGGTGGGCGAAAGCTGCCGATATTTTCGCGGTGCTGATCGCGTTCTCGCTGCCTTGGTCAACCTCGCTGGTTGGCATCTTTGCTGTGATCTGGCTGCTGGCGGTCGCGCCGACGCTCGATTTGAGGCTTTTTCTGCAATCGCTGAAGCGGCCGATCTGCGCGTTGCCGATCGCGCTGTTTCTGCTGGCGCTGGTCGGGACGCTTTGGTCCGACGCGCCATGGGACGTGCGGAGGTACGCCCTCAGTCCCGCAACGAAGCTCCTTGTACTGCCGCTGCTGTTCTATCATTTCGAACGCTCGGCGCGCGGGATGTGGGTATTGGTCGCCTTTTTGGTCTCGTGCGCGCTGCTGATGGTGATGTCCTGGCTGGTCCTGATATATCCCGGCCTGACGCTCAAACCGGAGGGGGCCGACCGCGGTATTTTCGTCAAGAACTACATCGACCAGAGCCAGGAATTCGCACTGTGCGCGGTCGTACTCGCTTATCCCGTCATCACACTGTTGCGGGACAAGAAGTTCTGGCAGGCATTGCTGCTGATCTCGATTGCGGCAAGCCTGCTCGCCAACATGGCGTTCGTCATCGTGTCGCGCACCGCGCTCGTCACCATGCCGGTCATGCTCGCGGTATTCGCGCTGATGCACCTGAAATGGCGGACCAACGTCATCCTGTTCCTGACCACGATCGTGCTGGGCGGGCTCGCGTGGATCGCGTCGCCCCAGTTGCAGGCGACGACGGACAGGTTCGCGCGAGATTACCGGTTGTACAAGGAACTCAACCAGCCGACGTCGCTCGGCTTGCGGCTGGTATTCTGGGAGAAGTCGCTGCGGTTTTTTGCCGAGGCGCCGGTCATTGGACACGGGACCGGATCGACGCGGAGGCTGTTCGAGGCCGCCGCCACCGGTCCCGCGGGACTTGCCCAGGGCGAGGTAATCGGAAATCCGCATAACCAGACGCTTAACGTCGCGGTCCAATGGGGTTCCGTCGGGGTCGTCCTCTTGTATGCGATGTGGCTGGTGCATCTGCTGTTGTTTCGTGGCGAAGGCCTGGTGGCCTGGATCGGCCTCATGGTCGTCCTGCAGAACTTCTTCAGCTCATTGTTCAACTCGCATCTGTTCGATTTCCACGAGGGCTGGATGTACGTGCTGGGTGTCGGAGTGGCCGGCGGCATGATACTGAGGGCCAAGGATACCAGGGGCGGAAGCGCGATGCCGGCGTCCACAGGCTGAGCGAATCCCGGATCAGCAACACCGGTCGTAAACGCTGGTTTGGGTGATCGAGATGAGCTATCAGCGGGGTTTGACGTTGCGGGACAGGTTTAGTTGATCAAGAGCATGATGCGTCTTTCCCAATTAACGCTGCGGAACCTGCTGATCGCAACGCATGATGCGCTTGCAACCGGCGCAGCGTTGTTTGCCAGCTTCTATCTCCGGTTCGAAGGCGACATGTTCTACGATCGCCTGCCGTTGCTGCTGCGCATACTGCCTTTTTTCGTCGTATTCAGCGTTGTCGTTTGCTACTTCTCCCATCTTACCACGACGAAATGGCGGTTCATTTCGCTGCCGGATGCGTTGAACATCCTGCGCGCGGCGACGATTCTGACGCTCGCGCTCGTGGTGCTCGACTACGTGTTCGTTGCGCCGAACGTCCTTGGCACGCCGGTCGCGCCGAACGTGCCGGGTGCGTTCTTTATCGGCAAGATCACCATCATCCTCTACTGGTTTCTCGAGGTGTTCTTCCTGAGCGGATTGCGGTTCGCCTATCGGTATTTTCGTTACACGCGCGCGCGACTTCATGCGAAGGCCGAGAACGCTTCGCCGGCACTTCTGGTCGGCCGCGCTGCGGACGCCGAGATTCTGCTGCGCGCTATCGAGAGTGGCGCCGTCAAACGCATCTGGCCGGTCGGCGTGTTGTCGCCGTCGCCGGCTGATCGCGGGCAGCTGATCCGCAACATTCCCGTGCTGGGTGGAATCGACGACATCGAGGATGTGATTCGCGATTTCGAGGCGCGCGGCAAACCGATCGCGCGCCTCGTGATGGCGCCATCGGCGTTCGAGCCGGAAGCGAGGCCCGAGGCGGTCCTGATGCGCGCCCGCCGGCTCGGCATGATCGTCAGCCGGCTGCCGTCGCTGGAAAGCGGAGAAACGCCGCGACTGACCACGGTTGCCGTCGAGGACCTGCTGCTGCGTCCGAGCGAGACCATCGACTACGCGCGTCTCGAAACCCTGGTGAAGGGCAAGTCCGTCATCGTGACCGGCGGCGGCGGGTCGATCGGTTCGGAAATTTGCGAGCGCGTCACGACGTTCGGCGCGTCGCGGCTGCTGGTGATCGAGCATTCGGAACCGGCGCTCTATGCGATCACCGAAGCGCTGGTCGAGAGCGGGACCGCTGCGCAGATCGACGGCCGGATCGCCGATATCCGCGATCGTGAGCGGATCATGCGCCTGATGCGCGAGTTCAAGCCGGATATCGTGTTCCATGCCGCCGCGCTCAAGCATGTGCCGATCCTCGAGCGCGACTGGAGCGAGGGGGTCAAGACCAACATCTTCGGCTCGGTCAATGTTGCCGACGCAGCGCTGGCCGCCGGCGCCAAGGCGATGGTGATGATTTCGACCGACAAGGCGATCGAGCCGGTCTCGATGCTGGGCCTGACCAAGCGCTTTGCCGAAATGTACTGCCAGGCGCTGGACCATGACCTGGCGACGCAGTCGGACGGCAAGCCGCGGATGCGGCTGATTTCCGTGCGGTTCGGCAACGTGCTGGCGTCGAACGGATCTGTCGTGCCGAAGTTCAAGGCGCAGATCGAGGCGGGCGGTCCGGTCACGGTCACCCATCCCGACATGGTCAGGTATTTCATGACCATCCGCGAGGCCTGTGATCTCGTGCTCACGGCCGCGACGCATGCGATGACGCCGGCACGTCCCGATGTTTCGGTCTATGTGCTCAACATGGGACAACCGGTGAAGATCGTCGATCTCGCCGAGCGCATGATAAGGCTGTCCGGCCTGCAGCCCGGTTACGACATCGAAATCGTCTTTAGCGGCATGCGGCCGGGAGAACGGCTGAACGAGATCCTGTTCGCCAGCGAGGAGCCGACCATCGAGATCGGTGTGGCCGGTATCATGGCCGCCAAGCCCAACGAGCCGCCGATGCAGGTGCTTCGCAAATGGCTCGCAATACTGGAAGAAGCGATCGCGAAAGATGATCGTGCCACCATCTGGGCGGTGCTCAAGGACGCGGTGCCCGAATTCGGATCGACCGCGGCTTGACCGCTAGCGCTGGCCTGTCTGTGCCAGGCGCGCCTGCGAAAACTGAAACAAGACGGCCGCAACACCGAAAGCTCCAAGCGCCAGCATCGTAAGATCGATGCTTCTTGAGGAGGCGGCGATCGTCGTCATCGCCAGGCCAGCCAAGGCGAGGTTGAGCAGGAACACGCGGGTGACGACCTGCGTGACGCTGAACCCGTTATCCGTCGCGCGCTGATAGAAGTGCGACCGATGAGCGTCCCAGAATCGTTCGCCTTTAGCCAGCCGCCAAAACAAGGTGATGGTCGCATCGGACAGATAATAGAGGGGAAGCAAAATGGCCGCGGCGAGGTGTTGACGGGATGCCAGTTCAAGCAGGCACCAGCCGGTGAGCAGGCCGATCGGCAGGCTGCCAACGTCGCCGAGGAACAGTTTGGCCACGGGCCGGTTGAACGGCGCGAATCCCAACAGGGCGCCTGCGAGCGCCAGCGCGATCGGCAGGATGTCCGGGGGAGACTCACCCAGGAGCGCGATCGCACCGAGCGCGACAGTCATCGGAACCATCTCGGCAACCGTCATCCAGTCAAGACCGTCCATGAAATTGACGAGATTGATGAACCAGAGCATCCCCAGCACGATGAATGCCCGCTCGATCGCAACGGGGATGATCTCGAAGAACCGGATTTGTGGCGGAAGGGCCGTGAACAGCACCACGACCACGGCCAGTTGAAGCGTCAGGCGGGGAATCACCGGGATCGGGCGAAGATCGTCGACCATGCCTACGGCAGCGAGGCAGAAAGCTGCAGCAAGCACGATCAGAATGGCCGTTCCTGAAGCGGTCGAGCCAGACAAAACTGTCAATGCTGCACCGATGGCGGTCGCGGCAATGACGGCCAACCCCCCGCCCTGGGGCGTCGGCGTCACATGCGACGATCGCGCATTCGGCCTTGCGAGCGCATAGCGCTGCAGCAGGGGACGCAGCGCCACAATCAGCATCGCACATATCACCGCGGCCGTGGCCGCGATTGCCAGCGATGTGGTCAGTGCGAGGGCGGTCATAGGAGCATAACTGGCGATTGTCCGATTTTTGGCATCGATGACCTAGCAGGTGAACCGGGCCAGGAGAATATGAATTTCAAGGGGGTATCGGATAGAAGGCGACGCGACAAATTCAGGCGATTTTCGATGACGCAAGCGTCGCTGGTCGAACAACCGAGACCACGCACGCGTTCAGATTGCCGAGGTATGGACCTGCTGCCGGGGAGGCGGCCGATCCGAAACCGAGGCCTTGTCCATGCGTTTCAGGGCGATAATTCCCACCACAAGTGCGAAGAAAAATTGAAAAGCGTAGGAGAACGCGAAGGCGCCGGAAAGTTCGGAGCTTACCAGGCTGAATATATAGAGGGACACAGCGCATTTTTCCGAGACGGACAACGCGCGCCAGAAATTCAGGGAAATGCCGATTGGGAACAGGGTGAGAACGGTGATGAGCAGCAGGCCGGCAATCCCCGTTTCATAGAGCATTTCGAGGTACACATTGTGGGGGTAATGTTTGGACCCTTCAGCCTTGCGCAGCAGCCAATCGGGTGGGCCAACTCCTTCATTCACCGGGAACATGCCGATCCCGCGACCGAACAGCAGCCGATCAGGTTCCGCCACTATGCTGTTCGCCGTCCGTGCCCAAATCTGTGTGCGGAAGCCCGGATTCGGATCCTGGATTTCCCGAATGGTGCGGGAAATCGCGTCGCCGGCCTTGGGGTCGACGTTCTGGCCCTGAAATGCCCGCTGATAGAACCAGCCCGATGCCACCGCAACGGTGATCATCGCCAGCGTCAAGCCGACCAGAGCCTGCTTCCTTGAACGAACCCACAACTCCGCAGCGACGAAAAAAACGAGACTGCAAACGAGCGCAACGAGCGCGCCTCTGGCGGCGATGTGAAACAGGAAAGCCAAGGCAAACGGCAACGCCACCACGGCGACAATTCGTATTCGGTGACGGCTCAGTCCGAGCGCGGCAATCGCGGCCGCCCCAAGTACTTGCCCAATGTTCTGGTGCAAGGCGAGATAAATATCCGCGCTGCCAACACCAAATACGTCATGAATGACGCCGCCCTGCATGAGGTCGCCGGATCGGACGGCGTATTGGGCGATCACCATCAAATATACTGCTGCGGCGCCAAGCAGCATCAAAAGAACTGCGTTCAGGGCGCGCGCGGCTGCGAAGCCAAAAATCAAGAATAGTCCATGGAAACTCAGGATCCCGATCAGGTGGGTTATCGGAACGGCCGACCGGGATTGAACCAGGAAATTGATGGTCACCAGACCATAGAAGGCTATCAGAATCAGAAGAAGGTCACGGACCGAACCTGCCATATCGCCTAGTGCACGCCAGCGGACCGCGACGAGCGTCGCCCCGATCGCGCATGTTGCGGCAAAAATGGGTGTCGAGCCGACCAGATAAAACGGCATAAACGTTTTTGCGAATGCCGCCGTCGTAACAATTGCCGCCGTCACTTCCGCAAACCGGCGTGTATTGTAGTTAACCAACATGGGGAGCGGTCTCAGTAATTATTTGAGATACGGAAACTCAGGTGTTGTGCAGCCCTTCTTGCGCTTTCGGCAAGTTCGATGATGACGTCATGTCGTGGCGCGAGCGAGGTCATCCTGGCGGCCGCATCGGGATGCGCCGTTCCCCGGCTACGGTTTTACCCCGCAATGCCGGGCAAGGCTGGCAACCACGCGCGACGCGGCATGGCCATCCCAAAGCGGAATATTGGAGGGACGCCGTGGCCCCGCGCCCATCGCAGCCGTTGCTGCGCCCAGCAGGGTCTCGGGAGTCACAAGCTGATTGGTGCCGTGGGTGATCGTGACAGGGCGTTCGGTGTTGCTCCTCAGCGTCAGGCAGGGAATGCCGATGAATGACGTCTCTTCCTGGATGCCGCCGGAATCCGTGATCACCAGTGCCGAACTGAAGACAAGACTCATAAAGTCGACATAACCCATGGGTTCGATCAGGCGAATGTTGGGGTGCTGCAGTCGCCCGATCAGATCTGCCGCTTCCAGTTTCGAACGGGTGCGCGGGTGCACCGGAAACACAATATTGGTCGAGGCCGCGAGGTGCTGAAGCGCATCAGCTATCCGCGTCAGCATGACGGTGTCGTCGACGTTGGCCGGGCGATGCAGCGTGACGACGACGTATTTCTCTTCGGTAACGCCGATACGCTGGGCGGTAGACGCCCGTGATATCGTCTCTTTCAGCATGAGATAGCTGTCGATCATGATATTGCCGACGAGGTCGATCTTGGAGGGGGCGATGCCCTCCCGCTTGAGATTGTCGCTGGCATCCTCGGACGGGGCCCACAACAGGTCGCTGATGCTGTCGGTGACGATCCGATTGATCTCCTCCGGAAGCGTCCGGTCGAAATTGCGCAGCCCCGCTTCCAGATGCGCGACCGGAAGATTCAGCTTCTTTGCGGCAAGCGCGGCCGCCAAGGTCGAATTGACGTCGCCTACGACGATCACCCAGTCCGGTTTGCCGGCGAGGAGCAGGTCTTCATAGGCAACCATGATCGCGGCAGTCGACCGTGCATGGGTTTCGCCGCGTGCACCGAGATTGAAGGCGGGCGCCGGCAGGCCAAGGTCGGAAAAAAAGGCGTCCGACATGTTCTCGGAGTAGTGTTGACCGGTGTGGATGAGCGCCGGCTTGATCCAGTTCTCGAGCGACATCGCGCGAAAAAGCGGCGCGACTTTCATGAAGTTGGGCCTCGCCCCGACGACGATATGGGCATTTATCATCGTTGTTTGCTCACAGCCATTGCGTCGCGAAGGGCTTTGTCAAACAGCCGCGTCGTCTGTTTGATATCGAAAGCATCGACGTCATCCTTGAGTGTTGCCAACGGCTGGCCCTGGCCATGCCTGGCAATGATACCTGTAAGCGTGTCAATCATTGCAGATTTGTCGGTCGGTGCAACGACAAAGTGTCCAAGCGGCGAAAGCACATCTCTTGAGGCGCCCTCGGACGGCGTGAGCGCGAGAATGGGCTTTTTCAGCATGAGATAGTCGACGATCTTGCTGGGCAGGAAGACGCTCAAATCGGATGGTGCGTCGATCAACAGCAGGAGGTCGGCTTCGGCGGCGTAGCGCAAACTGTCGAGATATCCAACCGTTCCATGAAAAGTGACGATGGATCCGATTCCCAATTCCGTCACCTTGGCGGCGACCTCAGGCGGACAGTGCCCATAGAAATCCAGTCGCAGGCGCCCGACCAGCGGTGACCTGGCGTTCATTTCCGCCACGGCCTCGAACAGGTAGACCGGGTGGCGGGTACCCGCATAGATGTTGCCTGTGTACATGACGCGCAGTTCGGCCGAGCGGTCGACAACAGCAGGAGAAGTCAACGTGTCGCGGTCGAATCCATGGGGAACGACGCGTACCTTGCGGCTCAGGAGCGGTGGATATTTCCGCATCACGAGATCAGCAGTTTGTTGCGTGACGAACACCACGATATCAGCGGTCTCGATGATCTTGCGTTCCTGTTCCCGCCATACCTCCAGTTTGCCGGCAATTTCAGGCACGCTGGAATCGTAGTACAGGCTGTCGACCCAGGGGTCGCTGAAATGCGCAAGCCAGGGCACATGGCGTCGTCGCCGCACCTCCAGCCCGATCGAGTGATCAATCCAGGGCTGGGCAAAGGTGACGAGGACATCGCATTTGCGCTGCTTGAGCTGCCGGATGATGTATCTCGTCGATCGCTCGATCCAGTTCGCTTCGTCCAAATTGGCGGGTGGATGATAGCGTCTTTGCAGCCGGCGCCATGCCGAACTGGCGGCTACACTCTCGCGGTGCTCGATATGGTGTTGGCGATAGGCGCCGAGGTAGAGCTTGGCAAACTCCTCGTCGATGTTCGCGCCGACGTTGGAGGCCACGGTCGTGCTGATCACTTCCGATTGCCAACCGAGAGGGCCGAGCGCCTTTAGCGTGCGTGCGATCTGTATGGATCGGGGCAGCACGATCGGTGGCATCGTCCAGGAGACTGCAAGGAGCGAGTTCATGCCTTCCACCGCCTGAACCATAGCTCGAGAATCATGGCGTTCCACAATCTGTGACGATCATCGTTTGCTGCATCGATGGCGGTGCCACGCGCTACCAGCTCGACAAGGGCATCGGCCTTGAACCATGTCCGTAATTTCGCGCTCCCCGAGCAGAGGCAGTCATGCGCGAGAGGCTTGAGCTCGTTACTCAGCCAATCGTAGACCGGGACCGGAAAGCCCATCTTGGGACGAGTGATGATCTCGGAAGGCACAAGTTTCGCCGCCGCGTGCCGCAAGATGCGCTTTGTCGAATAGTGTCCATCGGATTCGCGACCGACGCGCCAATGGTCGGGCAGGCGGGAGGCCATTTCCACCACGCGATAATCCAGGAAGGGCGTCCGCAATTCGAGCGAATTCGCCATCGACATCTTGTCGGCCTTCATCAGGAGATCTTCCACGAGCCAGTCCTGGCAATAGGTGAACAAGGCCTGCGAAAGCGGCGAGGCCTGGCCGAAATCGCGCAGCAGCGCCCGCGTTCCGTCCAGGCTGTCCTGCATGTCGCCCTGATCAAGCAGAAGCTGACGCTTTGCTTCGCTGGTCATGTATGACGTCATGGTCAGTGGCTGCAGTGCTTGTCGCAGATCGAGCAGGCCCTGATCGAACCCGGGATTGGGCCGGGCGCCGACGGCTCTCAGTGCGCGCTGATAAAGATTGTTGGCGTTGGCGGCTTCGTCCCAACGCTGCGCCCAGACATCGAAGCTGTAGCCACCCAGAACCTCGTCACTTCCTTCACCCGACAGCACGACCTTGACATTTCCGCGCGCCAGCTTGCAGACATAGTACAGCGGTATCGAAGCGAGATCGGCGAGAGGCTCGTCGGTGTAATACACGAAGTCGGGCAGGAAGTCGGTGAACTCCTTTCTGCCGATGACGATATCCTGATGATCGGTTTGAAGCTGGGTGGCGACGAGATGGGCCCACTTGCGTTCGTCGATGTGGTCCGCGCCTTCAAAGGCGACGGAGAACGTCGACAGCTTTGGATGCGACGGCGCAGCCATTGCGGCGATGACGCTTGAATCGAGGCCGCCGCTCAGGAGAATGCCGACCGGCACATCGGCTCGCATGCGGATATCCACGGCGTTCTGCAGCAGCGAGGCGAAGCGTTCCACGGTCGTTGCGTCGTCCGCCGCAGTTCTAACCGGACGCGGCACCGACCACCACCGTTCGATCGATGGTCTCGGCGCGCCCCGGCTTATCTTCAGGCGGTGGGCTGGCAGTAATTTGCTGATGCCGCTCCAGATGGTGTGCGGGGCCGGCACATAGCGGAAAGTGAGGTAGTCCCAGACTGCCTGAGGGTTGACGGCCGGCGGCTTTTCAAGCGCGGCGATGATCGCCTTGATTTCGGAAGCAAAGATCAATTGCCGTCCGTCCCAGGAATAGTACAGCGGCTTGACGCCGAGGCGATCCCGCACGAGCAGCAGCGAATGATCGCGCGCGTCGAAAATGGCCACGGCGAACATTCCGTTCAGCTCGTCGAAGGCTTTCATTCCGCGCTCTTCATAGAGCCTGAGAATGACTTCGGTATCGCTGCTGGTCTGGAATCGAACGCCGCGCGCCTGCAGGGAAAGGCGAAGCTGCGTGTGGTTGAAAATCTCGCCGTTGAAGACGAGCTGAATCGCGCCATCGGCGCTCGTCATCGGCTGGTGTCCGCCCTGCAGATCGACGATCGAGAGCCGCCGCATACCGAGCGCGACGTGGTCCTCGACGAAATAGCCGTCGTCATCGGGGCCGCGATGCGCGATGGCGTCGCACATCGCCTTCAGACGTGTCTGACTTTCAGGCTCGGGCAATGCAGTGGTGCTGAACCAGCCGGCGATTCCACACATCAGCGGGTCATTCTCGTTTGCTGGTCATCAGCCGACGCGGCCGAGTGCAGCTGCCTCGCTGCCAGAAAGACTTCGAATGCCACGCGAGGCGAGGTGCTTCATCGCCCGTTCGAACGGCTCCTGTCCGGCTACGTGCGCCGGGTCCGCATACCAGGTCAGCAACGCAGGCATTTTTTCGGTGAGCAATTTGTCGACCGTTTCAACCATGAACTCGGCGTAGGTTGGCGCCAGAGCATAATCCTTGCGGTCGGAAAGATGCGTCCATGAGTCCAGGATGGAGGTCGGCGCCCTGACGGATCCGAATGCCGGCAGCTCGACAACCTGATCGACGAGCGGTGCGGGGCCGTGGATCAACGCATATTCGGGCAGTGTCGTCGAGCAATAGCGATACTCCAGCTCATGCGCCAGTCGATGAACCAGCGCAAGTTGATCTGGCAGCTTGAAATGGCCGAAATGCGGAGCCCTGAATCCTTGCGGCGGCCGGCCGGTCAAGCGCGTCACTGTTTCGTGGCCCTTGCGAATGTCGGCTTCGACCGCGCTGATCGGCATGTTCTCGTAAAACGTGATGCCGACATAGCGGTCATCCCGCCACTCCGCGTGCGGAAGGTGTCCATGGTTCATGAATTCGCAACCGCGTTGCGCGACTTCGCGATAGATGTCGATGCCACGTTCGAGCTGCACGCCGGGAACCGCGAACGTTGCCTTGATCCCAAGGCTGTCCAGAAGCTTCATGACTTCGATGGTTGCCGGAGGATCGAGATCGGTGTCGCAATCGAAGGACAGAAACAGCAGCGGCCTGCTTAGTCCGAGGGACGCGGCATGGCTCGCATATCGTTCAAAGACCGCAAGGTCGTTTGGCGTTGAGGCAAGATCATTTGGCGTTGGAGTACGACCGTTGCCAACGATCTGTTTCAATCGCGCGACCGCAGATGAAGGCTGCGTAGCCGCGAGCCGTACCCGCCGCATGAGACGCCCGATGGCAGATGCGCCAGTGCTGCTCACGACGGTTTGTCTCCCGTGATCCAAAGGCTCCATCCCTTGCGCGATGCAAGCGCGTCCAGCTTCTCTTGATCCATCCGCGAAGCGAAGTTCGGCCGCCACGTGTTCAAGATCGGGGGAACGTCGGCACCGAGAACGGCGATGTTGACGTTCTGGTACGGCGCAAACAGGTCGCCGCGGACCTCAGCTTCGGTGACGGGCCATGTATGTGGATTGCCTTCCTCGCGGCCGCCGTCGCCGTACCGGCTGGCGAGCTCCGTCTCGTCGAGAAACACGTTCTCCATGTTGACGAAGCCTTCGACCCAGCGCACCGTGTAGTCGAACAGGATCGAATTGCGGTGGTACAGCATGACGCCGGCCTGTCCGCCGGGCTTCAGAACGCGAAGCAGTTCGGCAATCGATTTCCTGGTGTTGGGCGAGTGATGCAACACACCCCATGAGTAAACGTAGTCGAATGTCGCGTCTTCAAATGGAAGTAGTTCTCCATCGGCCTCGTTGATGGCTCCCTTGAGGCCAAAAAGCTCGAACCGCTGCCGCGTCTGCTGGATTGCCACCGGATTGAGATCGACGGCGGTCATGTCCGCGCCGTTCCTGGCCCAGTTCATTGCCATGCATCCCATGCCGCATCCAACTTCCAGCACGCGTTTGCCGCGATAGCGGTCGTAGGGAAACATCCGGCCAAAGGGCTGATCCGGCAAATGAAGCTGCGTATTCCAGGAGTAGAAGCGCTCATCGGCCACTTCGTAAAATCGCCGGCTGCCGAGTGCGACTTTTTCCTTGGTGCCGTCCGGTCGGGTGTACTCAACGTCGCCATGCCGCTCGGCATAGGTCATCGGCGCGTTTGCCCACCAGTCGCGAATTCTGCCCTTGATGCCGGTTTGTTCCATGATACCGCGGATATGGATGGGTTCTAGGTCACTGGGTTTCTGCGCGAGATTGGGCTCTCGCGCAATGGCGGTGACCGTCCCTACGACTTTCGGGGCTGATTGCTCCATTTCAGAAAAAATGTCAATAAATCAATGCGATAGCTCATCAGAAGTTCGGCTGAACGAGTCTGCGCCAGGAAGCGGCGGAGCTTATGGGCCTGCTGTGCCGGCTGGTCGAGCCGATAGACCCGTCGTCGCCCGTTGATAACGAATACGTCCTTGAATTGGGCCAGCAGCGCCCGTTCAAGCGGGTAGAGTCCAAGTCCCAGCGCATCATGATGGGCGAGGATTGCGGCATCGAACGTCACCCCGGTTCCAAGCGATTTGACCAGGTCGCTGTAATCCGCTGGTGCAGGCGCGAGGGGGAGCCGCCGGGCCGCCCAGGACGAGGGGCAGTCGTCTTGCGCAGGGCATGCCAGAACCACCTGCGCATCCGGTAGCGCCTTGCCGATCAGCTCACCGACGGCCTCGGCCATATAGGCGCTTGAGCGCGGGTTCGCATAGTAATCGCGGTACTGCTGTACGAACGACTTGTAGTTCCCTGTGGTCAAGATGCGCCAGAGCGAACCGACCGCCGAGAGCAACGCGCTTCCCTCGCCAATGCGGCTGGTCGCTGCGGCATAACCGGGAATGATCACCAGGACGTTCTTGACCGGTTGATCGAGGCCGAGATTAGCCGGCGTTTCTTGCGCATTCTTGTAGGCTTGCACGTGTGTGGTCCCGGCGTTTCGAAAGTCCGATAGATTTAAACTCTAGCTACCCGCGCAGTTTGGCGCAATCACGCGACTGACGCAGGGCGGGCTGCGACGTAGAGTGACGATGCCTGCCTTGGCAGCAGCGCGCGCCCAAACCATTCGAAGGCGTCGTCGACAATCTTGTATTTACGAATCCGGCCGTCGAGCCGCCAATCCGGGGGACCCCATCCCATGTGGTGGACTTCCTCGATCACAAGTCCGGTCGCGCGCATCCGCTCCGTCAACGTCTCAGCCGTGTAAAAGTGCACGTGGTCGGTTGTTTCCATCGACTGGGGATCCCGCCTGTAGGCGAGTTGCCACCACCATGCGCCTTCGTTTGGTGTTCCGAGAACGAGGAGGCCGCCGGGCGCAAGCAGCCGCTTTACCGTTTGCAGGGCCCGCATGTCGTCCCTGATGTGCTCGATGACATGGTTGAAGAAGATGACATCGAACGAGCCGTCGAACGCGGGGAAGTCCAGAATATCGGCGAGGAAGATCGTTGCCTGCGGATTTTGTGCACGGGCGCGGGCAAGTCGCACCAGATTGTAGTCGCAGCCGTAGCTCGCTTCGGCGTAAGCCGAAAGCCATTTGAGATGATTGCCGTCGCCACAACCCAGATCGAGCAGGGCGGGTACTTTGTCGGTCCCGCGCCGCTTCAGCTCGTTGCCGAGCAGTTTCTGGACGTAGAGGCGCCGCTTCTTCAAATGGTGGCGCCACGGGCTGGTGGCTTCGGGCAGCTGCTCTTCGACATACCAGAGCGGGTTTATGGTTCGCGCGCGCTCGAGTTCGGCCGCGTGTGTACCGAAATCGGCAACCAGTGCGGCAACGCCGTTCTCGAGGGCGGAAATTTTCGTGCACGCGACGCACCGCAGCGCGCCCTCGGCGGGAACGAGCTTGCCTTCGCGGCAGTGAGGACAGCGCAACCGCTGGAGCGGATCATTCATGTGCGTTCAAGGATCGATTTGTAGATGCCAACGACCTTCCGCTCGGTTACCGCGGGCGCATATTCTTCCTGTGCCTTGCGAAACGCCCCGCGCCCAAGCGCGGCTCTGCGTTCTTCGCTTGCCAGAAGCTCCCGGATAGCCTTGCCATAATCCTCTACCGTGTTGGCAACGAGTTTTACAATGCCGTTCTGGAGTTCCGGCACCGGCAAGCCCTGCCTTGCGTTCATCACGACCGGGAGACCCGCGAGCAGGCCCTCGAGCAGGGATTTGCCTATCTCGAAATACTCCGTATGGATCACAAACAGATCGTATTCGGCAAGCATGCGGCAAAGCTCGGCGTTGAAGACGACCGGCCGGAATGTGACGCGATCGCCGACGCCCAGTTGACGGACCAACTCTTCCAGCTGTGGTCGCAGCGGACCGTCGCCGACAATCGTGTAATGCACGTCAGGCATCCCGGCAACGGCACGAATGATGTTGGAGGGATCCTTCTCGGCAAACAAGCGCCCGACATAGAGCAGCCGCGCCGGGCCATTGATCCGGTAGTCGATTTTCTCCTTCAGGTTCGTACCATCGAGAATGTTGTAGCAAACCTCGACCCGTGAGATTCCCTTGCGGGCGAGATAGGGCAGGATCGGCTTGTAGACCGGCATGACCAGATGGGCCCGCTTCAGCGCCTCGCTCTCCAGATATTCATAGAACGCGTTCTGTTGCGCCTGCGCCGGCGTGAGGTTGCCGCCCTTGAAGCGACGATTGGGGTTTTCGTCCAGATTGATGTGAATGGAGGTGACGTAGGGGATTCCGAGCGCCTTGTTGATGCGGCTGGCAAGATAGGTGTTCCAGTCGACGCCATGGCACCGGATCATGCTAGGTGCGATGCGGCGCGCGATCTCTACGCCACCCTTGGCCCATTTTTTTAGCCGGAAGGGCGTCAGCAGGCGATGGTGTTTCGCGACCAGATTGAGATCGTCCGGGTAGTTGTGGATGTACAGTTTGGCGCGGCCGACAGTGTGCTGAATACTGGCGATATCAGGCTGATCGTCATTGGTCAGAAGCAGGTGAACTTCGTCGAAGAGATCGCCGGGGTTGTAGTAATTGGGTTGATACTCACCCTTCTCGACGACGCCGGTGATGCGATCGGGAATGATGACAAGCAATTTGCTCATGCGCAGGCCTTTACCGCGGCAACCTCAACGGAATGCTTGAAGTCGCTGCGGGCGTTCTGCACCGCTTTCCATTGACGAAGAATCGATACCAAATGCCGCGGACGATAGGAAATCGGCCGCCGCGGCGACAGTTCGAAGAGGGTGTATCCAAGTTTCTCGAGGATACCAATAACCTCGCGGTTGGTCCGGCAATAGATCGAAGTCTCGAAAAAGGCCGGATCGCGACCGAGCGAGCGCAGATAGTTGACAGCCTTGCCACGATCCCGCGAGAGATCGGCATTCCAGGGCACATGATAGTGCGCCTCGTCACGGGTCGCCTCGTAGTTGGGACAAACGATGAAAACCTGTCCGCCGGGCTTTAAGAGCCGATCGACGGAACGCAGGATGGCGGCGGCGTCCTCGATATGTTCCAGCACGTTCCAGAGCGTCACGGCATCGAATGCACCCCCGGCCGGCTCAATTCGGGTGGCGTCTGCGACCTTGAAAATCTCGTCGGCGTTGTCCGCCGGGCGCAGACGTTGTAGCCGCCGTTTGGCGAACTCTATCTCGAATGCGGAAAGTTCGACGCCGACCGCGTCGAGCCCCGATTCGCGCGCCCGGATCACATAGCTGCCGAATCCGCAGCCGAGATCGAGAACCTTGGCCTGTTGCGGGAGGTGAGGCGCCGTCACCGCCAGGGCATAGTCGGCGAAGTCGTAGCCCACGTGACTGGCAAGATGGGTGCGGATCGCTTCAGGTGTGAACACACCGCGATAGAGCGTCGTCAGATAGTCGACGATAGCGTTTTCTTCTTCGGGAAGGAAAGAAGTCTGGGGCTGAATCACGGTGCTCTCGTACGAACGTGGTGCCTAGGAACGTTTTTCGGCGACGACTAAGTGACGGAACGCGAAATTCTTCAGTCCCGGAAGACTGCTGATCCATTCATCGATCATGCGATCACGTACGCGATGGCCCATCAGTGTTTTCCATTTCGGATGGAGGAGGGGCCAAAGCCAGTTGGGCCGGTCCGCCCAAAGCGGCAAGAGTTGAAAGGCGCGATGTTCGACGACAGACAGGCCATTGTCGGAAAGCATTTTCAGGATGGTCGGCAACGGCAAATGAAAAGACGGCGGCAGCTCGGTGTACTTGCTGACGCAGTAGGTGTTCAGCGAGCGCGAGTTGCCTAAATCCAGAACACAGCGACCCGAGGGCTCGAGCACACGGGCGATTTCCGAGATCACCTTGTTCAGGTCGGGGATAACGTAGAGAGCGGAGAACGAATACAGTGTGCTCACGCTTCCGCCATCGAGCGGAATTGCCTTGGCGTCGCCTTCCATGAACCGGAGGTTATCGAGACCTGCGGCGGTGGCATCGGCTTTCGCCTTCTCAATGAAGGCCGCGGTGAAATCGATGCCAACGGCATCTTCCGACAAGTCGGCAAGTTCGATCAGGTGAACGCCGGTGGCGCAGCACAGGTCGACCAGACGGCCCGGCCGGGCATGCTTTCGCACCAGTTCGATCTTTTCCCATAATTGCCGGCGCGCATATTCGGGCGAGTTGCGGTCCGCATGTGCGCAAATCGTGCTGGTTTTATAGATCTTGCCAGCTTCGTAAGCTTCCTTGATCGCTTTGTCGGTTGACGCAGTATTCATGATCCGGCTCTCCGCCGTAGCCGCGTAACCCAGGAGCCGAGCCGCCGGATAGGACTTGGCGGTACGGAATCGTGCTGGACGGCGCTGCTCTGCTGGGCGAACGACAATTCGGCCCGGAACGATTGGCGCGGTTCACCGCCAAAGCGGGTTTTGAACAAGGTCAAACCTTTTTGTTTTCCCTCGCCGGCCTCGGGAAAAATCCAGCCGCAGTCGTAGCGTGTTACACCCGATGACCGCGCGGCATTGATGGCCCCAAACATCAGCAAATAACCGGCGCCGTCGCTTCCCGCGATCTCGCGCGAGCATCCGGTATGATAAAACGCGCCGGGGCCGAGCACCGCCATGTTGTGAAATGCAACGGGCTCACCGGCGGGCGTCACTATCGCAAACAGCCGAGCCGAGCCGGACGCCGCGATATGCTTTGCGATGCCCGCGAAATATGACTTCGGGTGCGGTGTCACACCAGTCCGCAGGTAGGTTTCGGTGTGCATGTCGTAGTAGGCATCGAGATTGACCTCCCAGTCGACCTGTTCGACGCGATACCCTGCCTTTTCCGCCCGACGGACGAGGTTGCGGGCGGTTTTCGACAGGCCCATCCATATATCCTGCTCGCTGCGGTCGAGCGCAATGACCTGTGACCTCAGTGATCGGTCGACAAATCCGGAAGCTGCGTATGGCCCATCGTCCCCATCTCCCGAGATGGCCCGGCGCGTGACAGGAGACGATGCGATGTCGAGGCGGACCGCGCCGCTGGCCGTCGAGCGCTTGATCGCCTCGCCAAGTGCTTCAGCGATGATCGATGCGCGCCTTGCTGGCGCGATGCCGTCGGCAACGATCGGACCCGCACCACCCCAGCCGCTCGATGCTGCAACCCTGCTTGACGGCTGGAAGTGCAGCGGCATCACGGCGACCAATTCGTTCCCGTCCACCAGACCAAATCCGAGTTCCTGAAATCCCCAGGGCTCTATTTCGATGACAAGCTGTTGCCAGCCGCGCAGGCCAAAAACCCAACCGTCCGGCGAACTTCGCACAAGACTGTCCCAGTCACCGGGCTCGATTTCCGCGATTGAAACGACAGTAAGGGCCACGCGAGTCCTTTGCGACCTCTAGGAGGTCTGGTTTAGCCAACGTCGAGCCATCGGCTGCGCAGTGCAAATAAACCCTGGTTCTTCAGGTTAGGCCTGATGCTTAAGTAATTTCCCTGTTCGACGGCGAACGTGGTCGCGCGGTCGATATAGTCGAGATAGCGCAGGCCGCCCAGACCTTCAACTGCACCAAAATCGAGATCAATATGAAAGGTTCCATCGAGCAGGGGCAATGCATCGATGCGGCACTCGATCACGCCGCTCTGCGGAAATTCAGTTCTTTCCTGATCATGGTAGCTGTAACTGACGAACATGCGCTCGCCGACGTCGTTTACGACGAAAACAGTGAAGTAGCACGGCTTGATCAGTCTCGGCATCTCGTAGGCGATGCGGATCAACATTGTCTCGCCGGTTTGGAAAACGCGCGTCGGTCCGGATGGCGTAGCGGTCTCAACTGATTTGATGGTTTTGAAGGGACGCGGCCAATCTTCGGTCTCCACCGCGGCAAGATCGACCAGCGGCGGCAAATTCCGCAAGTCTGCCCCCTCGTCGGGATGGATCGAGCGCAGGTAGTGGCTTACCGCCTCATCGGCGGGTCGATCTGCGACGAGCCGTCCCTTGTCCAGGACGATGGCGCGCTCGCACATGTGACGAACTGCCTGCATGTTATGGCTGACGAGCAGCACCGTTCGCCCGTCGTTGGCGATCTTGTTGATGTTCTTTTCACTTTTTTCCCTGAAGGCGCTGTCACCGACAGCCAGTACCTCATCGAGAATCAGGATGTCTGAGCGCAGCAGCGAGGCCACCGAAAATGCGAGGCGCACGTACATCCCGCTCGAATATCTCTTCACCGGAGCGTCGATGAACCGATCGATGCCGGCGAAATCGATGATCTCGTCAAGCTGTTTGACGATTTCGGCCCGGTTCAGGCCAAGCAAGGCTCCCGCCATGAAGATATTTTCGCGCCCCGTCAGGTCGGGATGAAAGCCGGTGCCAACCTCGAGCAGCGAACCCACGCGACCACGTAATTCTGCGGAGCCTTCAGTCGGGTCAGTCACACCCGACAGGATTTTTAGCAGCGTGCTTTTGCCGGACCCGTTGCGGCCGACGACGCCGAGAATCTCGCCGGCTTTGACCTCGAAACCAACTTCGTGAAGCGCCCAGAAATAGTCCGCCTCATCGCGCCCGACCAGCGAAGTATATTCCTTAAAGTGCCCTACGAGATTTTCCATCGTGCTTCCACGTCGACGCGCGGGAACAAGATAACGCTTGCCGAGCCCCTGACACCGAATCGCGATTTCAGAGGACATCGACGGTCGTTCTCTCGTTGATGGAGAATATGACGATGCCGAGTGCGGTCATTATTGCGGTCAACATCAGCGAAACGGGAAGGGTCCAGTCCCAGACGAGGGGTTGATCGATCAACAGCCAGCGGAATGTCTCGACACCCCAGTACATCGGATTCAGCTGGTACAGAAAGCGCAGGTTCTGCGGCACCACGCTCGCAGCATAAAGAATTGGCGTGAGATACAGCCCACCTTGCAGCGCGATAGACAAAGCAGGGCGAACGTCTCGGAAGCGGACGACGATCGCGGTAGCCCATAACCCGAGGCCAGCGCCGGCAAGCGAGATCGCGATCAGCACCACGGGCGCCAGGAGCATCAGCTTGAGGGATGGATAGTAACCGTATAAGGCCGCCAGGATCAGCAGGATCGCCAGCTGAATCGCGGTGTCGAACATTTCACGGGCCATCGCCGCGATCGGAAGAATAATCCGCGGAAAATAGACCTTCGAAATCAGGGTGAGGTTATCCTGCAGCGACCCAGTCACCGACATTGCCGTTCGCGTGAAGTGCTGCCAGGGAATCAACGCGGCGAACACATAAACAGGGTAGGGATAACCGTTCGTGTTTACGCGTAGCAGAAAGCCGAACACAATCGACATCAATAGAAGCTGAAACAGCGGCTCTAGTAATGCCCAGGCTATGCCGAGTGCCATCTGGCGATAGCGGCTCTTGATATGGCGATCGACGAAAAGTACGATCAGTTCTCGGTGGTCCAACACCTCGGAGAACGATGGCAGATAGGACCGTCGCCCAGCATTGATGACTTTAACTCTCATGCTCGTGGTCGCGTCCCCGGTCAAACAACGAGCTAACCGTGCAGAAGCACCAAGGATGTCCCTGCGGGGCTAGTTCGCCTTTGCTGCAAAAAGGGTCGCTATCATACGTGGTGACAGGTGTCGAGGGCGGATCAAGCCCCGCTCCGGCATGCCGATGACGATGGTGTCGAATGACGCTTTCCGTAGCGCAAAACCAGTATCTGCGCTCCGCTGAGTGGGGTGTTCCAATTGACCGACATTGAAGACTTCGCTATCTGTCCGTAACACCTGCTCAATTCCGAGGGGCATGATTGCGATCTCGTTCCAAGCGGCAGGAACGCCAATCTTATGTACATCGGATCGCCCAAAATAGGTGGCTAAAGCACCGCTTCGTTTTGATGCGATGTTTCGCTGATGTCGCGTGGTCGTTGGGGGGGAGACATGTGTGGCATCACTGGATTCGTCGATGTCTCGCGGTCGCGGGGCGCTGACGAACTGGGACGGATCGCAGGCTTGATGGCCGATCAGATGGTCCACCGTGGGCCAGACGATGACGGTTGTTTTGCCGATCCGGAGAGCGGCATTGCCCTCGGTTTTCGACGGCTCGCAATCATCGATCTGACGCCGGCCGGTCATCAGCCGATGCAATCGGCTTGCGGGCGTTGGATGATCGTCTTCAACGGTGAAATCTACAATGCCGAGGACATGCGGCGGGACGTAGCTCGGCCCGGGCTGAATTTCCGCGGCCATTCCGATACCGAAGTGCTGATCGAGAGTATCGCCAGAATTGGCGTCGAGCCCACGCTTTCGCGGGCAATCGGCATGTTTGCGCTTGCCGTCCATGATCGACAAACCCGCATGACATGGTTCGCGCGCGACCGGCTCGGAAAAAAGCCGCTCTATATCGGACAGTTCGGACGAACTTGCATGTTCGGTTCCGAGTTGCGATCCCTGCGCGTCCATCCCGACTTCGAAGCTGAGCTCAATCCACAGGCGATCGCCGCATTCACCCGCTTCGGCTACATTCCACATCCGCTGTCGATATACCGCAAGGTCCGTCAACTCGAGCCGGGCGGCTGGGCGCGACTTGATGCCGAAGGCGAGTTGACGATCGGCTTCTACTGGCGCGTCGAGGATGTTGCTGCCGACGCCATGCGGACCGGAAGCTCCGTCACGGAAGAGGAATCGATCGACGCGCTCGAGCGGTTGCTGGCCGACGCGGTCAAGCGGCGCATGGTTTCGGACGTTCCGCTTGGAGCGTTCCTCTCGGGTGGGATCGATTCCTCGCTCGTCGTCGCGCTGATGCAGGCGCAGTCATCCAAGCCGGTCAACACATTCTCGATTGGTTTTAATGTCGACGGCTACGACGAGGCGCCGCACGCCCGGGCCGTGGCCGCACATCTTGGTACGCGGCATCGCGAATTCTACGTCTCTCCCGAAGAGGCGCTCGAGGTCGTGCCAAAACTGCCCGAGATCTACGACGAGCCTTTCGCCGACAGCTCGCAGATCCCGACATACATCGTATCGAAACTTGCGCGCCAGCACGTTACCGTGGCGCTATCCGGCGATGGTGGTGACGAGAGTTTCGCCGGCTACGGCCGGTACGCACAGGCGCAAGCCATGACGACGGTGTGTCCGACGCCGCCGCTCCTGGGGACTGCCGCCTCCGATGGTTTGAGGACGCTGCAATCAGGCGCATTCGCGCTGCTGCGAAGGGCGGGGATCGGAAATTGGGCCGCACGAGGCGAGGCGCGGCTGGCGCGCCAGGGCGCCATGACGTTTGAACATCGCTACCTGCCGCTGGCGTCGCAAGGCAGGCCGCCATCGGAGTTCTTGGTCAACCCGGAGGAGCAGCTCGCGCCGATCTGGGGTGGGGCGCTGGCGCCGCAGTACGCGGATCCCGTTCAACGCGCCCAGATGATCGACTTCATGACTTATCTGCCCGACGACATCTTGACCAAGGTAGACCGTGCCAGCATGGCCGTCAGTCTCGAAATCCGTGCGCCTCTGCTTGACCATCGTGTCGTCGAAATGGCCTGGAGGCTGCCGCAGCACATGAAGGTCCGAGGCGCCGACGCAAAATGGGCGCTGCGCCAGGTGCTTTACAAACATGTCCCGCGCGGGATCATCGACCGGCCGAAGATGGGATTTGGCATTCCCATCGACCACTGGCTGCGCGGGCCATTGCGCGACTGGGCGGAGGCGCTCATCGATGAAAGGCGGCTCGAGCAAGAGGGTATCTTCGCGGCCAAGGCCGTGCGCGCCATGTGGAACCGCCATCTGTCGGGGGAAACCTGGGCATATCCGATCTGGTGCATTCTGATGTTCCAGGCTTGGCGCGAGCGATGGCTCTGACCGGATGCTGGGGACCGTACGTTTCATTCTGGCCGCTCTGGTCGTTCTCAATCACTTGTGGCTGCCCACAGCCAACAAGGTTGGCGCGCACGCCGTCACGGCCTTTTACATGATCAGCGGCTATCTCATGACGAAAGTCCTGCACGACGTGTATGGGTTCTCGCTGCGAGGCGCTGCTCGCTATCTTGCAAATCGCGCGCTGCGAATATACCCGATCTACTGGTTCTGTCTTTTCACCACGTTGATATTGATCGTGGCGTACGGAGATGCATTTCGACCCTATTCGCTGGTTGCCGTACCTGACATCAAGCAGCTGTTTCAGAACGTGACGCTCGTCGATCTCGGTAGCTCCGAGGTAATTCTCGTGCCGCCCGCATGGTCGCTGACGGTTGAGTTCGCGTTTTACATCGCCATGGTCGCCGGCCTGTCGCGCCATCGCTATGTCTCGATCGCCTGGTTCGGCGCAAGCGTGATCTATACCGCCTGGCTGATAGCATCCGGCGTTCCGTTCGGGCAGCGCTACTATCCGATCGTGGCGGCTTCACTGTTCTTCAGCATTGGAGCATTGGTGTACTGGTATCAAGAATCATTGCATTGGCTTCGGTTGCCGCCGCTCGCGTTCTGGCCCCTGTTGCTGCTGTTTTGCTTTAGTCCGATGCTGCTGGAGTCGGTCGGACTAGACCGGCTCATGGTCGGGTTCTATCTGCCGATACTTCTGTTCGTCGGTCTCGTGGTCACCGCAACCCAGTCGTCGGAGACGCAGCATGATCGGTGGCTCGGCGACATGGCATATCCAATATTCCTGCTGCATTTTCTGTGTGCCGGCATCATAAAACTGCTGCTACCAGGTCTGCAGCCGCTCGGAGGGGCGTTCCTGGCGATCAGCTTTCTGCTCACGCTCGCGCTGTCGGTCGCCCTAGTGCGCCTTCAATCAATGACGATAGAACCAGTCAGATCCCGAATGAGGCGTTGGGTTGGCTGAGCAAGTTACTTTCGTTATCCTCGCATGATAGTCTCGGTCGCGTGAGTGACGAGCGGATCGCCTGCGGCGATCGTAACAACTAAGGTGAGCTGGTACGGTTATGGGTATAGGCCGACGGGTATTAACTCTTCTCCAGGGCGTCAAGGACAACGCAGCTCCTGCTGGTCCTGCACAAGTTCCGGATACTGTCCGATCTGAAATAGATTATTTGCAGTTCGAGGTAAGCCGGTTGCGCTCGATCGTGCGTCACCTGGCGGCTGATCGCATCAACACATTTCCGATCGAACGCGACACAAGGGACAGCTTCGATTATCAATGGTCCGATACGCCTGACGGCGACTGGACCAAGAGCCGGCCCGAACTGAAGGAGCGCGAGCGGAATTCGGTTCGCTCGTTCACCCGGTTGCCGGACGAATGGTTCCAAGGAAAACAAGCCCTCGATGCGGGTTGCGGGTCCGGCCGGTGGTCCTGGGCTCTGGCATCACTCGGATGCGCGGTTACTGCCGTCGATCAATCAATGGCGGGCGTGCAACACACAAAGGCCGCGTGTTCCGAGTTCGCGAACAAGGTAACGGTGTTCCAGCACGATCTGACCAAACCTCTCCCCCTCGCGGATCGAAGCTTCGACCTGGTTTGGTCGTTCGGCGTTCTTCACCATACCGGTGACACCTATGGATCATTCCGCAACATTGCCCGGCTGGTCAAACCGGGCGGATACATCTTCCTGATGCTGTACGCGGAACCGAACTCGAACGATCCAGGTGGATTCGACTATTATGTCGAAGTCGAACGGCTGCGTCGCGCCACCGCCGGCATGGATCTGAAAGAGCGGTACGACTACATTGAAAGGGTCAAGGGCCCCGACGCCGGAGGCTGGTTCGATGCCGCTTCTCCGGGGATCAACGACACCTATCCGCTGCACGAAATCGAGACCTGGCTCTGGCAAGAGGGCTTTCGCGAGTTCGGGCGCGCCGATCATCCCAACCACCACATCGTTGCAAGACTGTTGCACCCAAAGTGAGGCCGTCACGCAGAGGTTGAACCCGCCATAGGGCTCCGACACGGAATAGCGGCCGGACATCGGGGCCATCAGGCGTTTTTCGACGCGGTGCGACGTCCATGAAGTCGGTTTGGCAATGGCCGTGGTCCTCCATGGGGCCTCGGCTGCCGACCTTTCCTCCCGACAGATGAGATGGTATTGAGCGGAACGCTCGGGAATGTCATCCTGACGCGTTCATTGTTCCCTCTGGATACAACCCTATGGTGAGTACGGCTCATATCGAGAGTACAGGAGCCCCGGCTATTTTTTGCCTGGCCACGAAGAGGGCGCATCGAGCGATGGTTCCGTCCTCGTGCATCCGGCCGGGTTCGGCGAAGAAGCCGGATAGATCGAAACGGGCGGACCGCGCATCGTTCCCAAGGCGTTCCGTGGATTTCTCGTGCGGCCTGGAGCCGCGAACGTTTCATCAGACGACATCAGCCTGAAGATGGCACAGCCAGTTACACGACCTGACGAGGCGCGAGAGGCGTCCGCCCTGATCGCGGAGGAGCAGGCAATCGTCGATCGTATGTCGGAAGAGATCAGCCGTTTGCGAAGTGAGGCCGTGGTATTGGTGTTGACGGGCCCGGTCTCGGACGCTCTCTTCGAGCGCTTACGGCGAGAGCCCCGTGTCACTCAGGTGATTTCGCAGACATCACCGGGTGTAAGAGACATCCGAAGATTGGGAGGCTCTGCGTTTCGGCTCCGAACAGCACTGATCTTTTGGTCCGAAGATTTCGCGGGATTGCGCTGGGCCGTCGCGGTATTGCGAAGCGGCGCGCTTCGGATCGTCAAGGTTTCTCGCCATCCACCGACGTCGGAGTCAATATCCACGCTCCAGTTCATCGGTCGGGACGTTCGCGGTCGTCTCCGTCTGACGGACCGATTGCTGCAGCTGTTGGCGAAGAGCGGAAACGCCGGTTTTAGAAGGCTCTCCGAAAGAATTGTCGGCGCTCCCATTTCCCGACTGCAATTATCGAGCTTTCCGATCAATCGCATCCAGGCCGATGGTCCGATCGTCTATGCCTCCGGTTCGCTTGGCGCGGGCGGCTCGGAACGACAGCTTTCGCTGACGGCCAAGGGGATATCTTCCCGCTCTCGCCGTCACGTCTCGATTATTTGTCAGTCGCCTCTGACCGGCGGAAACCGATTCTTTGCCAGCGAACTCGAAGCCGCAGGCATCGTTGTCGAGGACCGGGTCAGCGTTCAGCAAAGACTGAATCAGGGCGTTGCAGGCTACGATCAGTCGATACGGTCCGCGTTTCGTCGAGATCCGCAGTTGGTGGATCTCATCCTGTTTTTCGCGAACAAGTTTTTGACGGAGCGTCCCGCGATCGTTCATGCGTGGCTGGACGAACCAAATATCGCGGCTGGAATAGGGGCGGTGATAGCCGGCGTTCCGAAAATCGTGCTGGGCTGCAGGTCGTTGTCGCCGCTCCATTTTCAGTTCTACCAACCGTATATGTGGCAGGCCTATCGCGAACTGGCGAAGCTTCCCCAGGTCACCATTCTCAACAATAGTGTCGCAGGCGCCCGTGACTACGCCAAATGGCTCCAGCTGCCGATTGCACGCATCAAGGTGATACCGAACGGGCTGGATTTTTCGTCAGATGGCAAGTCTGCAGCGGCGGATGCCGGAAGTAACCGTGTGCGAGAGGGCAAACGTGTTGTCGGCACAGTGGGCCGCATTGCGGAGGAAAAGCGTCCTTATCTCTGGCTTGAAATTGCAAGCAACATCCTGAAGAAACGCCCGGATGTCCATTTCGTGTGGGCGGGCGATGGTCCGATGCGGAAAGACGTCGAGCGCCGCGCCGAGCAATTGGGGATCAGCGCGCATCTGTCGCTTCTGGGCCTTGTCAGCGACATCAGCGCAGTATGGCCATCGATGACGGTGTTTCTGTTGACGTCGCGCGTCGAAGGATTGCCCAACGTATCGATCGAGGCGCAGCATTTCGGCGTACCCGCTGTTGTCGCCGCGGTGGGAGGCTGTGCGGAAACCATCAATGAAGGCGTTACGGGAGCTTCTGTTGCGGGAGAGGATGCGCAGGCATTTGCCGAAGCCGTGCTGCGGTTTCTCGATAGCCCCGAAGCGCTCGCTCGAACCAAATCGCTCGGTCCGGCACTCGTTCAGGAACGATTCTCCGTCGAGCGAATGATTGCAGCGACCATGGACGTCTACGAGCTCGAAGCCGGCAGATCATGACTTCGAGCGTGATCAATTGAACAAGCCGGTCACCAGACATGCGGTTGCTCGGCGGCAGTATGGATCGCTGCGGCGCGCGTCGTATTTCAGGAAATTGCCGTTATGACGGTTCCCAACTTCTTGAGAGTGCCCTTTCTGGTGTTGAGGGCTGCCATGTGGTTTGGCCTCGCCGCGTCGCTGGCCTATGTGGTTGCCAGCCTTGCGGCTCTTGTCGATGGCTACGCGCTTCCGACCGCAGCCATCTTTCATTGGGGGTATTGGGTTCGCGCCGCAGGCGAGCATGATCATTACGCGGCGCATTTCCTGCTGCTAGTAACCAGCCTGTGCGCCGTGGCGACCTGGCTGTCCGCGATGATAGGGGCTCGCTCGTACGAGCTGGAACTGGAATCGCTCGATAAATTTCTGCAATTCTGGGGGCTGCCGCTCACGCTGTGTCTGTTTATATTCTCGATGAGCGGGACGTGGGCGGGGTTGCCGCGTCCCGGAGATTTCAACGGCGCAAGCATTGGTGGCCTCATTCCGTTTTCGGATGCCCACGGCTACTTCGCCGCTGCTCAGGATCAGGCGAGGGACGGTTACTGGAACGGCATGGCCCTGCGCAGGCCGTTTGCCGCAGCTTTCAGATCGATATTGATGGGGGCGGCCGGGTTCTCTTACGCCCAGATGTTGCTGATCCAGGTGATCCTGTGTGCGGCCGCGGT
Source organism: Bradyrhizobium sp. AUGA SZCCT0431 (assembly GCF_018131065.1). Classification (NCBI taxonomy): domain Bacteria; kingdom Pseudomonadati; phylum Pseudomonadota; class Alphaproteobacteria; order Hyphomicrobiales; family Nitrobacteraceae; genus Bradyrhizobium; species Bradyrhizobium sp. AUGA SZCCT0431. Next base: position 112,515 of record NZ_JAFCLR010000003.1, on the reverse strand, counting down.
CTGGGTCGCGGCGCGATCGATTCTCATTTGGCGCGGCCCGCTGGCATGCCTTGCCTTTGTCGCGCTCTCATTGATGTTCTGCCGCTCGTTCCTGGCCACCAGTCTTACCGAACCACTCGGGCTTATCTGGAGTTTTCTCTCTGTCGCCTGTTTTGTGGAATCGTTCAGGCGTAAGTCGCTGCAATTTGCATTGCTGGGCGTGGCGTGGACCTTCATGGCGCTGATGACGCGAATGGGCGCGATGTTTCTGCTGCCGGCTTTGCTGTTGTGGGTCATGTGCTGCTTTGGGGATCGTTGGCGCAACAAGTTCCGGATCGGTGTCATCCTGATCGCAATTGTCGGCACCGGCCTTGCGACCAATTTTGCGCTGCAGAAGATTTATGGCAGGGGCGCCGACATTTCAGGCAGCAATTTTGCCTATGTCATCTGCGGACTTTCGATTGGGCAGGACTGGTCGTCGTGCCCTGTTCGATATGCGGTTCAGCTGAAGCAGGTCGGCAACGCCGAGAAAGCCCAGACCGATTTCCTGTATGCCAAGGCCGTGGAGAATATCGTGCAAGACCCGGCAACCATCGTTCGCCGTCTTGCCGTCAGCGCTGCATTGTTTGCACGGGCTTTGCCTTCGGTCATGTTGAATGGCTACCTCACTTCGCCGCCGACGAGATGGCTTCCGACTTCTCTGTTCTTGTCGGTTTCGTTGGTCGGCCTGGTCATCTTGATCGTGTGCCGTGCCTTTGGTGCGGAAACACTGTTCTGGCTGTTTTCCATGCTTGCGATTTGGGTGTCGTCGGCATTCGTCTATTATGATGACGGCATGCGTGTCATGACCGGAAGCTACCCGTTGATAGCAACGCTGGTAGTCTCCGGACTTTTTACCCGAGACATTCAAACCGTGACCGAAATGGAGCGACCAGCGAGGCAGTGGTGGGGCGGCCTCGCCGCCGCTCTGCTGCTTCTCCTGTCGATTCCGTGGATCGAACATCGGGTTTCGCGGCCCGCAATAACGGCGAAGGCTGTTCCAAACCAGCAATTGGTATTTGGAGGGAAGCGAATCTCCGGCTTCCTTGTTGTTGCTGATGACCAGCCGTTGAGGAAGGACGTGCCGAGCCTTCACTTGACGGAGTTCGCCAAAATAGTCGCGCTGAGCAATAATGAAATTTATCAACCTCTTCTCAAAGAGAAGGTTCCGCAATTGCCGTTCGGCTTTATAGTTGCCCCGAGAATGGAGGCGGGATTGGATAGCAATAACCAGTTCATCGTGCCGGCCCATGTCATGCTGGACCAGAAAGTTAAGGCCTGGAAATTCACCACCGCGGACTGGTCGAAAATCGAGGGGAACAGCATCTACTGGTACCTCGTGACTGACGCGCAACCTATAGATCTTCCGGCGAAATGAGACGCCGGTTCCGAGCGCTTTCGATTTGCGGAATTCAGGACTTCGGATGAATGTGAAGCCGGATGCGGCCAAGGGTGACGTCATCTTCACCATTGGCACGTTGGAAATCGGGGGCACCGAGTTGCATCTGGCATCGGTCGCAGCCGAGCTGGTGTCGCGAGGCTGGAACGTCTCGATCTACAGTCTGGCGGGTGAGGGGCCGCTGGCCCGGAGCCTCACGGAAAGGGGGGTGAAGATCATTTGTCCGCCGATCAAGCGGGACGGCCGGCCGGCCCCGATGATCGTCCGTTTCATCAGGTTTGCGATCGTGTCCGGACACCTCTTTGCGGTGCTGGTGCGGAGACGGCCCGCGATCGTGCACTGCTTGCTTCCGATGGCCTATTTGACAACGGCGCCATTGGCATTGCTCGCCGGCATCCGAATCCGGGTCATGAGCCGCCGGAGCCTCAACCATTACCAGGGGAAATACCCCCTGCTGCGAATTCTGGAGCGGCGCCTGCATGGCCGTATGACTGCCATCCTGGGCAACTCGCGGCGCGTGCTGGGAGACCTCTTGGAAGAAGGAGTCGATGAGCGACGCCTCGGCCTCATCTACAATGGCGTCGACCTGAAGCGTGTTACTGCAAGAGCAGCTCGTAGCGAGACGCGCGGTGCGCTGGGTATTTCAGCAGACGCTCTGGTCATGATCGTCGTTGCGAACTTGATACCCTACAAGGGGCATCTGGATCTGATCAATGCGCTCGGCGGCGCCGAACCCCCGCTGCCCCGGGATTGGCAGCTTCTGATCGTCGGTCGCGATGACGGGGCAGGCGCTGAAATCGGATCGCTGGCTGCGAAGCTGGGTATCGGTGACCACATCAGGTTTCTGGGTTCGCGCAGCGATGTTCCGGACCTGATTGCCGCGAGCGACCTTGGTATTCTGCCATCGCACGAAGAGGGATTTTCCAACGCGGTCATTGAACAGATGGGAGCGGGACTATGCGTCATCGCGACCGACGTGGGCGGAAATGCCGAGGCGATACTTGATCGCAAGACCGGCGTGATCGTGCCGCCGCGAGATATCGACGCATTGTCGCGGGCAATCGGACAGCTAGCCGGCGATCCGGCCTTGCGTTCCCGCCTTGGAAGCGCGGCAATGGCGCGCGTGCTGTCGAATTTCACCATGGATGCATGCGTCGCCGGATATGAGAGCCTTTATCGCGGGCTACTCGGCGGCAAACCGGTTTATGATATTGGAGAAGTGCGCGTGCCCGGTAACGCCGGCAGCAAGGCTTAGGCCCAACGCTCGCGCCAGGCTTCGAACATCAATACATCCCACAGCAGGTACGCCCAGTTGTTTTTTCTGGAAAGGTGCTGTTCCCAATAGTGGCGTACCAAGGCCGTATCGAACAGGCCGGCTTCGCCAAGCCGTTTTTCCGATAGCAGGTTTTCCGCCCAGTCCCGGAGCGGACCGCGAAGCCAATCAGCCAGCGGCACGCCGAACCCCATCTTGGGCCGCTCAACGAGTTCGGCGGGAACGTGCCGATTGAGTACTTGCCGAAGCAGCCATTTGGTTTTTCCGTTCCTGATCTTGACCGAGCGGGGCATCCTCCAGGCGAGTTCCACCACGCGATGATCCAGCAGGGGAACGCGTGCCTCGAGGGCGACGGCCATGCTCGTGCGGTCGACCTTCGTGAGGATGTCGTCGGGCAGATAGGTCGTCAGATCGAGCAGCTGCATCCGGTCGAGCAGGTTGGGGAAGTCGTGTTGAATCGTGTCGTCCTGCAGGATGCCGACCGTCTCTGAAACACCCGGCATCAGGGCGGCGGGATCCCAATGGCTCACCAATTGACGATAAATTTGCGTGGAGTCGTCGACTTCAAGCAGGCTGGCCAGCTTGTGCAGGCTACGGCCGGGCTGGGCCGTCGGGCGATATCTTCGCAGTATGGCGAAGATATTGTCCCATTGGTCGGCGCCGACCGAAGCCAATCCCGAAGCTGCGCCCTTGCGCATGAACGCGGGCAGAAGTGCCAGCTTTCGCCATATGTTCGAAGTCAGCTGATATCGGTTGTAGCCTGCGAACAGTTCGTCGCCGCCGTCTCCGGACAGAGCGACCGTGACATGTTTTCGCGTCATCGCCGACACCAGATAGGTTGGAATTTGCGATGAGTCGGCGAATGGTTCGTCGAACATTTCTGCGAGCCTGGGCACGACATCCAGCGCCTCGCTGGAGCTAACCATCAGTTCGGTGTGTTCGGTTCCAAGATGTTTTGCGATCGCCGCGGCATAGGGTGCTTCGTTGAATTCCCTTTGTTCGAAGCCGATCGAGAACGTCTTCACCGGGCCTGAGTTGGTCGCCTTCATCAAGGCGACAACCAGAGATGAATCGATGCCGCCGGAGAGAAACGCGCCGAGCGGCACATCCGCCATCATGCGTTTTCCCACCGCATCGAGCAGCAGGGACTCGAGACGGTCGGTCAACTCCTTATCGTCTTCACGAAGCAGATTGCGCATGCCGTCGATGGCAACTTCGCGTGCATTCCAGAATTTCTCGCAGCTGGGTTCGCCGTTCCACGGCAGCGTGAGAATCGTTCCGGGCTCGAGCTTGTGGACGCCCTGATACACCGTATGCGGCGTCGGAATGTAATTGTGCCGCATGTAGGAAGCGACGGCCTCCGGCCTTATCCGCGGTGTCCATCCGCGGTATTCGCGCATCGCCTTCAGCTCCGATGCGAACATGAAGACGCCGTCGATCTTCGCCCAATAGACCGGTTTGATACCGAGCCTGTCGCGGACCAGCGTCAGGGTGCGGTCCCTGCGGTCCCAGATTGCGATCGCGAACATCCCGATAAGCCGGCGTATTGTTCCGGTGATGCCGTGTCGCGCGACTGATTCAAGAATGACTTCGGTGTCGGAATGGCCGCGAAAGCTCTGTCCGGCAGCCTCCAGTTCCCTGCGAATCTCGAGGTGGCTGTAGACTTCGCCATTGTAGCTGATGACGAAACGCCCGTCGGCCGAATGCATGGGCTGGCGGCCGGCGGGCGACAGATCGACGATGGCCAGGCGGCGGTGGACCAGCGCGACCCCGGCATCATGGTCAAGCCAGACGTCGTGGCCGTCCGGCCCGCGATGCTCGAGGCTGCGATCCATCGAATCTGCGAGACCAGCGAGATCGTCCGGGGATATGCGCCGATTTGGGTCGATGATGCCAGCTATGCCACACATATACCAGCCAGCACCATATTCTGTTGTTCGAAGTCGTTATTGCGGGGATTTGCGGCAGATTTCACCACTTCTTACCCAAAAATACCTTCTTGGCAAGCCAACGCAACCAGCGCATAAGGATGGCCAAAAGCGGAAATTGATAGCGCGAAATTCACGCTGGATGCGTGCGGGATAGCTGCGCCGCGAGGGGATATTCGAAAGTGCTCACGAAGCCATGATAGTCGTCGCAGGACCATCGCGCAAAGCCGCTATTCTAAATCATTCAGAGGCCTATGCATCTGCTCGCGCCAATTGGCGAGAGAAGGCCGGTTTTTTTCATCGTGAAGACGAAAACTATCTGCGCTTCTTGATCCCGAAAGGTGCGCGCGTTCTGGAAATCGGATGCGGCACCGGCGATACGCTTGCGGGCCTCGAGCCGTCGTTCGGTGTCGGTCTGGATTTCAGCCCGGCGATGGTTGAACAGGCCCGCAAGCTTCATCCTGGTCTGACGTTTCTGGTTGGCGATGCCGAAGACCCGGAGGTGATTGCGTCTATTCCCGGGCCGTTCGATTTCATCGTTGTGCTGGATACGATCGGATCACTCGACGACGTTCAGGCATTTTTCGAGCGGCTTCATCCGTTGTGTACACGCGAGACGCGGCTGGTCATCGGTTACTTTTCACATCTGTGGATGCCGTTGCTGAAGCTGGCTGAATTCGCCGGGGGGCGCATGCCCCACCCGCCACAGAACGTCCTGTCGCCGGCAGACGTCCAGGCGTTGGCCGGTCTAGGCAGCTTTGACGCCGTCAAAACCGAACAGCGCATGATTGTTCCCATGTCCCTGTTTGGAATCGGACGTCTCATCAACCGCTTCATCAGTATTCTCCCGCTGTTCCGGTGGTTCGCGTTGCGTCACTACGAGGTGTGCCGTTCAGTGCTGAAGTCCGATGACGGGTTGCGTTCTGCCACTGTTGTCATTCCGGCGCGCAACGAGCGCGGCAATATCGAGGCAGCAGTCCAGCGCATCCCGCAGTTTTGTGATGATCTGGAGATCATCTTCATCGAGGGTCACAGCAAGGACGGCACCTTTGAGGAAATGCTGCGCGTCAAGGCTGCGTATCCGGACAAAGACATCAAGACCATGGTCCAGCCGGGCAAAGGCAAGGCAGACGCTGTGTTCGCCGCCTACGATGTTGCGCGTGGCGATGTCCTGATGATCCTCGACGCCGATCTTACGGTGCCGCCCGAGCAACTCCCGAAATTCTGGGCTGCGATCCAGTCCGGCAAGGGCGAATTCATCAACGGGTCGCGCCTCGTCTATCCGCTGGAAGATGACGCCATGCGGTTCCTGAATCTGATCGCCAACAAGAGCTTTTCGTATTTGTTTTCGTGGTTGCTCAATCAGCGCTATACCGACACGCTATGCGGCACCAAGGTAATGCGACGAACCGACTATTATCGCCTGCGCGAAGGTAAGGCGTATTTTGGCGATTTCGATCCGTTCGGAGATTTCGATCTGATTTTTGGTGCATCGAAGCTAAACCTGAAGTCGGTCGATCTTCCGATCAGGTATGCCGCCAGAACCTATGGCGAAACCCAAATTTCGCGATTCCGCCATGGCGTGATGCTGTTGAAAATGGTGGTGTTTGCCTTTTTCAAGATCAAGGCGATTTGACACGCGTTGCATGTGCAATTCGCTTCAATTGACTCGCGCGATGACATTGATGCTCTCCCCGTCGGCGATCAGTTTTTGCAGTTCACTTGCGGTCGACGGCATCGCGCGCTCGGTACGCTCGTCGTAGAGACGGTAGCCGTTGGGGATCAGGAACGAGAGCATTTCCTCCAGCGAAGCGCCGCGCTCGACGAGCACATAGGGCGCAAGCTCCATTACGAAAATCGGCCGTTGATCGCGAAGCAGTGCGGTAGCTCCACGAAGAATCTCGCACTCGAAACCATCGACATCGAGCTTTACCAGTTGCACAACGGGGTTGCCTGCTTCTGCAAGGACGCTATCGATGCTGCGGGTTGTCGCCGTTTCGGTCGCCATCGCCCGTCCAAGGTGTTTCTCATGAAGTTCGCCTTCCGGCATCAAGGGCCAGCTCGAATAGATGGCGTCCGGGAGAGTGTTGCCGTCTTGTGCCCCGAGGAAGCAATGGTAAGTACTGATCCTGCCGGCAAGTGCGGGGTTCAAATCGATGTTTCGGCGCAGCTTGCGGAATGCAAATTGGGTAGGTTCGAATGCCAGGACGCGACCGGCCGGACCGACGAGTCCGGCCAAATGCAGCGTGTGTGCGCCGATATTTGCGCCAATGTCGAGGACTGTCGACGAGGGAACTACCAGCCTGCGCAGGGCTCCCTTTGTGCCGAGCTCGAACACGTTGCCGAGGTAAATCGTAAAATCAATCGCCTGCGAGAGTTCAAGCTCGAACGTTGCGCCGCCGCGATTCACGATGCATTGGTCGGATCGGCCGACAAGCGCGCGCCCCAGATGGACGACACGATACATCGAGCGCGCCAAAGCAATTTTATTGGCGGTTTTCATGAAAAGTCCTGACTCCGAATTGACGATTGCTCGTACAGATTTGATCTTTCGGCGCTACGCATTTAGGCTCGCCGCTGCCTCTTTAGCGGACATTCTTGCGCTGCGAAGTTTGTAAGCATATGGAAGCCATAACGATGTATTCGGTGAATTGATAAATGTCCACCACACTCTCGCATGACCCTCACGCTTCCTATCGCAGTGTCTGGGCCACAAAGCCGATCCTGCGATTGGTCTACGAGGACTATTACCGCCGGATTGCCGCGGCGTGCGTGGCCGGAGAAACCATTGAAATTGGCGGGGGGATCGGGCAACTCAAGAACTTCATTCCCGCGGCCATATCTTCGGACATCCAGCATTCCCCCATGGTCGACGTGGTCGCGGATGCACAGAATTTGCCATTTGGTTCCGGCGCCATCAGCAACATCGTCATGCTCGACGTGCTGCACCATATCGAGTTCCCAGTTCTGTTCTTCCGGGAGGCCGAGCGTGTTTTGCGCGCTGGCGGCCGTTGCGTGATGATCGAGCCGGCGATTACTCCCGGGAGTACGGTTTTCTACCGGTTGATTCATCCCGAACCGGTACGAATGAGGGCAACTCCGTTTGCCGAAGGTTTGCCGAACCCCGAGCGTGATCCCTACGATTCCAATCAAGCGATCCCGACGCTGCTGGCGACGCGCGACCGTCTGCAATTCGAGAGGCTGTTTCCAAATCTCGAATTCGTCGAGGTGTCCTGGTTTTCTTTCTGGGTCTATCCGCTTTCCGGCGGGTTCAAGCGCTGGACGCTGATGCCGGAGTCGTTGGGGCGGCGGGTGCTGGCGTTCGAGAAGCGCATCGAGTCTGCGCTCGGTCGCATGCTCGGGTTTCGAACCATGATCGTGCTGCAGAAAAAATCTGCCTGACCATCGTCCAGCGAATCTAATTGCGGCGCCCTCAGCCTGTCTCTGGAAGTGCGTCGGGAGTCTTTGCAGCTTTCTCCGCGCTGAGTATCCAGACCAGTCCGCCAATCGCGCCTACGACGAAGGAGGATGCGCCGTAAAGCAGCGACACCATGGTGCCATCTGTCTGCACCAGGCCGGCGTAGCCGAATGCGACCATCATGGTCGCCTCCCGCACACCCCAACCGGCAATCGAAATCGGCAGCATCGTGACCAGCATGATCGGTGGTATGAGGAGGAACACCTGGCTGAAGTCAGCGGGCGCAGAGATCGCGCGCACGACACACCAGGCAATCACAACGGTCAGGACGTGCACGCACAGCGAAAGGATTGCAATCCTGGGTCCGCTGTGACGGTCGAAGAGGGTTCGATTTGCAATCAGTGAGCAGGCGTGGATGTGCCGTGTTGGCCACCACGTCCGAAGCCACTTCCACGGCAGGTGCCCCAGGAGCAGGAAGCCCAAACCGCCCGAGATAGCGGCAAGATCAATCAGCACAAGAGCAAGGCGTCCCCGCGAATCCCCGATCAGCTGATAACTCCAGGGGAGGCTGACAACCACGACCATCGCGAGCGCGATGAGTCCGATTGCGCGGTCGACCAGCACCGAATAGGTGGCAGCTCGCCAACCTGCACCGGTACGGTTGACCAGCCAAAGACGCAGGGCGTCTCCGCCGATGGTTGACGGAAGCGTTTGGTTGAAGAAAGTTCCGATCATGTTGAACTTGAAGGCTTGCGTTGCACGCAACGGAGCCCCGCAGGGACCGGAAATCTCCCGCCATCTCAAGGCGCCAAAGAAAATCTGGACGATGTTTACCAGCACCGAAAGTCCCATCCAGCCCAAAATCCAGGCAGGGCTGCTTTCGCTGAGGCGGGACTGGATCGCGGCAAAATTCACGCCGCGGAGCGCCAGATAGAGCAGGGCGCCGGACACCAGAATACGAGCAGCAAGAACCAGAAATCCGCGCATTCCGAGCCGTCGAGTTGGAGTGAAAGACGCCCTGCGCGCCGACCGCTATTTACCAGAAAGTGAAGGGTTATCTAGCCCTGTTATGGGTTTACGGCCGAATAGGCAATACGGTCCTTTTCGGCTATTGCTGAAGGCGCAGCACTGCGGGTAAACAGGCCCCGTCGTGGGGTATGACGCAGCTGGAAAACCATAAGTGACACATAGACGTAGCATAGCAGTTATCGGCTTGGGATATGTGGGATTGCCTGTTGCGGTCTCTTTTGCTCGGGCGGGTGTTCCGGTCGTGGGTTTCGACGTGGACCGTACCCGCGTTTCCGAGTTGCAGGCTGGCCATGATCGCACCCGGGAGGTCGAAGCCGATGACCTCCGACATGGGTCGCTGGCCTTCAGCCAGGAACTCGCGGACATCAGAAACTCTGACTTCTTTATCGTGACCGTACCGACACCCATCGACGACGCGCACAAGCCGGACCTTGGTGCGATGATTTCGGCATCGCGTTCGATCGGAAGCGTGCTCAAGAAGAATGATATCGTCGTCTATGAATCGACGGTCTATCCCGGTGCGGTGGAAGAAGATTGCATTCCCGTCCTGGAGCAGGCGTCATCCCTCAAGGCGGGTGTGGATTTTACGGTCGGCTATTCGCCCGAGCGCATCAATCCAGGCGACAAGGAACATCGCTTCGAAACAATCATGAAGGTTGTCTCGGCGCAGGACGATAAAACGCTGGATATCGTTGCGGACGTCTACGGGTCGGTTGTGACGGCCGGTATCCACCGTGCCCCGTCCATCAAAGTGGCCGAAGCCGCGAAGGTGATCGAGAATACCCAGCGCGACCTCAACATCGCGTTCATGAATGAACTTTCACTCATCTTCCAATCCCTCGGAATCGACACCGGCGACGTGTTGGCGGCCGCGCGGACGAAATGGAATTTCATGCCGTTTCAGCCCGGGCTGGTTGGTGGTCACTGCATCGGGGTCGATCCCTATTATCTGACCCATCGGGCCGAGAAGGCAGGTTACCATCCGGAAGTCATTCTTGCCGGGCGCCGGATCAATGATGGAATGGGGCAGCGCATCGCGCGCGAATGTATTCGCGGGCTGCTGCGCCGAAAGGGCAAGGCCGGAATTGTCACGGTGCTCGGTCTGACCTTCAAGGAAAACGTTCCGGACACGCGCAACTCTCGTGTGATCGATATTATTCGCGAACTGGAATCGTTTGGTCTGACCGTTCAGGTTCATGATCCAATGGCTGATGCCGCGGACGCTCGCCACGAATACGGTGTAACTCTGGTCGACGCCGACGCTCTTCGGCCGGCTGATGCCGTCATATTGGCGGTGGCGCATGATCTCTACACTGACGGAGGTTGGCCGCTGATTCAGAAATTGTTGAACGACGGTGCGGGATTGGTTCTCGACGTCAAGACCAGGCTCGACCGCGGCTCGCAGCCTGCCGGGATCGAGTTGTGGCGGCTCTAGGAATAAGGTCGGGAGATAGATGTCGGATACGATACTAGTCACCGGGGCCGCGGGCTTCATTGGCTTTCACGTGGTGCAGCGCCTGCTGGCGGCTGGCCGCAAGGTTGTTGGTCTCGATATCGTCAACAGCTATTACGATCCGAGACTCAAGGAGGCGCGTCTCGAAATTCTCAAGCGCGATCCAAATTTCGCTTTTGAGAAGCTCGACCTGGCTGATCGCGCGGCGATCAAATCGCTGTTTGCGCAGCACCGCTTTCCTACCGTTATCCACCTCGCGGCACAGGCGGGCGTTCGCTATTCACTTGAAAATCCGCACGCCTACATCGATGCGAACATCGAAGGCTTTATCAACGTGCTTGAAGGTTGCCGGCATAATGGATGCGGGCATCTCCTGTTCGCCTCATCGTCGTCGGTCTACGGCGCCAATACCAAATTGCCGTTTTCGGTAAACGACAATGTCGATCATCCCATCAGCCTCTATGCCGCTTCGAAAAAGGCCAATGAGCTGATGGCGCACACCTACAGCCATCTTTATCGCGTTCCGGCCACCGGCCTGCGATTCTTCACGGTCTACGGTCCGTGGGGGCGTCCGGACATGGCGATGTTCATTTTCGCAAAAGCGATCCTGAGCGGGACGCCGATCAAGTTGTTCAACCACGGCAAGATGCGCCGTGATTTCACCTTTGTTGAGGATGTTAGTGAGGCGATCGTTCGCTTGGTGGACCGGCCACCTCAAGGTAACCCGGACTGGTCCGGCGATCGGCCCGATCCTTCGAGCAGCGCGGCGCCGTGGAAGATCTACAACATTGGCAACAACAATCCTGAAGATCTCATGCATGTGATCTCGGTTCTGGAGAAAGAGTTTGGACGGACGGCCACCAAGGAGATGTTGCCCATGCAACCGGGTGACGTGCCGGCAACATACGCCGACGTCGAAGACCTGGCGCGAGATATCGGCTTCCGTCCTGCGACCAGGATTGAAGATGGTATTATGCGATTTGCCAGGTGGTATCGTGAATATCACAAGATTTAGCGGCAGGGCTTAAATGAACAAGCGCATCATTCCATTGATCATGTGCGGCGGCGCTGGAACCCGGCTGTGGCCGGCCTCGCGCGAGGTCCATCCGAAGCAGTTCCTGCCCTTGTTCGGGGCACGTTCGACGTTTCAGGATACGCTGATCCGGGTATCGGACGCGGCGCTGTTCGAGCGTCCTGTTATCATCACCAACAACGCCTATCGCTTCATGGTGCTCGAGCAATTGGCGGAGATCGGCCTGGAGGCCGACGTGCTGCTGGAGCCGATGCGGCGCGATTCCGGGCCTGCGATCGCGGCCGGCGCTGCCTTTGCGCAAACGCGCGACAAGGATGCGATCATTCTGGCGCTGGCGGCCGATCACGTGGTGCGCGACACCGCAGCCTTCGTCGCCGCCTGCCGCGAGGGGCTGACGGCTGCGCAAGCCGGGCACATCGTGACCTTCGGCGTACAGCCCGAGCGGCCCGCCACCGAATACGGCTACATCAGCCCCGGCGATGTCATCTCGGGGCAAGTTCGCGCGGTCGCAAAATTCGTCGAGAAGCCCGACGCAGAAACGGCGGCGGGCTATGTCAAATCGGGCTATCTCTGGAACAGCGGCAACTTCATGTTCCGCGCCGCGGTGCTGCTCGACGAATACCGCAAGGTCGATACCGCCAGCGTTCAGGCCGTCGCCGATTCCGTCGCCAACGCCGGCAGCGACCTCGGCTTCATCAAGCTCGATACCGATACGTTCGCTTCCGCCAAGTCGATCTCGATCGACTACGCGGTGATGGAGAAGACCTCGCGTACCGCCGTGGTGCCGGTCGCCTGCGGCTGGTCCGATGTCGGCTCCTGGCATGCGGTGTGGGAATTGTCCGACAAGGACGGGCAGGGCAACGCCGCGCGCGGTGCCGCCGTGTTCGAGGATTCACGCAATTGCAACGTGACGACCGACCGCGCGCTGGTCGCGCTCGAAGGCGTCGATGACCTCGTAGTGGTCGCAACGCAGGACGCGGTGCTGGTATCCAGGCAAAAGGACGCCAACGGATTGAAGCGGCTGGTCGCGACATTGAAGAACGTGGCACCGCAGGTGACCGAGGATCATATCAAGGTGCACCGGCCCTGGGGCTCCTATCAATCGGTGGACAATGGCGAGCGTCACCAGGTCAAGCGCATCATCGTCAAGCCGGGCGGCCGGCTCTCGCTGCAGAAGCACCATCACCGTTCCGAGCACTGGATCGTGGTGCGGGGTACGGCACAGGTGACCGTCAACGAACTGGTCAAGACCGTGCACGAAAACGAGTCGATCTACATTCCGATCGGCGCGGTGCATCGGCTGGAAAACCCCGGCAAGATCCAGCTCGAACTGATCGAGGTCCAGACCGGCAGCTATTTCGGCGAGGACGATATCATCCGCATTGAGGATGATTACAGTCGTTCATAGAGGGGTCGATAAGCTAGCGATCATTGGGAGCAATTCTGCGCTTGGGATACCCATTTTGTCCTATGGCCAACGAAATGCGCCGCCGATTGATCCTCGATCGGCTTTCGAGAAACCTCGCCTTCATAGCGACTTTGATGGATGCGGGGGTCTAGCTCATTGCGGTCGATAATCCTCACGCAAACAAAGTTACCATTCACATCCTCGCAGCCGTGGCGCAGCATGAACGGGAGATGATCGCGGAAAGAACGCGCGCGGCACTTCAGGCGGCGAAGGCGAGGGGTGTCAAAATTGGACGCAATGGCGCTGAATGCCTAGCGCCCGCTTATCGGGTAGCCGCTGCTGAACGGGCGATGAGTCTCGCTCCTGTTCTTACACAGCTAGTGAAAGCTGGCCTGTCTGCGAGACAAATTGCCGCCGAACTGACAGCTCGAAAGGTGCCCACCCTGCTAGGGGTGATGGCATGCCCAAACGGTGCTCAGGGCGGTGCATCGCGCAAAGCTTAAGGGTGTCTGAGGTACAGACCGAAGTGACGGAAGTCAGAGGCGACCGGTGGCAACGGGCAACAATCATCAGTTCGTCGGACCTCCGTCATCTTCATGTATAACCTATTGAAAAAACGTATATTTTGTAAATGTAGCGCATAGGGTCCCTAACTCGGCCCCAAACTGGTGTGTGTGTAACCGTTCCTGTGGCGTGGTTGCGTTGGTATAGCTGCCGTGCTTGGAAAGCCATTCAACCCTTCGGGCAATTAGGCATTAATCGTGGATCATAACGCGCCCAAGACAATTGCTACTTACCCTGCTGTTTCTGTTGTTTGTCCCCTCTTTAACGAAGAGGCGATTATCGAGCGCGCCGTTCAGCGCATGCTCATGAATCTCCGCCAGCAATTCGGCGATGCGTTTGAGCTGATTTTGGTCAATGACGGATCAAAGGATAAATCGCTGGAACGCTTGTTTGGCGTGCTCGTGGCCGAACGTGCAGAAAAGCAGGTCCGAGTGTTGTCTTATCCGATCAACCAGGGACGAGGGCGCGCTATCAAAATCGGTATCGACGAAGCGACGGCTCCTATCATCGTAACAACAGAGGCCGATTGCTCGTGGGGCGACGACATAGTTCAACGCTTACACGCAGAGCTAGTGGCTCATCCCGAGGCGGATTTTGTAATTGCGTCGCCCCATCGCGAAGGCGGAAGTTTGGTGAACGTATCACCCACGCGGGTGTTCCTGACTCAAGCAGGCAACAGGCTGATCCGTCTTTTCTTCGACAGCAGCGTCACGATGAATACGGGCATGACTCGTGGTTATCGCGCCGCCGTTATTCAACCGCTCCTGACGGAGGAGAATGGTAAAGAGTTTCATCTTGAGGTGCTTCTCAAGCTTCTTGGCCTCGGCTTTCGTGCGCGCGAGATCCCTGCCACTTTGACCTGGCTCGATGACAAACTCCAACGCGACGGTGCGGCCAAGCGCAAGTCATCTACGAAAATTTTCAAGACTATCACTAGCCATCTGCGCTTTATCGCTATCGCCCAACCTGTTCGGCACTTCGCATTCTTAACAGCGCTAATCGCTCTGCTCGGCTGCGGATTCATCGCAGCCGCTGTCGCCATGCTGGTCACGCATGCAGCGCCAGCGATCTATCTCGCGCTGGTCGGCCTTATTCTCTTCGTTATTGCTCTGCTTTTTGCAGGCTTTTCTATTTTGTTCTTTCAGCTACGAGAGCTCGCGCGAACAAATTGGATGCAAGGATACGGTGCGAGGACTCCGCCGACAGCAAAGCCTGCTGAATTGGTATTTCCCGTGAAAGCTAGCTAACGAGATGTGCGGTATTGTTGGGACAGCAGGCCGGTATGATCCGGCTTTGGTACGTCGCATGGCCGATAGGATTTCCCACCGCGGACCCGATGGCGCTGGATTTCACGATTTCCCAAGTGCCGAAATAAGCATTGGAATGCGGCGTCTTGCCGTTATTGACCTTAATACTGGCGATCAGCCGCTGCATGGCGATCAGAATCGCGTCCACATCGTCTATAATGGTGAGGTCTATAACTATCGTGAATTGCGTACCGAGCTTGAGAAGCTGGGTCATCACTTTATCACCACGAGCGATACCGAAGTTGTGCTTCATGCCTATCTAGCATGGGGGCGCAACGCCTGGGTGCGCCTTCACGGCATGTTCGCGATCGCCATTGTTGATGAACGTGGCAGTCGAACGAAGCTATTGCTGGTTCGCGATCGTCCGGGCATCAAGCCTTTGTATTTCTGCCGTCAGGGCAAGAGCCTGCTGTTCGCGTCCGAGATCAAGGCGCTTCAGGCAGACAGCGGGTTTTCGTCCGAGGTCGATCTGGCCGCAATCCGTTCGTATCTGTCTCTTCGATATGTGCCAGGCCCCGGTTCGCTACTGACTAGCGTCGAAAAGCTTGCGGCCGGGCATGACCTAGTTTGGTGCCAAGGCGACATCGAGGTGAAGCGCTGGTGGTTTCCGCCCGGCGCGGACTCGGTGGAAGCTGGCCTTGATATCGAAGCGGCCGCGGATCGCTTTGGCACGGCCCTGCGCGCGTCCGTTCACCGGCACATGATTGCGGACGTGCCGGTAGGCGCCTTCCTGTCCGGGGGCATCGATTCAAACGTAATTGTCGCCTTGATGGCCGAGGTTGCGGCTGGCCCGGTCAAGACGTTCTCGATCGGATTTCCCGATTTCCCCGATCACGACCGCGAGCTTGCGGCTCTAACGGCGCGTCGCATCGGAGCTGACCATCACGCGATCGATTGCCGCGCCGAGGATATGGCCAGCTTGCCGGAGATCGCTTTTGCGCTGGACGAGCCGGTGGGAGACGCGATTGTTGTTCCCATGTATGTGCTCGCGCGCGAGGCCCGAAAAGAGGTCAAGGTCGTATTGTCTGGTGAAGGCGCAGATGAAATTCTCGGCGGATACATGTTTCACCGCAAGCTTCAGCAAATTGCGCGAGTGAAGTCGTTTGTGCCGGCGCATTCGTTTCCAATTGCCGCACGCCTCGCCTCGATTATACCGGTCGCGATCCTTGAGAGACTTTTCGACTATCCTGGCGCGCTTGGCAAAGTGGGGCG
Source organism: Bradyrhizobium sp. AUGA SZCCT0431 (assembly GCF_018131065.1). NCBI lineage: Bacteria > Pseudomonadati > Pseudomonadota > Alphaproteobacteria > Hyphomicrobiales > Nitrobacteraceae > Bradyrhizobium > Bradyrhizobium sp. AUGA SZCCT0431. Next base: position 96,473 of record NZ_JAFCLR010000003.1, on the reverse strand, counting down.
TCGCAAGATCGTGTCCATGTTGGAGCGCATGGGTGATGCACCGCTGACGGATCTCTATCGATCGGCTGTGTCGCTCTTCGACGCGGATGATATCCGCGCGATGGCGGGAGGTCATGCGCTTGCCGGTGTGGCGGATCGCAGCGTCGGTCCGGTTTTAAAGAGATTACCCGGTGAAACGGCACTACAATCGCTGGTCGCGATGCAGTACCCCGATTGGCTACCAGACGACATTCTTATGAAGGCCGACAAGATGACCATGGCCCATTCGCTCGAAGGGCGGGTACCGTTCATGGACGAGTTCGTCATCGCAGCCGCGGCAGCCTTGCCGGATGCGACCAAATTGGGGGCGTCCGGCAACAAGCTTGCGTTGCGGCGCTTCGGAGTTGGTCTCCTGCCGTCGGAGGTCCTGCAGGCTCCTAAACGCGCATTCTACATTCCGCTTGAGGCGTATGCGACAACCAAGCCTCTTGCTGATATTTTCGATTGGGCTCTCGATCCCGTGCGTGTCAAGAAGCGCGGTCTCTTCAGTCCTCAATGGATTGCCGCGCAGCGCGCTGCGGATCCTGCCCAAGGTTTTTTACCACTCAAGCGGTTGTTCTCGATCGTGATGCTGGAGCTGTGGTTCGAACGATTCGCGCCGTCTTCAAGCTGGACTTGAACTGCGCGTTAATACAGAAGGTGCCTATGAAGATTGTGGTGCAAAATTTCAAGTCTGGCGTTTTGTCGGTCGCCGATGTTCCCGCGCCGCGTGCGGGTGCCGGTCAGGTTCTCGTTCGGGTGCATAGTTCGCTCATCAGTTCCGGCACCGATCGCGCGATAATCGGCTTGGGCAAGAAGGGTTATCTCGGCAAGGCTCTGGACCGTCCCGATCTTGCGATGAAGGTGATAAACAGGGCGCGCACCGAAGGCCTTTGGCCAACGTATAAAGTAGTGAAGAATCTGATCGCAGAACCGATCCCACTCGGATATTCCCTTGTCGGCACCGCGCTGGAGGTTGGGCGCGATGTGAACGACATTTCGGTGGGCGATCGCGTTGCTTGCGCCGGCCTTGGTTTTGCAAATCATGCGGAGTTGGTGGCCGTTCCCAAGAATCTCTGTGTTCGTGTGCCAGCAGCGGTTACCGACGAACAAGCCAGTTATGTGACGCTGGGCGCCATTGCACTCCACGGCTTGAGGCAGGCGGATCAGCAACTGGGAGCGACTGTTCTGGTCGTAGGATTGGGCTTGGTCGGTCAATTGACCGTGCAGTTATGCGTCGCTGCGGGTATGCGGGTTGCGGGCCTCGATCTCGATTCTCGCAAACTCGATATGGCGCGAGCCGCCGGTGCGACCGTTGCCACAATACCGTCTGATCCCGCGCTTGCGACTCAGATAGCCACGATGACAGGTGGTTTTGGTGTGGATTCAGTTTTGCTAACTGTGGGTTCGCGCGATAGCGGCGCAGTTTTCGAAGATGTTGCGAAGCTGTGTCGTGACCGGGCGCGCGTAGTCGTGGTCGGCGATGTCAAGATGGATATAGCGCGTCGAACCTATTTCGAGAAAGAACTGGAGATTCTTCAGTCACGCTCATACGGACCGGGCCGATATGATCCCGCCTATGAAGCGAAAGGTCAGGATTATCCGATCGGCTATGTGCGCTGGACTGAGCGGCGCAACCTCTCAACGTTTCTTGAATTGATTGGTGATGGCAGGTTGGATCCGGCGCGGCTTACGACTCATAAATTTTCAATCGCGGATGCAACCGAGGGCTACGATCTGGTCACCGGCAAGAAACAGGATTTCAGCGTAGGCATTGTCCTTGAGTATCCATCCGAAATGAGTCCCTCGAAGTCGCTTGCTCTTTCGGCATCGCGACGGCCCGTATCCGGTCGGATTGGCCTTGGTGTCATAGGGGCAGGAACGTTTGCAAAAGGTATCCTGCTGCCCGCTTTGATGGACGCTCAGGCTTTCCACATGGTCGGCGTAGCTACCGGAAAGGGCATTTCGGCAAAAAGTGTTGCCGAGCGATATGGCGCCGGCATGGCCCACAACGATGCAAATGCTTTGCTGGATGATCCCTCCGTTCAGGCGGTCGTCATCGCTACCCGTCACGACAGCCACGCGCGTTATGTGGTCGAAGCTTTGAACCGGGGCAAGCATGTCTTTGTCGAGAAGCCGTTGGCAATCTCGCGCCAAGAACTTATCGATGTTGAGGCAGCGGCGCGCGCCTCTTCATGCACGTTGACTGTCGGTTTCAACCGGCGGTTTTCACCTTTAGTGCAAGCGATGGCTGGGCATTTCAAGGGGCGCTCGGAACCAATGGCTATGCTCTATCGCATCAACGCTGGCCGTATTGCACTCAAGTCTGAACTCGGCTGGGTACACGATCGGGAAAGTGGTGGCGGCCGAATTATCGGTGAGGCCTGCCATTTCATCGATGCGATGCAGAGCGTCTGCGGTTCACTTCCAGAGTCTGTTCAAGTGGCCCATGTTAGTCCGCGACGTTCTGATGTTGCCGCCGACGATATCGTTACCTTTACGGTGAGATTCCAAGACGGGTCGATTGGCACCGTGCACTACTGGTCGAACGGTGACGCTAGCTATCCCAAGGAACGGTTCGAAGCCTTTGCGCAAGAGCGCATGGCGCTGCTGGACAATTTCCGTGCACTCGATCTTGTGGCCAAAAACAAAACATCGCGCCGCCGCTCTTTGAATGTTGACAAGGGATTTGCGGCGGAAGCGGCCGCTTTCGCGGAGGCTTGTCGAACGGGCAATCCCGCAATTTCGATCGAAAGCCTGATTGCAACCACCGAGGTTACCCTCGCAGTCACCGAGGCCTTGCGGGGCGTTGGATCCGAAGATGAGATTGAGTGAGCGGACGCATGACAAGGGAGATCGTGCCATGCGTTGTTTGCGGTTCGTCTGACCCGCGGCCGTTGCGAGTTTCGCTGGGGTACGGCGGCATCCGCGAGTGCGGCAGTTGCGGATCAGGATTGCTGGAACCGCGTCCCTCCGCACCCGATCTGATGGCACTGCATGGCAGCGACGAGTATTTCAACCATCCGTATTTCATCGCGCGGCGTGAACTGACTCCCTTGCTGCGTGCGACATGCGAGGCAAAACTGTCGCGGGTCGAGCGCCAAATCGGCGCGCTTGACGGCAAAGCTCTGGTCGATGTCGGGTGCGATCTCGGAATCCTCGTCGCCTATGCCGTAGAAAGTCGGCATATGACAGCGATCGGCATCGACATCTTTCCTAAGGTGGTGGAGCTCGGCCGCGCCGCGGGCCGCGACTTGCGGGTCGGTACGCTGGAGACCGCTGCGTTGGCGGCATCTAGTGCAGACATAATCTGCGGATTTGATCTCATCGAGCACGTCGATAATCCTGATCGCTTCCTCCGCGAAGCATTTCGTGTGCTGAAGCCAGGCGGCACGCTGGCGCTGGAAACGCCAAATTACGATGGCCTCGTCTATCGGATCGGCCGGGGGCTTGCGAAATTGTCTGGATTGCTGCGGCCTCTGCAAGAGCGTCTCTGGCCGCCCTTTCATGTTCAGTATTTTACTGAGGCGTCGCTGGCGGCGTTGTTGCAGAAAACAGGCTTTGAACAAGTGAAAATAGAGGGCCGCGAGTTGGAATCGTCTGAGCTGGCTGTAGCGCAGCCCGTTTTGCGTGTTGCGGTGCAGAGCGTATTCGCGCTCGCGCGCCGCGTTGGCTCCATGACTTTGCTGACAGCGATTGCCCGCAAGCCGTTGAATGACATCAAGGCCTGATGTTCTTCGAAGCATGTCGGTCGTCGGCGCGAGCATGCTTGTTGTAATTAGAGGTGGCAAAAGATGAGCGGGCCAATGGATAATTCGGACAGTTATCTCGCCGCCATCCGGCCGCTGTTGGGCCGTGCCCTTTCAGGTCTCGATGCCGAGCCAACATCGCCGACACACGGTAGCTTCGATCGAACGTGGTGGTGCTGGAAGTTTACCGATTTTTCTGCCACCCGCTTCCAAGAAGGCGCGCATCTGCTTGGCTGGCTGGCGTCATCCCCAAGATCGCCGGCGCCTGTCGAAGCAAGAGGCCGCATGACAGAGCTTGCCGGTGGCGCCCTGCGTTTCTGGACAAGGCTTCAGCACAGCGATGGCAGTTTTGACGAGGCTTATCCGTTTGAGCGCAGTTTGGCCGCGACGGCGTTCACCGGCTTCTATCTTGGAATCGCGCTGGAGCGGATACGGGACAGGGTAGACCAGGCGACGGAGCTGAAAACACTTTCGTCGATCGAGCGTGGGGCGACTTGGCTCGCAAATAATGGCGAACATCATGGTATCCTCTCCAACCATCTCGCGGCGTCCGCGGCTGCCTTGCAGGTGGCGGGTGACGTCATCGGCACTGACAAGTTTAAGGCCGCGCGGGATCGCTATCTCGGCGTGATTTACAAGCATCAGCATCCTGATGAAGGATGGATGAAAGAGTATGGCGGTGCGGATCCGGGCTATCAAAGTCACGGGATGTTTTATCTTGCCGAGATCGAACGTCGGACCGGCGATAAGGAGCTGTTCGGGCGTCTGATCCGTGCTAGCGATTTCGTGAGCTGGTTCGCTCATCCGGACGGCAGTCTCGGGGGAGAGTATGCGAGCCGAGGAACGAAGTTCGCTTATCCCGCTGCATTCGAAATGCTGGCAGCGCGTGTGCCATCATCTGCCGCGGTTGCCAAGCACATGCGCGAGAGATTGTCAGCGGGTCGCGGCGTAGGTGCGCAAGAGATGGACGCGTGGAATCAGTTTCCGCTGCTTAACAACCTGCTTTTCGCCGCGGATGCCGCTGGCGATCTTTCGCATGCGGCGGAGCTTCCCTGGCGGACTCGAGGTGCTGTCGCAGTGTTTGCGGATGCCGGCCTTGCCATAGCAAATGCCAATAATCGCATTGTTGCGATGGGTGGCCAGATGGGTGGCTCGGTCAAATTGTTCGAGATGACAGGCGCTTTGATCTATGAGGACTGCGGATATGCTGTCGCGTCGCCGAAAGGCTTCGTAATCAGCCAGGGTGAGGGGCGCTGCCAGATCGAGACCGATCGCGAGCGTATGCTGCATGTTGATGTGGAAACTGCCTTTCGTGGCATTCCCTCGATGCGGTTCGATCCTTGGCGATTCGTCGCGTTCCGACTCTTCACCACCACGCTGGGGCGCTTCCCTGTTGTATCGCGCTGGCTCAAAGACCTGCTGGTCACGACGCTCATTCGCAAGAAAAAGAGTCATCCGGGCCGGCTGCATCGGCGCATTTCCGTCGCGAAAGACGGGAAGATAACCATCGAGGATCGGATCACAGGTGTGAGCGGAGCGCCTATTCCCGTGCCGCGCCATGTGCCCTTTCATATGGGATCATCACGGTACGCGGATTTTGAGGATTGGTGTGGTGCGCATGTCGCATGTAAGCCAGCGAAACCGCTCAGCGACGGATCCCAAGAACCGCCTACCTATCATCGACATATAGAGCTGACCTGATGCCGCGAATAATCTTGAACATCGGCTGGAATCTAGCCGTCCGGCTCCTTAAGGTCATGTGCCATCACCGATAGAATGATGCGATCATCAAAAGCAATTGTCTTGATCGAAGTTATCTGTGCCAGCGCGTTGGCTTTGGTAACTATTGTGGCAATTGAATCAACACTCCGAAGCAAGCCAGTTCTTCAGTGGCTCGATCACAACAGGCCTCCTTACATACCCAGAAGTGGGTTGGTTGATATCAGGCTTCACGTTGAAAAGCAGATGGTGCACCTCGAAGCCTTGGCGCGAGAACCAGAACGAAGAGTTTCGTTCGTTGGTAGTAGCTCGGTCGTCAATGGCATAGACGAGTACGATGTCAAAGCAGCGCTAAAAGCGGCGCCCAAACTTCAGCCGAGAAACTTGGGGCTCACGGGTATGCTGGCTAGCGAGCTTTCGCCGCTACGGTCTTTGCTTGTTTCGGATGGCACGGTGGCCGTGGTGTATTTGTACAACGGCTTTTCCTTTTCTGATGTCCGCAATCCCGATGCTATCGATGCCAGAGGGAGTGCAATTGATGACCTAAAGCATGAGCCGATTGCGTGGTGGCAAATTCGGCGCGCAGCTCGCTTTGGTGAGCGGCTGCTATCAGAACGCCTTTGGATCCGGCGCTATCGAAATCTCATTATTTCGTATGTTGAACGCTTGCTTGCGTCGGATATTGAACCGCTGAGGTCGCCCTTTGACTATTCTGTTGACCGCCCGCCGCCTCCAATCAGCGAGCGGACCAGAGTGCCACGGCCGCCCGTTTCATCGGAAAATTGGGTGCGTCGCGCCTACATTGAGAGCTCGGAGCGCGACACTACACTTGGCTATTCAGCACTAAGCTCTTTTTGCGATGATCTTAAGCGAAATAACATAAGGCTCATCATATCGGCGGCCCCGGAAGCACTTTTTGGCCGAACCAATCCATACGCTGTTGGAATTGACTTCGATGCGATCGATGCGCGCATCGAAAAGATTTCGAAGCAGTGTGGCGCTTACTACATCGGTCGCGACAAAGTGTTTGAAGATGATGATACAAATTTCGTTGATGAAGTGCACTTGTCTGCCAAAGGGCGTGAGAAATATAGCAAAGCCATCGGCGCAAAGGTTGATGAGGTGCTTGGCCGATGAGTTTTCACTCCATTGAATTCCTTTTGCTTCTTTCGGTAACGTTATTTGTTTTAGCTGCTGTAACGCATACGGCTAGACCGTGGATTCTGGTAATTGCAAGTTACTTGTTTTATGCGGCCGGGTCGCTCTTTTGGCTGTCGATCCTGGTTGCAATGACGTTGCTGAATTTCGGATTGGCAAAGCTGACCGAACGTGGATCGGCCAAAGGTAACAGCGGGGCGCTCATAATCGGCGTCGTAATCAACGCCGCGCTGCTTGCCTCTTACAAGTATGCTGGATTTCTCGCGGAGACTTTTAACTCGATTGCGGGCTGTAAGTGCCTTCCGATAGTTTCCCTGGAACTGCCGTTAGGTATTAGCTTCTATGTGTTCGAGTCGATCAGTTATATTGTCGATGTGCACCGTAAGCGTATGCCTGCGGTCAGGCGGCTGCGTGATTATGCTCTGTTCATTTCGTTCTTTCCCCATCTTGTCGCGGGGCCAATAGTTCGAGCTGCCGACTTCGTTCCGCAAATCGAAACCGCGAAACCATTTGATCCTTATGCCTCCAGGCGCGGTCTTGAACTAATCGCTGTTGGCTTTTTCAAGAAGCTCGTTATCGCGGACAACCTTGCGCCGTTTGTAGATCGAGTTTTCCTCAACCACGCTGCATATGGCGGAGGCGTCTTGTGGATTGCTTGTATTGCGTTCGCCATCCAAATCTATTGCGACTTCAGTGGATACACGGATATTGCGCGTGGCATTGCGAAGTTGCTTGGCTTTGAGCTGGCCTTGAACTTTGACTGGCCCTATTTCAGCCGATCAATCCGCGACTTCTGGCGCCGGTGGCACATCTCTCTTTCATCGTGGCTCCGCGACTATTTGTACATTCCGCTCGGAGGAAACCGAGGCGGTCTAACGCAGTTCGCTTCAGCCGTAACGGTTACATGGTTTTTGGGTGGATTGTGGCACGGAGCTTCTTGGACTTTCATACTCTGGGGAATTTACCACGGCGCGTTGGTCACCGCCGCCGGCTGGTCGCGTGGCTCCCGAATCGGAAGCTTGTGGGAACATGTACCCGCTCCGCTACAAATGCTGATAGTTTTCCTGTCGGTTGTTGCTGGTTGGGTTCTTTTTCGCGCAAAAACGATCGTAGATGCAATGCAAATCTGGGGAGGGATGCTTGGCCTTGGATCAATGCCGTTCAGCGAAAAGTTCGATCGCGTGTCGCCGCTGCTAATTGTTGGGATGCTCATAGCGGCCTTAATGCATTCCATTACTTATCGGCTACGACGACACCAGGATAATGTTTGCGCAATCGGAGCTGAAAGCGTCACGCTAAGAGTCGTGGCGATCGCAGCAATAATTGTTGGCTGCTTCCTTTTAGCAGGCACTTCTCAAACGTTTATCTACTTCCAGTTCTAGATTCAGTTCAGAGATTGCCGACAAACGCGGTCTCAATCTTGGTGCTGTCGAGCCGTACAAGCGCGCAATCACATTGGTTTAACGACGTGCACGGCGATCATCAGGCCGTATCGTCGGGATATGAAGCTGTGCAACGGCTTCAAAAGTGCTCCCATCCGGCCAAGGCTGCGCAAAGGAAAATAGTAACGCCAGGCTTTCTCGATACTGAAACCCGCGTCCACCATCATCCGGCAAATCTGCGCCTGGGTGTACGACTTGCCAACGGGGTTATCGACTCCGTCGTAAAGTCGAACGATTTCATTTGCATCACCTGACTTAAGCAAATCTTCGCGCCCTCGGCCCGGCAAGAAAACCATCTTACCGAGCGCAAACGCAGCTAGTCGTGTGAGTAGTTTCGATTTCAGAATCGCATTGCGCCGATACACGCTAATGACGGCGGATCCGCCCGGCTTCAAGCTCTGAATGGGATCGTCTCGGCATCTGCCGTAATCGCATGAGCGTGCAAGTCAAATATAGCCAAGCTCTTTGTTGTCAGTTTTGCCGCTGCGAGAGTGATATCAATGCCAATGACGTTCATCCCGCGACGGGATAGCTGCCGAACCCAAAAGCCCGGACCGCACCCCACGTCTATGATCATTTCCCGATCCTTGAATGGGAAAAATTCAGACGGTATCAGCCCGCGCGGGAATACATCAGATAGGTAGACATTTTCGTGATGCTGAAAATACTCGCGAGTGCCTGGATCATGCGTGCTTTCTCCCGCAAACAAGGGTTTGCTTTCCCAAAACGTTCTAACGTCGCTTTTCAAATCCCGCGACATGATAATCCTGCTTATTCCGAAAGCTGATACACGACATAGGTGTCGTTTTCAAAGACGCGGGGTAGATCCAGAGTTTGCGTTTCGGCCGGCCCGCATGTCCATTGCGCAGGTGTCGCTCCAGGTTTGATCGCAACGAAGTAGTGCAACGAGGGGTACTGCGAGCGAAGTTGGTGTAATCGAGAAATGTCCGACGTGAGCTTCACGTAACCCTTTTCAAAGACGCAGAGTATTTGGCCGTTTTTTGCGACGTAAGTTTGAATGGTCTGTGGCGAAAAATTCAAAAGATTGATTTTAAGTAGAAGCTCGATCTGGTTGATTTCGAGCGCCACGAGTCCGCGTGCGTAAACGGAGTACCCCATGTACCCGTAATCGGCCGGATTTATGTGTCGAGACGAAACCGTGGCGTAAGGATATGGCGGCATCAGAACGATCTGATCGCGTGGAATAACGTTTCGGACGTAATCTGTGACCTGTGCCCAGGAAGTGCCGGGGTGGCGCGGCATCATGGCAAGCGCCCCTTGCCATTTAGCGGGCAACATAAGAAATGGCGCAGCAACGGCGAGAACTGCGAGCGCAGTGCCGGGGAGTCGCGTTGTGCGTCGCACGGCGACGGTCGGCGCCGCATCGGGTAGGTACATGAGTATAGTTGTTGCTACCAACGCTATCAATGACGATGCTTTGACGAAATCGCTGGCGATCGGAAGAGCCAGTAAGGCGCTTGTTAGCGAAGCGAGAATCAAGCGCAGCGCGTTCAATGTATTCTGCTGCTCGTTCCAGCTTCTCAAGCAAAGTATTGTAAGGGTCGCTGCAAGCGCGGGGATCGCGGCCATTGGAATCAATGCCGAGCGCGACAGGACCGCCCCGATCAGTGCAGGTATAGGAACAATTGCGAAGGCGGCGTACGCTATTGCACAAAAAATGGTAACTGCGACTCCCGTCGCAATTAGTCGGTAAGTGTAGATGGCAGATATTCTTGATGACAGTGCCGCAATCAAGGCGCACCAAAAAGCAAGTATCCAGCACAGAGGTTGGACAATGCCGCCTGGGCCCCAAAGATAGATGTGGAATGGCTTGCGAAAGCTCATCAGTGTCCACCACGCTGTGTCAGGCACCCCGGTGGGCAGGCTGGCAGGCGGCAGCTGATAAAGTATGAGAAGCCCTTGCGGCAAAGCTCCAAGCGAGAAGAAAAATATCGCCGACACAATACGCTGCAATGCAGGTGCGAGTTTGCGGGCGATCAAGGCTTCAATACTGATACCCGTAAGAATAATGCCTATAACAATGAGTCCGTACGTTGCGTGCAGATTGGTAAGCAGCCCCGCCAGTCCAGCACAAATCAATAAATTTACGAGTGTTTGTCCGGACGTAATCCAGATGACCCAAACGAAAAGTGAGGCGGCAATTCCCCAGCTGCCAAGCAGATGGCTTGGATACTGAACATACAAAGGATAGCCGACGTTAAGTGCAGTTACCCAACTCTGTAAGAACACTACGATCGCAAGAATCGCGACGAAAGCCGCTCCATAGCCGCGAGCCGATGACAGTCTGACCGCCAGGATACCAATGGCGCCGAGACCGCAAACCAGGAAAAGGCCCGCAAGAACATCATGAGCCAACTCCACGGAAAGAGCCCACGACTGGTCTAGCGCACCTAGGATCCGTGGGAGCAGGAGTGGGAGCTGAGGGAATAGGGAATGTTGTAAGGTGCCGACGGGAGCCGCGAGCTTCCCGGCGTACCAAAGCGAAGGGGCAATGGTGTCGCTGTAGTTTGGATCAGGCGGGGCCATTAACCAGAGGCTGGAGCCCCAAACTGCAATACCAACCAGGCAGGTAGCGACTGCAAGTATCGTATGAAGGCGCACATCCATTTGCATTAATATGGTCCGGAATCTTACGCCGCGGCGAGAAGTCGAATATATCCTTGTTCAGTAAAAGGCCTTTTCAATCAATGCATATCTCAAAGTTGGCGAACAGTTTTCGAAATCATTCAGATGTAATCTCGCGACCAGGGCGGCGCACCCGTAGCCGAGCGCTGACTCGCAATGGTGCGAATTCCGGCGAGGGCGATATCATTCGCATTGAGGATGATCAGCGCGCGTGATCGGGACTACTGAACGTCCCGCACGACGCGAAAACCGTTGGCGAAGTAGCGCACGTCGAGATCGTAGCGGTAACGCGCCGCCGAGGTGACCGTATTGGCCTTGTTGGCGAACGATCCGCCGCGCAGCACGCGCTGACGGCATTGTCCTTGCGTCCAGGCGGAGCCGTCCTTGGGCGCATTCTTGTAATTGTCGTTCCAGCAGTCCTCGACCCATTCATAGACGTTTCCAGATGTGTCGTAGAGCCCGAAGCCGTTCGGCCGGTAGGATCCGGTCCGCATCGTCCGGCGCAGCGAGTCGCCGCAATTGTCGCAATTGGCGTTCGACTTGCCGACCTCTTTGCCCCACCAGTAGGTGGTCGTGGTGCCGGCGCGCGCCGCATATTCCCACTCGGCTTCGCTCGGCAGGCGGTAGTTGCGGCCGGTCTTCTGCGTCAGCCACAGAACGAAAGCCTTGGCATCCTCCCAGCTCACGTCGATGACCGGCTGATCGCCGCGACCCCAGCCGCGATCGTCCGGCCGGTGCCTGCATTTGCCGTCCGAGACGCACGCATCCCACTCGGCGAAACTGGTTTCGCGCCGTTCGATCGCGAAGTTCTTGGCGATGGTGACCCGGTGCGGCGGTCCCTCGTACGGGCTGTCCTTGCCGCCCATGTCAAATTCGCCTGATGGCACCACCACCATTTCCGGGCAATCCGGACAGTCGCGGAACAGCTCGCCGGGTTCGGGCGGCGCGGCCGACTGGGCGGCGGCCGGTCCGGCAGCGAGCAGAAATATCAAAAAAGCAAAAAATCTGAACATCATACCCTCGGCCTCAATGCGCCGGTCGTCCTGCGCGCCGCCTATCGGTCCATCGTGCCCGCAACACTCCATAAAATCAAAAGTCGCAGTGTCGCTATCGTCAGTTAGTTTTATGGTAATATAATACTCCAGTTTGCCTCACCCATCATCAAATCGATGAGAGCTTGTGCGCCGGGAGTGGTCCGCCCGCGGCAGGGGACGATATTCAATAGGGTAAATCCAGTGTACTATTTCACAGACGCATTACAGTTCTTGAGTTATTTGAGATTTTGGCCGCCGGCCCGTCCTGATTTTAGGAGGCGTTTGTGTTCTCGAAAGTACCGACCGGAATTGCTGTTTCGCTTTTGATGCTGGCAGGAACGATCGGACCGGGCCACGGACAACAAAAGCCGGTTGGCGGTCCCAATCCCTCTCCCCCCGGTGCGGCCGTTTACTTCGTCGGTCTCAAGGATGGTCAGACGGTACCGACCACCTTCACCGTGAATTTCGGCCTCAAGGGCATGGGCGTCGCGCCCGCCGGCTCCGACAAGGCGAACGCCGGACACCACCATTTGCTGATCGACACCGAGCTGCCGCCGCTCGATCAGCCGATACCGAGCGACTTCAATCATCTGCATTTTGGTGCGGGGCAAACCGAAGCCGAAGTGACCTTGCCGGAAGGCGAGCACACGCTGCAGCTGGTGCTGGGCGACAAGGACCACATTCCGAATACGATTCCGCTGATCTCCGAGCGGATCAAGATTCGCGTGGTTGCCGCTTCCGCGGTGCCTGCGGCGTCGGCTGCTGCGGCGGCGCCCGCCACGACCAGCCCCGCCAGCGCGGGCCGCAAAAAATCTCCTGAAGGCGCCAAGGTATATTTCGTCTTTCCGAAGAATCGCGGCTATGTCACGCCGACGCCGGTCATCCGTTTCGGCCTGATCGGCATGGGCGTTGCCCCCGCCGGCTTCGAGAAGGTCAACACCGGTCACCACCATCTGTTGATCGATACCGACGTTCCGAACCTCGACCTGCCGATTCCCGCCGACTTCAATCATCTGCATTTCGGCGCCGGCCAGACCGAAGCCAAGATCACGCTGCCGCTCGGCAAGCATACGCTGCGATTGCTGCTGGCCGACGAGCTCCACATCCCGCACGATCCGCCGTTGCTGTCGGAACCGATCACGGTCATGGTCACCGCCAACGGCCGTCCGCCTGCAAAGAAGAAGTATCGCAAATATCGTCGCTATTACTAAAGGGGGGCAGTTCCGGAGCCTGATATGAGCACACGTCGTCCGATCTGGATTGCAGCTCTGTATAGTCTCGTGCTGCTGACCTGTTCGATCAGCGTTGCGAAGGCTGACCGGCGCGTTGCGCTGGTTGTAGGCAACTCGAACTACAGCAATGCGAGCCTGTTCCTGGCCAATCCGAAGAACGACGCCACGGACGTTGCCGCGGCACTCCGCGGCGTCGGTTTCGAAGTGTTGCAGGCGATCGACGCCAACAAGCGCGATCTCGACCTGAACATGGCCAAATTTGCAAGGCTGGCGACCGACGCCGACGCCGCGCTGTTCTATTACGCCGGTCATGCCGTCCAGTATCAGGGCCGCAACTTCCTGATGCCGACCGACGCCGAAGTAGAGGACGAGATCAGCTTCCGCTACCAGATGACGCCGCTCGACGACGTGCGCGCCGCGCTCGACCGCGGCGACGGCGTCAAGATCGTGATCCTCGATGCTTGCCGCAACAACCCGATCGTCAACGCGCTTCGCCGCAAGAAGAAGTCCGGCGACAGCCGCGCCATCGATGCCGTGCGCGGCGGGCTCGCCAAGATCGACAAGGCCCAGGGCATGGTGGTGGCCTATTCCACCGCGGCGGATGAAGTCGCCGCCGACGGCGACGGCCGCAACAGCCCGTTCACCAGCGCCTTCCTGAAGCGGCTCAAGGAGCCCGGCCTCGAAATCGAACAATTGTTCCGCCGCGTCGCCGCCGACGTCAACGCCCAGACCGGCGGCCGCCAGCGCCCGGAAACCTACGTGTCGCTGCTGAGCAATTACTACCTCAACCAGACCGACCGGATCGCGTTCGACAAGATCAAGGACTCGCCCGATCCCGCCGTGCTCCAGGACTTCATCGCCAAGTTCTCGACGTCGAGCTACGTGCCGGAGGCGCAAAACCGCATCCAGCGCATCGAGGCCGCTATTCGCGAGCGCCAGAATCAGGAGGCCCGGCAGCGCGAAGCAGCAAGGCTTGCGGAAGAACAGCGCAAGGCCGAACGCGAAGCGGCGCTGCGCAAATTGGCCGAGCAGGAAGAGGCGCTGCGCAAGCAGGAGACCCTCCGTGCGCAGGCGGCAGCTGAAAAAGTCCGCAAGGAGCGCGAGGCCGCCCAGGCGCAGGAAGAGCAGCGCTTGCGGCTCGTGGCCGAGAAGGAGCGCAAGGAGCGGGAAGCTGCAAAGGCCCAGGAAGAGCAACGTGTGAAGCTTGCGGCCGAGCGGGAGCGCAAGCTGCGTGAAGAGGCTGCGCAACTGTTGGCCGAGCAGGCGCGGACCAAAATCGCCGCGATCGATCGGAAGGAGCCGACCAATCCCTCGCTTGCCGGCATATCGACCGACATCCGGACGCTGCCGCCGCCGACCGAGGCCGCGCCGGCGCCTGGCGATCCCTGTGATCGCGACGGGGCCATGCTGGCGCAGTTGCGCAGCAACGCGTCGATCGAGGCGGTCACCGAGTTGGAGCGGCGCCTGAGCTGCGAGAAATTGCGTGCCCAGATCCTGCGGTTGCGGGAAAGCCTCTCGGCGGTCGCCAATGCGGCGCCGGCCATCGCCCCCCAGATCAAGCCTGCCGTTGAAAAAATTGCCCCGCCGCCGGCCCTGGTGATTGCGCCACCGCCGCCGCCGCCGGCCGCCCCGAAACAGGAAGCCGCCCCGAAGCCGCCGGAACCGCCGAAGGTTGCCGTTGCGACTGTCGCACCGGCACCCGAATGCAAAAAGGACGAAGCCAGGCTTGCCAAGATCCGCGCCAATCCCTCGCACGCCGATCTGGCCGCGCTGGAGCGTGACCTAGGCTGCGAACGGTTGCGCCCGCAAATCGTGCGCTTGCGCGAGAGCCTGCCCAAGGAAACTGCGAAGGAAACTGCGAAGGACGCGCCGCAGCCGGATCAGCCGTCGGCTGCGGCCAATCCGCCAACCCTTCAATCCGCTCAGTCCGCGCCATCAGGGGCGAAGCCGGCGCAACCCGCGCCGATTGTCCAGGTCCGAAGCTGTGACGAGGAGCGGGCCACCTTGGCCAAGCTACGCGCCAGCCAGTCACGCGAGGATGTGGTTCGATTCGAGCGCGAACTCGCCTGCGAGCAGTTGCGGCCTCAGGTCATACGGCTGCGGGAAAGCCTGTCCGGCGGTTAGTCAGGACGGGCTCTCACAGCCCTCGGCCAAGCACTTAATTCCTCCATATTGCGGTGGCCTAAGCCCCCTATGAGCCCTGCGAATGCGCTTCTCACAGTGCTTCCTGGGCTGTAACTCTTTGAATCAAAACGTGTCCGGATAGAGTGGATGGCGTTCGCCACATTTGTGGCGGCGTGCTAGAGAACCGCCGGGGCGATACTTCGAATAGTCTATTGGGGTCCACAATATGAGTTCCAAAGGGTCCGGGTCGGATGCGAAAGCCGGCGCCACGCCTGAATTGCGCGTTGGCGTGATCGGTGCCGGCGTGATGGGCAGCAACCATGCCCGCGTGCTGGCGGGCCTGCCCGGCGTCACGCTGGTCGGCATCGTCGATCCGCTGCCGGAACACCGCGCGCGCGCCACCGAACTCGTAGGCTGCCGCGCTTTCGGAGTCCTCGAAGAATTGCTGGCCGAGGGCGTCGATGCGGTCACGATCGCAGCTCCGACCCATCTGCATCATGAGGTCGCGCTCGCCTGCATCGCGCGCAACATCCATATCCTGGTCGAGAAGCCGATTGCGCCCACGGTCGAGGAGGGGCGGGACATCGTCGACGCCGCGCGGCGCGCCGGTGTCACGCTGATGGTCGGCCATGTCGAGCGCTTCAATCCGGCGGTCGCGGCAATCAAGCAGGCGATCTCCGGCGAGGACATCCTTTCCATCGGCATCACGAGGGTCGGGCCGTTTCCGCCGCGGATGTCGAATGTCGGCGTCGTCATCGATCTGGCCGTGCACGATATCGACCTGATCCGCTGGTTCACCGAATCGGACATCGTCGAGGTGCAGCCGCAGCTCTCCAGCGCGATCGCCGAGCGCGAGGACATCGCGCTGCTGCAGTTCCGCACCGCCTCGGGCGTGCTCGCCCATATCAACACCAACTGGCTGACGCCGTTCAAGGCGCGCAACGTCACGGTCGCGACCCGCGGCAAATATGTGATGGGCGACCTCTTGACGCGTCAGGTGACGGAGTGCTTCGGCTTCAAGCCCGACGGCAGCTATTCGATGCGTCATCTGCCGGTCGGCCATGACGAGCCGCTGCGCGCCGAATTGATCGCGTTCCTCGATGCCGTCCGGTCAGGCAATGTGCCGGCGGTTACCGGCGACGAGGGCGTGGCCAGCCTCGAAATCGCGATCCGCTGCCTCGAAGCGCCGGCCCGGCCCGCAGCTTCCTCCGCGCGCAAGGGTCCACGCCGCGTCGCCGGCTGATTATCGTTCATCTCATTCGTAGCAAGGCTCCATGAACCAGCACATGCGTCCAGAACCCATTCCGCTGATCGATATCGCCGCGCAGCGCCGCCGGCTTGGCAAATCGATCGATGATGCCGTGTCCCGCGTGCTCAACCACTGCCAGTTCATCAACGGTCCGGAAGTGACCGCGCTCGAGAAGGCGCTGGCGGCCTTCAGCGGCGCGAAACATGTCGTGAGCTGCGCCAGCGGCACCGATGCGCTGCTGATGGTGCTGATGGCCAAAAACATCGGTCCCGGCGATGCCGTGCTGTGTCCGTCGTTCACCTTCTGCGCGACTGGCGAAGCCGTGGCGCTGACGGGCGCTACGCCGGTTTTTGTCGATGTCGATGAAGCCACCTTCAACATCGATCCCGCCTCGCTCAAGCGCGGCATCGCGACCGCCCGGCAGCGCGGCCTGAAGCCGCGTGGCGTGATCGTGGTCGATCTGTTCGGGCAGAGCGCCGACCACGACGCCATCGGCGCGGTTACGGAGACCGAGGGGCTGTTCGTGCTGGATGACGCCGCGCAGGGCTTTGGCGCCAGCTACAAGGGCCGCAAGCTCGGCACCTTCGGGCTTGCCACCGCGACCAGCTTCTTCCCGGCCAAGCCGCTCGGCTGCTACGGCGATGGCGGCGCGATCTTCACCGACGATGACGAGCTTGCCAACACGCTGCGCAGCATTCGCGTGCACGGCCAGGGTGCGGACAAATACGACAATGTCCGCCTCGGCCTCACCGGACGGCTCGACACCATGCAGGCGGCGGTCCTGATCGAGAAGCTGAAGATTTTCGACGACGAGATCGCGGCGCGCAACAAGATCGCGGATCGCTATGCGCGCGGCCTCGGCAATGTCGTGACCGTGCCGCGGCTCGCCTCCGGCTGCACCTCGGTGTGGGCGCAGTACACCATCCGTCTGCCCAAGGGGACGGACCGCGATGGTTTCGCCGCCGCGCTGCAGGCGCAGGGCATTCCGACCGCGGTCTACTACACCAAATCGATGCATCAGCAGACCGCGTATCGCAATTACCCGGTCGCGGAAGGCGGCCTGCCGGCGAGCGAAAGCCTTTCGGAGGACGTCATCAGCCTGCCGATGCACGCCTATCTCGATGAGGCGACGCAGGATCGCGTCATCCAGGCGGTGCGCGGCGCGCTTTCCGCCTGATCTCGGCATAGCGTTTTCGAAGAAAACGCGTCAAACAACCGATAGCGTTTACGTGAAGAAGGCGCGTCATTGCAAATATAGCTCTCGGTTCTGATGCAATCAGAACCGAATATGCGCTAGAAGCTAGCCCATGCTTGGGCGCATCTTCACCGTCGGCGGCTATACGCTTCTTTCGCGCGTGACCGGTTTTGCACGCGACATCATGCTCGCGGCGATCCTCGGCGCAGGGCCGGTCGCGGACGCGTTCTTCGTGGCGCTGCGCCTGCCCAATCATTTTCGCGCCATCTTCGCCGAAGGCGCCTTCAACGCCGCGTTCGTGCCGGCCTATGCCCACCTTCATGGGCAGAACCAGACCTCGGCAAAACTGTTCGCCGATCGCATCTTCACGCTGTTGTTCGGCGCCCAGATCGTATTGCTCGTGGTGGCGTGGCTGTTCATGCCGCAGGTGATAGGCCTCCTGGCGCCGGGATTCTCCGACGATCCGGCCCGCGGCGAACTTGCGATTGCGCTGACCCGGATCACGTTTCCCTATCTGCTGCTGATCACGCTGGTGACGCTTTACGGCGGCATGCTCAACGTCATGCATCGCTTTGCCAGCGCGGCGGCGGCGCCGATCTTTCTCAATCTGTCGATGATGGCGACATTGGCACTGGCCGCGTTCTTTCCGGGCGCAGGCTATGCCGCCGCATGGGGCGTCCTGATCGCCGGCATCCTCGAATTCCTGCTGCTGGCCGGTGACGCGGCGAAGAACGGCATCCTGCCGAAGTTCAGCATTCCCAGGCTCGACAACGATGTCCGCGCCTTCTTCCGCGCGCTGGGTCCGGCGACGATCGGCTCGATGGGAACGCAGGTGGCGCTGTTCGCCGACACCATCATCGCGACGTTTCTCGCCGCCGGCGCGCTGTCGGCGCTGTATTACGCCGACCGCCTCAACCAGTTGCCGATCGGCGTGATCGGGATCGCGATCGGCACGGTGCTGCTGCCGGAAATGTCGCGGCGGCTGACGGCGCACGACCATGCCGGCGCCGCCAAGGCGCAGCGGCGGGCGTTCAATTTCACGCTGTTGTTTTCGATACCGTTCGTCGCCGCGTTCCTCACGGTGCCTGACGTGATCATGCGCGCCATGTTTGCGCGCGGCGCTTTCTCCAAGGCCGACGCCGCAGCGGCGGGCGCGACACTGGCGGCCTATGCCGTCGGCCTCATTCCCTTCGTGATGATTCGCAGCGCGGTCGCCACCTTCTATGCCCGCAAGGACACCGCCACGCCGGTCAAGGCGGCGCTGACCGGCGTTGCCGTCAACGTCGCCCTGAAAGTCGCGCTGATGGGGACGCTCGCCCAGATCGGCCTCGCGCTCGCCACCGCGATCGGCGCCTGGGTCAATCTGCTGCTGGTACTCGGTTTTGCAGTGCGAAGAGGATTTCTCGAGCTGGACCGCGAGTGGCTCAGATCGCTCGCCAAGTTCGCGATAGCTGGCATCCTGCTTGCCATAGCCCTTTGGCTGACCGCGCGTTTCGCCAATTTTTATTTCGCGCAAATGAGCTCATTCCGCGACGAACTCGCATTGCTGTTACTTATGGTGAGCGGCATCTTTGTCTATGGTGTTTCAATCCTCGTCCTGTTCGGCAGAGGCTGGATTTTCTCGCTGATCCGCGGCTAAACCCGTTTGCGCTTCCTGGCGAACCACGCCAATATGGCGCGAAACCAATCAGGCTATTGGAGATACGATGGCAGCTCCCATCAAGTTCGGCGTCGGTCATAGCGTCCGCCGCAAGGAAGACGATGCGCTCATTCGCGGCAAGGGCCGCTACACTGACGACGTCTCGCCGTCTCCCGCGTTGCACGCGCTGATGCTGCGCTCGCCGCATGCGCATGCGAAGTTCACCATCAACGTCACCAAGGCCCGCGGCATGCCCGGGGTCGGCGCGGTCCTGATCGCCGACGACGTCAAGGATCTCGGCGATCTGCCCTGCCTGTTCAATTTCGAAGTCGATCCGTTCACTGGGCCTCCGTACCCGATCCTCGCCAAGGATGAAGTCCGCCACGTTGGCGATTCCATCGCCTTCGTCGTCGCCGACACCATCGATCAGGCCCGCGACGCGATCGAGGCGATCGAGGTCAACTGGACGCCGCTGCCCGCGGTGGTCGGCCTTGTCAACGCGGTCAAGAAGGGCGCTCCGCAGGTCTGGCCCAATCATGCCGGCAATTTGCTGTTCGACGTGCCGATCGGCGACAAGGCGGCAACCGAGGCCGCGTTTGCAAAAGCCCATGCGGTCGCCGAAGTGTCGATCGTCAAT
Source organism: Bradyrhizobium sp. AUGA SZCCT0431 (assembly GCF_018131065.1). Classification (NCBI taxonomy): domain Bacteria; kingdom Pseudomonadati; phylum Pseudomonadota; class Alphaproteobacteria; order Hyphomicrobiales; family Nitrobacteraceae; genus Bradyrhizobium; species Bradyrhizobium sp. AUGA SZCCT0431. Next base: position 76,631 of record NZ_JAFCLR010000003.1, on the reverse strand, counting down.
CCGCGCGTCATCACCAACTTCATGGAAACGCGTGCCGCGGTCGCCGAATACGACGCCAAGAAGGACCATCTGACGCTGACGATCGGCAGCCAGGGCAGCCATCGCCTGCGCGAGATCATCGGCGGCATGGTGCTCAAGATGCCGTTGGAAAAGATGCGGGTGATCTGCCCCGATGTCGGCGGCGGCTTCGGCACCAAACTGTTTCCGTACCGCGAATATGCGCTGATCTCGGTCGCGGCGAAACGGCTGAAGAAGACCATCAAATGGACCGCCGACCGCTCCGATCACTTCGTCGGTGACGCGCAGGGGCGCGACAACGTTACTGTGGCGAAGATGGCGCTCGCCGAGGACGGCAAGTTCCTGGCGATGGACGTCGACCTGATGGGCGACATGGGCGCGTATCTGTCGACCTTCGGTCCCTACATTCCGCATGGCGGCGCCGGCATGCTGCCCGGCCTCTACGATATCCAGACCTTCCACTGCCGCGTCCGCACCGTGTTCACCAACACCGTGCCGGTCGATGCCTATCGCGGCGCGGGCCGCCCCGAGGCGGCTTACGTGATCGAGCGGCTGGTGGATGCCTGCGCGCGCAAGCTCGGCATGACGCCCGATGCGATCAGGCGCAAGAATTTCATCCCGCCGAAGGCGCTGCCCTACAAGACCGTGACCGGCAAGGTTTATGACTCCGGCGATTTCACCGCGCATATGAAGCGGGCGATGGAAGTCGCCAACTGGAAGGAATTTTCCAAGCGCGCCAAGGCCGCCAAGAAGGCGGGGCTGGTGCGCGGCATTGGCCTTGCGAGCTATGTCGAGATCTGTGGCACCATGGGCGATGAGACCGCCAATGTGGCGCTCGATCCCAATGGCGACGTCACCATCCTGATCGGCACCCAGTCGAGCGGGCAGGGCCATCAGACCGCCTACGCGCAGTTGATTGCCGAACAGTTCGGGTTGCCGCCCGAGCGCGTGCACATTGTGCAGGGCGACACCGATCGCGTCGCCACCGGCCTTGGCACCGGCGGTTCGGCCTCGATCCCGACCGGCGGCGTCAGCGTGCAGCGTGCGGCCCACGACCTCGGCGGCAAGCTGAAGGAGATCGCGGCCGAAGCGCTGGAAACCAGCGCTGCTGACCTCGAGATCAGCGACGGCCGAATCCGGATCGCCGGCACCGACCGTTCGGTGAGTTTCGCCGACCTGGCGAAACGTCCTGATGTCGATCCGTCAAAGCTGAATGCGAGTGCGACCTTCAACCAGGCCGACGGCACCTATCCGAACGGCACCCATCTCGCCGAAGTCGAGATCGATCCGGCGACCGGCATCATCAAGATCATCAACTACGTGATCGTCGACGATTTCGGGGTGACGCTCAATCCGCTGCTGCTGGCCGGGCAAGTCCATGGCGGCGCGATGCAGGGCATCGGCCAGGCCTTGATGGAGCAGGCGGTGTTCTCCAGCGACGGCCAACTCGTCACCGGCACCTTCATGGATTACGCGATGCCGCGCGCGGCCGACGGCCCGTCATTCCACTTCGAAACCCACAACGTTCCCTGCACCACCAATCCGCTCGGCGTAAAGGGCGCGGGTGAGGCCGGTGCGATCGGGTCCTGCCCGGCCGTGGTCAATGCGATCGTCGAGGGGCTGTGGCGCGAATACAAGATCGACCACATCGACATGCCGGCGACCGCCGAACGGGTCTGGATCGCGATCCGGGAGGCGCAGCGCCGGCATAACCTCTGATATTTTGTCGCAGCTGGAATGATTCTAAGTTTATGGTGTTATCAGGCTGGGCGAGGTCCGCGGTGACCGCGGCCCGGTCTGTGTCATAAAAAAGGGATCTGGCGAATGAAACGGGTTTTGGTGGTTGCAGGAGCACTATTGCTCAGTGTCGGCGTTGGCGTGGCGCAGCAGGATCCCGTCAAGGATGCCCAGAACGTCATGAAGGCCAACGGAAAGAACCTCGGCGGCGTGTTGAGCCCGATGTTCAAGGGCGAAAAGCCTTACGATCAGGCCGCGGTCGATACTGCGCTGACACAACTCGAAGACACCGCAAAGAAGCTTCCGACCTTGTTCCCCGCCAGCGTCAAGGATGCCAAGTGGGAGGGCGACTACGCCCCCTCGCCAAAGATCTGGGAAGACAAGGCCGGCTTTGACGCCAAGGTCGCCAGCTTTACCAAGGTGGTGGCCGAGGCCAAGGCCAAGATCAAGGACCTCGATTCGCTGAAAGCGAATTTCCCCGGCATCGGCAAGGAATGTGGCGCCTGCCACGAGACCTACCGCCTCAAGAAGGGCTAGCTCTTCGGTTGACCAGACAGGAAGAGGCCGGATGCGTGATGTGTCCGGCCTCTTTTCTTTATTCGCGGACGCGAAGGCTTACCTCGCTCATCAACTCGGTGTGAAGTGGGCTTCATCACTTCGGTGTGAAGCTGCTTCATCGTCGTGTGAAACTTACCACTTGCCCATGGATTTCCACGCGCGGATTGGCCGCGATTTGTTGCCAAAACGGCGTTGAGTTGTCGAAATTTCATGGAAGCTTCCGGCTGAAATTGCGTACATACTGGCCGCTATACTGAAACGCCCGATGACGGATTGGTGAATGCTGAAACGACTGTTCCTTCTGGCCGTTTTGGCCGCCGTCGCCGGGCTTGGCATTTTCTGGTGGCTGACCATACCGGCGGTGGTCGCTGCGAGTTCATTGCCCGCCTACAATCCCAACCTCGCCAACGGCCTCACAGCGTTCAATGCCGGCGGATGTTCGTCCTGCCACGCGGTGCCGAACCAGCCCGATCGCCTCAAGCTCGGCGGCGGATTGCCGATTCCGTCGCCGTTCGGCACCTTCAACGTTCCCAATATCTCGCCCGATCCGAGCGATGGCATCGGGCGATGGAGCGAGGCCGATTTCGTTACCGCCGTGCTCAAGGGCACGTCGCCGTCGGGCTTCCATTATTTTCCGGCGTTTCCCTACGCGTCTTACGAGCATGCCAAGGTCGAAGACGTCCGGGACCTGTTTGCCTATTTGAAGACGCTGGCGCCGGTGGCCGGCAAGACGCGCGACCATGACGTGCCGTTTCCGTTCAACATCCGCCGCAATGTCGGAGTGTGGAAATTCCTGTTCACGGACGGCAAGCCGTTCACGCCGGATCCGAGCCGTTCGGCGCAATGGAATCGCGGCGCCTATCTCGTCAACAGCCTCGGTCATTGCGCGGAGTGCCACAGCCCGCGCAATTTTCTCGGCGGCATCGTCGATGCGCAGCGTTTTGCGGGCGGGCCTAATCCGGAAGGCGAGGGCTGGGTCCCCAACATCACCCAGAAGCGGATGTCGGACTGGAGCGCGAAGGATTTCGCCTATTTCCTCGAGAGCGGGCAGACGCCGGACGGCGACACCGCCGGCGGCTTGATGACGCGCGTGATCCGCAACACTTCGCAACTGTCGCCGGAGGACCGCACCGCGATGGCGGAGTATCTGAAATCGCTGCCGCCGGTGGAGGGACCGCCGCGGCCGAAGAAGGCGGAGAAGGCGTCATAACTCGGCTCTGACTGGATCAGAGCCGAAGCTGTATCCACCAGTCATTCCGGGATGGTGCGTAGCACCAGACCTCAGGGGCGCAATTGCGCCCCCGGGGAATCTCGAGATTCCGGGTTCGATGCTACGCATCGCCCCGGAATGACGTTGCCGCATCACTCGAACGTATTGACCATGCCGGCCTTGGCGAGCGCGGCCTTGCGTGCGCTCATCCACTCCTCGGCGAGTTTTGCCGGGTCGGAAGACGGGCTTCCCTTGATGTAGTCGTTCCACGCCGCGATCAGGACTTCCTGCCGCTTGAGCAGTGCGTTGTTGTGCTTCTCCTGGTCGTCGCTCCAGGCACCCACCTCTTTGAGAGCCTTGACCGCGCCCTTGTGCGTCGGCACCGCCCAGTTCTTTGCCTGCGCCTTCACCGCAAGCCCGCTGGCGCCGGGCGCGTTGTCCTTGTAGCCGTCATAGCCGTCGATCAACGCCTTGGTCAGCATGTAGACCTCGTCTTCGGACTGGCTGCCATAGACGCTGTAGATCGGATATGGATAGGTGCCGACCTCGAGCGGCTTGTCCTTGGAAAATTCGCCCGCGCCGCAGGTTGCCTTGTGCTCGGTGAAATACGGGCCGACCTTGCGCATGCGTTCCCATCCCGCTTTGTCGGAGAATGGCATGGCGGGCCACGTGATGCCGCGCGGCGATGTCTGCAGTTCCTTGGCGGGCCCGGAGATCGTCGAACCGAATACCGCATCGGTATCGTTGTTGATGATGCCTTTCCACATCGCATTGTTGCCCGCGAACTCGACGATCTTGACGTCCTTTGCCGTCAGATTGGCGAACGCCAGCACGGCAAGCGCATTCTGGTTGAGCGCGGGAGAGCCGACCACGAAGCCGATGCGCTTGCCTTTCAGGTCGGCATAGCTCTTGACGCCGATGTCGGCGGCGACCGCCAGTGAAAGGCCGTTGCAGTCGATCGAGCTCAGCGTGATCTGGATGGGCTGCGGTCCCCATTCCCGGGTCGCGAATTCGAACACGCCTTCCTGCGCGAAAAAGACCCCGACGCCCATTGCCGAGATGCTGGCGCGGTTGAGGCGCAGCGGTTGCAGGCGGGCGACGTCGTTGCCGGCCGGCAGCACGCGCGTATCCGAGCCATATTTGTCCTTGAACATCTTGCCGACGGCAACCGTGATGTTGAAGCCGGAGGTCCCCGTGTCATACGCGGTCATCGTCACGTTGGGCGGCAGTTTCACCTGTGCGACCGCCGTCGATGCCGCGACCGCGGTTCCGGTCAGCGCGATGGCCGCAAGCATCATCTTCGGATTGATCATTCATCCCTCCCGTTGCGGCTGACGTTGCAGCCTTGAGACGCTTGTCGCCGATGTTTCCTTGCCCGCAACGGACATCAACTGGAAACAGGCTCTGCGATTTGGCGCGAATGCTCGCGGATTTCCGCGTCTACTGCAAGGCAGAAGCAGGGGGGACCGATCCGCGTCAGCTTGACGCGTTGCGTTGTCCGAAACGGCGGAGGGTGGCGGCAAGTCCTGATTCAGGTCAGGTTCGCCATGCCAAGCTCATCGGCGACCTGATCGAGCCCGCGCATCAGCGCCGGCGGAATCGGAATGCCATCGCGCATCCGCGCCTCTCGCGTGGCGTGGCTGCGCTCGCCGGGAACGAAGATCCGCTCCACGCCGGGCATCCGCTCGGAGTTTCTGAAATCGCGCACCAGCGCATCGACGCTCGCCTTGAACACGTCAACATCGCCGAAGGCCGAGATGTTGATCGCGGCGACCGCCTGACCGGTATTGGTGACGCTGTCGTCATCATGGTTGAAGTCGATGACGTCCCGGCCCATCGCCGCGCCACCCAGCGTGCCCGCGAGCAGGCCGATGATCATGGCGAGCCCATAACCCTTGTAGCCGGCCTCCATGCCGCCGAGCGGCAGCAGCATGCCTTCGTCGGCGCGCTTCGGATCGGTCAGCGGCTTGCCCTCACGATCGATCATCCATCCCTCCGGCATGGTCTCGCCGCGCAGTGCCTTGGATTTCACTTTTCCATAGGCCGCAACCGTCGTCGCCATATCGAGAATGATCGGCTTCTCATCACCGGCCGGAATTGCGGCTGCGATCGGGTTGGTCGACAGCAGCATGTCGAGGCCGCCCCAGGGTGGCAGATGGTTGGCGTTGCCGACCGCGAAATAGAGCCCGATCATGTCGTGGGCCAGCGGCATCGACGCGTAGAGCGAGGCAGGACCTGCATGGTTGCTGTATTGCGAGTTGACCCATGCGATCCCCGTGGTGCGCGCCTTTTCGATCGCGATCTCGGCCGCGCGCTTCATTACGAGATGGCCCATGCCGTTATCGCCATTCAGCAAGGCGGTGGAGGCGTGTTCGCGCACGATCCGGATATTGGGCCGCACGTTGAATCCATCAGCCTTGATGCGGCGGGCGTATTGCGGCAACCGGCTGACGCCGTGGCCGTCCGATCCCTGCAGATCGGCTTCCGCCATCAGCGCGGCGACATCAGCGGCGTCGGCTTCAGGCAGGCCCAGCTTTGTCATGGCTTCCCGGATGAAGGCCTTCAGCCGGTCGAAAGTCACTGTCGATGTCGTCAGGATACCAACTCCCGTTTTCTTGTTGGCGCACTTGCGCTGAACATATCGTGGCAAATTCCTAGTCGGATAGGAAGCGCACCGATGATGTGGCGATGGCGACGGTCACAGCGGTGCCGACCTCGTGCAGCGTGTCGCCGGCGTGGAAGGGACAATCGACGGCGATGTTGGCGGCGCCTGCGCGCACGCCATAGCGCACGCTGGCGCCGAGGAATTCGCGATAGGTCACCGTGCCCGCGGCTTCTGTCCTGTCTGGCCCCGCGCTTTCGCCAGCACCGATGATCGTGCAATCCTGCGGCCGAAACAGCATGCGTGCACCCGGGGCCACTTTCCGGTCCGCAGCAATCGGTATCTTCGGGCCGCCGGCCACCTCAAAGGCGCGCGACGCGCCGTCGCCGATCACGCGGCCTTCGACAATGTTCGCCGTGCCGATAAAGTTCGCCACGAACAAATTGGCCGGCTGCTCGTAAAGGTCTTTCGGCGTGCCGACCTGCTGAATGACGCCCTGGTTCATCACCGCGATCCGGTCGCACACGGTGTTGGCCTCTTCCTGGTCGTGGGTGACGAAGATGGTGGTGAGCCCCAGCCGTTGCTGCAGTTCGCGCAGCTCGCGGCGGACCTGTACGCGCAGCTTGGCATCGAGATTGGACAAGGGTTCATCGAGCAACAGGAGCTTTGGCTCGACCGCGATGGTGCGCGCCAGCGCCACGCGCTGTTGTTGCCCGCCGGAGAGCTGCGCCGGGCGGCGTTGATCGAGGCCGGTGAGCCCGACGAGTTCAAGTGCAGCCGCGACCCGCGGGCCGATCTCGGCGCGCGGCACGCGCTTTTCCTCAAGGCCGAACGCGACATTGCGCGCCACCGTCATATGCGGCCACAGCGCATAGGACTGGAACACCATGCCGATGTCGCGCTTCCATGGTGGCAGAGCGGAAATATCCTTCTCTCCGACCAGCACGCGGCCACTGTCGGCATGGTTGAAGCCGGCGATCAGCCGCAGCAGCGTGGTCTTGCCGCAGCCGGAGGGGCCGAGAAACGCAAAGAACTCGCCGGGGCGGATATCGAGATCGATCGACTTCAAGACGTGATTGTCGCCATAGGACAAATTGACCTGTTCGATCCGGACACCGACGGCCGGTACGGCGAGCGCTCGATTGGCTGTTGCGGCCGTCATGGTGCTGAAGATCCCGGCATGAACATCAATGTCCTGCTTGCGGCATGGCGCGGCCACGCTCGATCACGAAATGCGACAGGACCGTGCAGACCGCGACCAGCAGCACGGCGATGACGCCGAGCGCCGCGCCAGGGCCGCGGCCCGCGGCCGATTGCATCAGGACGTAAAGGCCGTAGGCCAGCGGCGCATCGGAATTGGACTGCACCAGCATCAGCGTCGCCGAGAGCTCGACGGCGGCGGTGGCAAAACTGGTGACGAAGCCGGCCAGCATGCCGCCCATCATCAGCGGCGTCACGATCCGGCGCACGGTACGCAGCTTGGTGGCGCCGAGATTTTCGGCGGCTTCTTCCAGCGATACCGATATCTGCTGCAGCGCCGCGTAGCAGGCCCGCAGCGCGTAGGGCAGGCGGCGGATCGCCAGCGCCAGCACGATCACGATCCACAGCGAGGCCAGCGGCGTGCCATCCCACAGTTTCACGCCGTAAAACGCGCGCAAATAACCGATGCCGAGCACGATGCCAGGGACGGCGAGCGCGGCCGAGGCGGCCCAGTCCAGCGCGTCGCGCCCGATCAGTTTGGTGCGCAACACCAGATAGGCGATTGCGGTCCCGAGCACGACGTCGATCAGCCCGGCCAACGAGGCATAGATCAGCGTGTTCTTGATGTAGAGCGAGCTCTCGCCGAAAATTCGCGCGTAATGCGCCATTGTATAGCCGTCCGGCAGCGGCGAGAACGACCAGATCGTCGAGAACGACAACAGCAGCAGGCCGGCATGCGGCGCCAGCACCAGCAGCAGGATCAGCAGCACCGTCAGATAGGCGAGCACGCTTTCATATGGACGCAGCACGCGCCGGGCGAGCCCGCCACCGCCGCGCTGCACGGTCGAATAGTCGATGCCGCGCGTCGCCAGCGCCGAAAGTGCCATCGCCGCGACGGAGGCCACGATCAGCACCACCGCGATCACATAGCCCATGGGATCGGCGATCCCGATCGAGGTGACGCGCAGATAGGCCTGCGGCGCCAGCATGTCCTTGACGTTCAAAAGCAGCGGCGTGGCGAGATCGTCGAACACCTTGACGAACACCAGCGAGGCGCCCGCGATATAGCCGGGCATCGCGAGCGGAAACACGATGCGGCGAAACAGGCGAAATCCGGACGAGCCGAGATTTTGCGCGGCTTCCTCCATCGAGGCGTCGATGTTGCGTAGCGCCGCCGAGAGGTTGATCAGGATGAATGGAAAATAGTGGATCGACTGCACGAAGATGACGCCGTTCAGTCCCTCCATGAACGGGATCTTGAACCCGAACGCGTCGTCGAGCAGCAGGTTGACGCTGCCGTTGCGGCCAAAAAACAACTGCATCGCCACGGCGCCGACGAATGGCGGCATGATCAGCGGCAGAAATCCCAGCGTCTGGATCAGCGCCGTGCCGCGAAAGGCAAAGCGCGAGGTGATGCAGGCGAGCGGCAGCGCCAGGATCGACGCCCCGACCACCGCCAGCGCCGAGACGTAGAACGAATTCCAGAACGAACGCAGGAATAAGTCAGTGCGGAAGAAGTCGACGAAATTGACCAGGGTAAACGCGCCGCCGCCCTTTTCGGTGAACGCCACATAGATCACGGTCGCTGACGGCCACACCAGAAACAGCGCGAGGAAAACCGCGATGCCCAGCGCCAGTGCGATCTGCCCCGGCGTTGCCGAAAATCTTGCGCGGGCACGAGGTGCGGAGAGGGTGAGGCTCATGGGCGGCGTATCCACAACGTCGTCCCGGCGAAGGCCGGGACCCATAGCCACCGGAGCTTGTTGGTGAAGAAGGTCGCCGACACCCGAGTGTCACAGCGAGGCTGCGGCGTATGGGTCCCGGCCTTCGCCGGGACGACGCTGAGAGGGCGCCCTCGTATCACTTCGCCAGCTTCGCCGCTTCCTCGGCTTTGGCCTGCGCCTGCGCGTAGCGTTCCTTGGCGAAAACAGCCCATTGCTGTTCCAGCTCGGCCTGCCGCGCGCCTTTCTGTTTGCCGCCGGTGAATGCGCTTGCCGTCTCCTTGGCGGAGGCTGCGGCTTCATCGACCGGCATCGCGGCGATCAGCTCGCGCGCCTGTGTGATGAGCGCGCGGGCTTGCGCATTGTCCTTCCTGGCGATCGCGGCTTCGGCCTCGTGGATCGCCTTGGTCGCGGCCTTGAGCGAATCGAGCTGGAACGAAATCAGCTGATCGAACAGCACGTCGACCACATCGTTACGCGCCTCCGATTTGGCGACGTCGAACTTGATCATCGAGTTCAGCCGCGGATCCTTGAAGGGGTTCGGGTAGTCCGCGGGCGCCTTGGCATAGACGTCGGGATTGACGGGGAGGCGGCGGATGCCCGGCTCGAACAGCACCTGCTGGCCGGCCGGCGACAGCAGGAATTCCACGAAGGCTTCAGCCGAGGCCTTGTTCGGCGCATTGGCGACGATGCCGACATTGGCCGGCACGATCGTCGTGACCGTCGGATAGATGAATTTCACGGGGAAGCCGGAGGCCTGCGCCGAGAACGCGAAGAAGTCGATCACGATGCCGTAGCCGACCTGCCCGGAATTGACCGCTTCCGGCACCCCGAACGAGCGCTCGGTGATGTTGCGGAAATTGCCGGCCATCGCCTTGACGGTGCTCCAGCCCTTGGCCCAGCCTTCGCCCTGCAGCACGGCTTCGACGGTCAGATGCGTGGTGCCGGAGCGCGAGGGGGCGGCGATCGAGACGTGGTCGTAATAAACCGGCTTGGCCAGATCCTGCCATTCCCTGGGATCAGGCAGCTTGTTGGCCTTCACGTAGCGCTCGTTCCACATGATGCCGTAGCCGGACGCGGCAAAGCCGAAATAGAAGCCGGCGGGGTCGTTGATCGGAAATTGCCCGATCTTCTCGGGAATGCCAGTCGCCTTGGGCGCGTATTTCTGCAGCAGCCCCTTGCCCTTGAGAACCTCGAACGCATCCGGCGCCGAAGCCCAGAACAGATCGACCTGGTTGCTGGACTTGGTTTCCTCGAGATATTTCACGCCGGCATTGGTGTTGCGGTTCTGCACTTCCAGCGTCACGCCCGGCGTCGCCGTCTCAAACGCCTTCTTGACGGGGTCGGTGACGTCCTTGGCGAAGGAGGTGACGACCGTGACCTTGCCGGCGGGCGCCTGCGCGAACGCCGCGGTCGAGACCAGCGCTGCGCAAAGCGACAGCATCAACAGCCGATGCATCATGTTTCCCCGTTTGCTTGTTCTTTTCGTTGCCGGTGGCCGCGGAAGCGGGGTCTAGCCCCCGCCGAACGCCTTGAAGGTGATGATGGTGTGGGTGTCCTGGATGCCGGGAATGACCTGCACCTTCTCGTTGACGAAATGGCCGATGTCGGTGGCGTTGTCGACGTAGAATTTGACCAGCAGGTCGTAATCGCCGGCCGTGGAATAGATTTCCGAGGCGATCTCGGCTTCCGCGAGCGCATTGGCCACCGCATAGGACTGGCCGAGCTTGCATTTGAACTGGACGAAGAAGGGAACCATGGCTGTCGTCTCCGAAGGGAAGATTTGTGCTCAATATAGCGTTTTCAAGCGAAGTGGATACCGGTTCGCATCAGGAAAACGCGTCAGAGTCAGAAGGCCAAAAACGGGAGCCCGTGGCAAGCCAACTTGCTGGGAATGGAACGGCGCGGTAGGACAGTTCATGACCCCGAACACACCTTTTGCACGAGGCGGGCGATGACACCAATCGCGCTGACCATCGCAGGCTCCGATTCGTCCGGCGGCGCCGGAATCCAGGCCGACCTGAAGACCTTTGCGGCGCTCGGCGTCTATGGCGCCTCCGTGATCACGGCGCTGACGGCGCAGAACACGACCGGCGTCAGCGGCATCCATCAGGTGCCGGCGGAGTTCATCACCGCCCAGATCGATGCGGTATTTTCCGATCTCGCCGTCGGCGCGGTCAAGATCGGCATGGTGGCGCAACCCGCGAGCATAGATGCCATCGTCGCAGGGCTGACGCGCTGGTCGCCGAAGCATGTCGTGCTCGATCCCGTGATGGTCGCAACCTCGGGCGACCGCCTGCTGGCTGCGGAAGCCGTCGATGCGCTGCGCACCAAGCTCATTCCGCTCGCCTCGGTCATCACGCCTAATCTGCCGGAAGCGGCGGCCTTGCTCGATGAGCCGATTGCGACAGACGAAGCCGCGGTCGAAAATCAGGGCAAGCGGTTGCTGGCGATGGGCTGCCGGGCGGTGCTGATCAAGGGCGGCCACGGGCAGGGCGCCGAGAGCACCGACTATTTTATCGACGCCGGGAAGACCATCACGCTGGCAGCACCGCGCGTCGCCACCAAAAACACCCACGGCACCGGCTGCTCGCTATCGTCGGCGATTGCGGCCGGACTGGCGAAGGGCGAGAACATGGAGACCGCCGTCCGCAACGCCAAGGCCTGGATCAGCGCCGCGATATCAGCCGCGGACCGCTTCAGCGTCGGCCGCGGGCATGGCCCGGTGCATCATTTTCACAAGTATTACTGAAAGCGCTTCCGGGCGGCGTTTGCGATCAGGCTCAGTCGCTGTTCGCCTTCATTCTGCTCATGCGGAGCGGCCAGGCGCCCCGGCTGTTCCTTGTCCGAATGGCCCATTGGCGGGACCATGCCCGGCGCCTATAATTCACCGCCTGTAATTCAAGTGAATCGCGACGTCGCCAACGAGCGGACCAGTGTCGCAATATCCGGGAGAGAAACGCCGTGAGACAAAAGACCCTGCGCTACGCCATATTGACCGTTCTGGCGGGCCTTTCCATCGCCGCAAATCCGGCCCAGGCCCAGACATGGCCGGACAAGCCGATCACGTTCGTGGTGCCGTTCGCGGCCGGCGGCGGCACCGACGCTTTCGCGCGCCCGCTCGCAGCCCAGCTCGACAGCCAGCTCGGCAAACGCGTGCTGATCGAAAACCGCGCCGGCGCCGGCGGCACGGTGGGCGCCTCGGCGGCGTCCAAGGCCGCTCCCGACGGCTACACCTTCTTCATGGGCGCGGCGCACCACGCCATTGCACCCTCGCTCTATCCCAACCTCGACTACGACATCGAGAAGGATTTTGTCGCGGTTGCGCTGATCGCGCGTCCGCCGCAGGTGATCGTAGTCAATCCCGACAAGGTCGCCGCCAAGACGCTCGCCGAATTCATCGCGTTCAACAAAGCGAACCCGGGCCAGTTGAACTACGGCTCCGCCGGCGCCGGCACCACGCATCATCTCGCGGGCGAGTTGTTCAAGATCCTGACCAAGACCAACCTCCAGCACGTGCCCTATCGCGGGGCGGGACCTGCGATGCAGGATCTGATCGCCGGCCACGTGCCTGTGGTGTTCGACGGCATGGGCTCGTCGGCCGCGCCGATCAGGGCCGGGCAGCTCCGCGCGCTCGCGGTCGCCGCACCGAAGCGGGTGGCGGCTTTCCCCGACCTTCCCACCGCCAAGGAAGCCGGTCTGCCTGACTACGAAGTCGCGACCTGGTACGGACTGTTCGCGCCCAAGAACACGCCGCCGGCGATCGTCGAACGCATGATCAAGGAGCTGCAGCAGGCGATGCAGGTGGCTGCGATCAAGGAGGCCTGGGAGCGCAACGGTTCTGATGTCCCTGATGTGACGGGTCCTGCATTCGCCACCATGGTGTCCGCCGAAGTCGTGCGCTGGCGGAAGGTCGTAAAAGAGGCCAATGTGAAGCTGGACTAGAGAGCGTTTTCCAGCGAAGTGGGCACCGGTTCGCGTCAAGAAAACGCGTTAAAATAAGAATCCGGAGCCCCGTACCGGTTCAATCGGTACGGGGCTCTAGCAAATTGCGCGTCGCGATGAGGCGACGCGGGGAGCAAGACGCAGACTTCGCCTTGCTCCAATGCGGGCACCGCCCATCGGTGCCCGCCCGCCCGCCGCGGATCGCGCGGTGCGCGGAAGTAGCCCTTCCACGCATGCCCCAAAATTCGTTAAGATGAGGGCCGAAGGGTCGCGGAAGCCTCTGCCCGCGCCAACCGATTTGCAATCCAGGGAGTGATCACATGAAGCGCCGTACGTTCCTCAAAGGCGGCGCCGTGGCCGGCGCGACGACGCTGGTTGCGGCACCCGCGATCGCGCAAGCCGCGCCCGAGATCAAGTGGCGCCTGACCTCGAGCTTTCCAAAGTCGCTCGAGACCATCTACGGCACGGCGCAGACCTTTGCCAAATACGTCGCTGACGCCACCGACAACAAGTTCCAGATCCAGACGTTTGCGGCCGGCGAGATCGTGCCCGGCCTGCAGGCGCTCGATGCCGTGAGCACCGCAACCGTCGAGATGGCGCAGACCCCGCTCTATTTCTACATCGGCAAGGAGCCGGCGCTCACCTATGCCACCGGCGCGCCCTTCGGCATGAACCATCGCCATCAGCATTCCTGGTGGACGTTTGGCGGCGGCGCCGAACTCTGCAACGAGGCGCTGAAGCCGTTCAAGGCGCATGCGATCCTGTGCGGCAACTCCGGCACGCAGATGGGCGGCTGGTTCCGCAAGGAGATCAAGACCGCCGATGATCTCAAAGGTCTCAAATTCCGCATCGCGGGCATGGGCGGCCATGTGCTGGCAAAGCTCGGCATCGTGCCGCAGCAGATCGCGGGCGGCGACGTCTATTCGGCGCTCGAGAAAGGCTCGATCGATGCCGCCGAGTTCGTCGGTCCTTATGATGACGAGAAGCTCGGCTTCTACAAAGTAGCAAAATACTATTATTACCCCGGCTGGTGGGAAGGCGGGGCCATGCTCCACATGATCGTCAACGACGAGAAGTGGAATGCGCTCCCCAAGCAATACCAGGCGATCCTCAGCCAGGCAGGTTCGGCGGCGGGCGCGTGGATGATCGAAAAATATGACAGCGTCAATCCAGCCGCCCTGAAGCGGCTGATCGCGGGCGGCGCCGAACTGCGCGCGTTCCCGCAACCGGTCATGGAGGCCTGCTACACCGCCACGCAGGACCATCTGAACGAAATCGCCGAGAAGAGCCCGCTCTTCAAGAAGACCAAAGAGAGCCACGACGCCTACATGAAGGAAGTGCTGTTTTACACGCAGATCGCGGAAAACTATTACGACAACTATCTGCTCAGCAAAATGCGCAAGGGCTGAGCGCGGCCGGCCGGGAGAGGCGGATTGCTGCCTGGGGTAAGGCCAGGAAGCAATCCGTGTCGCTCACCTCAGCGCAAACTGGCTGCCGTCGCAAGTCCTTCATGAACGCAACAGGATGGCCACTGGTAAGCCCGGCTATGTCCGCTATGCGCCGGCGGCGTCAAAGTCGAGCACCGTAGCGAACTGACGCGATGTGCCAGGTGCGGACGTGCGAACTGTCCAACGATCGCCATGAACGCCGGCCAGTTTGGGGCGGACAAACCAATCGGACCACGATGTCCCCTAGCTCCAACACCAGTATCGCCAAGAAAGCTCGCACGAAAGCCGAGGCGGATTTTACCACTTGGCTCATGATGGCCAAGCTCGGTGGTTACGATGACCTTCCGTCAAACGCACAGAGCTTTCTGACTAACTATAGAATCCGACTCGAGACGATGAGCGAGGCCGAGTCCACGGCCCTGGCCGTTCGCGAGGTCTATAACGCTTATTACAGCGAGATGGGAGGCGTGGGCGCGGCCCCAGAACCAAAGGCTCGCACACCAGCGTCAGAGGGCAACGGCGTGCGGCCCCAGAGACGGCCTAAACCTCAGCCCGGTCTGCCGGCTGCGCGCGATTCGACTAGGCCAATGATCCGAAAGTCCCTTCCGGCACTGCTGATTTTCGCGAGCATGGTGGCTGCGATTGTCGCATATGGATTTCTGGCGCAGTAACACCGCCCGCGGATTGTGTGCGAGGACGTAGTGCTGCTCACAGCAACCACAGGTGCGCAATTTGATCCTCTCCTCTTGGCCTGCCCTCGCCAAATGGCCCAACAGGAAATTCGTGCGGCGCACGTTCTTGGTGTTGATCGACGCCATTGTGCCGGCGGTCCGCTCGGGGTTAAGAGCCGAAATTCCATCGAAAGCGGACTGGTCAGCATGATTGGCATGTTTCACTTCCCAACAGGTGGACCGATAACCTCGTTGACACGATTTTCAATATTTTTACTTTCCTCGCTTGGCCCGTTATGCCCTCCGTTAAATTCTTGGGCCCGGGGGCTTTTGTGCTTTTGGCACCGCCTCGATCAACAACGCGAGCGCCTTGCTGAAGCCTGAAGCGGCGTAAGATTCGCCCCGATAGTGCCCGAGACGCACGACGACGAGATCGTGCGAGGGAATGATCAGCGTGGTCTGCCCGCCAGCGCCCGCCATGTAATAGGCATCGCGCGGGACTGGATATTGCCCGTCGCCGTTGAGCCAGAAAAACGCTCCATAGATCGGCCGATTGTCCGCGGCCCAGGCGGGCGCAAGCGTGCTGACGAATGTGGTGTAGCCCTCTGGGAGAATGCGCTCACCGTTCCAAACGCCCCCCTGAAGATAGAGATTGCCAAGCCGCGCCCAATCGCGCCCGGAGCCCACCTCATAACCTTGCCCTAGAAAATTTCCGAACGGATCAGTTTCGATCACCATGGTACGGATGCCGAGCTTGTCAAACAGCACCCGCTGAGGAAATGAGAGATATTCGTCGCCGCTTTTTTCGACACCGAGCCGGATCAGATAGTTGATCAGGACCGGATCGGTGTTGCGATAGCGTCCGACCGTGTTGGGAGGCCATTGCAATGGTCGTGTTGCCGCGTAGTGAAAGGAATCGATGCCGCCGGTATAAAGATAGACGTGATCCGGGTAAGGCCCCGCTGGGTCATAATCCGGGTCTTGGGGCGCCCTGATCCGGAGCCCGCTCGACATGTGAAGGAGATCTGCAATGCGTATTTTGGCACGCGGGTCGCCGGGCGTTTGCCATTCAGGGACCGGTGCCGGCTGGTCCAAATCATAGACGCCGTCTTTGACCAGAATGCCAAAGAGCGTTACCGTAACACTCTTGCCCATGGACCAGCCTTCGAGCGCTGTCTGCGCCGTAACGGCTTCAGCGTAGCGCTCCGCAATGAGGCGGCCTTTCCACGTCACAACGAACGCCGCGGTCAATGCTTCGGCTGGCTGGAACGCGGCATTCACGGCAGCTTTGAGTTTCTCGGCGTCAATTTCTGCCGGCAACGGATCCTGCGGCAGCATGTCGCCCATGGGCCACAGTTGGGTCGCGGGATCGGGCAATCGGCTCGTGACAACGACCGGCTTGAAATTCATGGCGCTCTCGCCGATCGGGAACGTGACGCAACCCTGGCTCCCGAGATATTTGGCCGTCCGGGTCGCGCCGTTAGGGAGTGTGACGTGAACCGCCTTGTTGACGCGATCGATGACCGGCTTGCCGAGCTTCGCGCGCTGTCGGTAGGGCGCCGTGAAAAACCCAACATTTCCGGCCGCGAAATCGGGTGTAAGGCCGGTCAAGAATACAGCTGAGCACATGACCTTCGCATATCCGGCGGCATGATGCATCCAGGGATCGCCTGGCGGCGGCACATAGGGCGTATCGAGTTCGAATGATTTCGCGCGGGCGATGAGCGCGTCTTTGGTGGGAGCCTGCGCCCCCGCGGCTGTACCGGTGAGAGCCACCAGAATTGTCACCAGAACACACTTATTCATGATCGCTCCCGCGAAAACAAAAAATCGTTTGGTACAATTGCTGCGCGCAACACATCAATATACCCCAACGCGTATCTGAGTGAGAGTATGGACCAGCCCTCGCGGCGCAGGATATCAGATCGGTGGCACAACCGCTCGGCCGCTGGCTACGGACCGCGACTTCCGCTTCGGGTCATCCGCGAGCCGGTCAGGTCGCTCGCACGCCCGGTCATGTCCGCAATGCCGCCGAAAGCAGAAACCTGCCTGCGAATGCATTTCCGACCAGCGAGCTTCGCTCGTCTCGACCCTGCGAAGCGGGGCGAGGGAGAGGTGCTCCGCTTCGCTCCGATCTAACCGCATCACTAAAGCTGCCGCAGAATCACGGGATCGGTAATCCTGTCGTCGGCCGCGAGCAGCATCGCCTTGGAAAGGATGATCGATCAAGGTGCGGTCGCCTCCGGCGCCTATAGTTCACGATTGGGAAAGTTCGCTCGACTTCATACTCCGGCTCGGTTGGCTTGCACACCGCCACCACCCATAACCGCCGTCCACGGTTGTTGTACGAAAACCCGTTGAAGCATCGAATGCTGTTGCTCTAGTCCATCAATCAGAGCCAATGTCTGGTCGATCTCTTCGAGTTTCCTTAAAACGTCGGCGCCGATTGCTCCAGGCGCTTCGTCACTCAGTCGCACGGCTATGACTTCGCTCAAAATTCGAATGACAGGCCGAAAACGCCTGGCGTCGCGTCCGTTCTCCCCGGCCCATGTTGGGGCTGCACCCCACCACAATATGTCGACAAGCCGCGTAAGGTCTGCCTCAAGAAAAACTGCTCGCGCCAGGCCCGCTACCGCTTGAAGCAGCGCGCCCTTGACTTGATCGACCCCAAGCCGGCTGTCGCCCAAAACCTCCCCGAGCGCCTCGAGTTCGCTATCCAGCGCCTGTTTGTCAAAATTTTGTATGCGTGCACCGACCATGGTGCCCGTGTGGTCATGGAAGATCGTAAGCGCTTCCAGGGCGTTGATGAGCGGATGATATTCCTGACCTTCGTCCCAGCCAAACTGCCCCCGGAAGAAGATTTCGTCATAGCCTTTCGGGACGCCCTGGAACCAAATGCCGGCGGGCTTGCTGCTGCGGTCGATGGTGTAAAGCGCCAGTTCCAGCGTGTTGACCGGCCAGCCCAGATCGATGGCGGACCAGAATCCATCCGGCGGCGTCTCGTCAGCCAATGCCAGGGCATTGATCAACAGATGAGTGGCCTGACGAAGATTCTGGACATTAAAGTTGCGGTCCGGACCATGCAACGCGACCATGCCGGCTTCTATGCCGTCGAAAATGTCCTGCGTGACTAGCCCATTTTCCATGATGTGAGTGAAGCGTGTACAACGAAAATGTGTGGACGTGCTCCGCCGTCCAGCATCGACCCACTGGGCTTCGGCGAGTTTCTTGCTGCCGGCGTAGACGTGGTCGCTCACATAGGCAAAGCATTTGCCAGTGGAGGAGTAGATCGCAGCTTCCACGTCATGCCGCAGGCATGCGTCGATGACATTGCGGGTGCCAAACACGTTGGTCGCGATGGCGTCGCGCACCGCGGCCTCCGCGCGGCCCGGCTCGCGAACGCCTGCCAGGTGAAAGACGACATGGGGCCTTAGTGCCGAAAAGATGGCATCGAGCGCCTGCGCGTCGCAGATATTGACCTTGTAAGACGTGGGTTGCGGCCCGTCTTCCTCTTGCCCGTCAGGCTTGTAAGGATGGTCCGCGATATCCACGATGGCAACCGACTGAACTCCCAGGCCGATCAGCAGGGGGATGAGGCGTGAACCCACGCAGCCAAGGCCTCCGGTCACGAGAACACGGCGACCTTCAAGCCGCGCCGCCGCCGCATCGCGATGCAGATCGACGGTGCGGGTCATCGCGAGCATCATCGGGCTTTCGTCGAGCCGGCCATCCGCCTTAAAGATGTCGATCAATTCGCGCGTGGCGTCTTGTAGCTTTTGCGCCGTCTCCTGCGTCTGCGGGCATCCAAGGGCCATAATCTGACGGATAACATCGTCGCTGGATACAATCTGCTTCTCAAGGTCCATCGGCGATTTCCTTAACAGACGCCTGTCGGCTTCCATCCGGTATAGTCAGTGCCTGATCGGGAATGAGATTCATCAATGCCAACCGCGTCAGAAAGTAACGTGACCTGGCCACGCAGACATGCCTTGCTCAAGATTGAAGAGGCGCTTCGGATCATATCCTGCCGCAACAAGAAACTTAATGCTGGCACTGCTGCGCATGCCTGACTGGCAAGCCACGATGATGTCTTGGTCCATCGGAAGGCACGACAGGGGCGCGCCGTTTGCTTGCGCGAGCGCCTTCTCCAGTTCCGGCTTGGGAAAGCCTATCGATCCGGGAATGCGGCCGGTCAGCCATTCGTCCGGACTACGAACATCGACAATGATGAGTGGCTCTTGCGCATCAAGCCTGCCCTGAAGCGCCTCGGCGCGGATCGTCCCGCCAACAGGGGCAGCACAGATCATAACGGTTTCAGTGAGCACGATATCTTCAGAGGCTTTGCTGCAAACGCGGCAGTCGCTGTCCTTGGCGATCCGCATGGTGTTGAAGCTGAGGTCGAGCCCATCATAGATCAGCATGCGCCCGATCATGGGCGTGCCGATACCCGCAAGCAGCTTGATCGCCTCCGTCGCCTGGAGGCAACCGATAACCCCCGGCATCACGCCCAGCACACCCGCCTCGGCGCAGTTCGGCGCAAACTCGATCGGCGGAGGTTCGGGAAAGATGCAGCGATAGCAAGGGCCGTAGCGCGCGTCGAAGACGCTTAGCTGGCCATCGAAGCGCAATACGCCGCCGAAAACATTCGGCTTCCCAAGTTTCACGCACGTGTCGTTTACGAGGTACCGCGTCGGGAAGTTATCCGTTCCATCGATGATGACATCATATTGCGAGATCAGTCCGACGGCATTTTCCAGTTCGAGCCGCATCTGGTGACGCTCGATCACAAGATCAGGATTGAGGTCGAGCATCCTCGCCTCGGCGCTGTCGATCTTTGGCTTCCCCAGGACCGCATAGCCATGTGCGATCTGGCGCTGAAGGTTGGTCTCTTCGACGACGTCGGCATCGACGAGACCGATCCGGCCCACACCCGCCGCGGCGAGATAGAGCGCGGCAGGGCTGCCTAGGCCGCCTAGGCCAATCAGCAGCGCGCTGCCGGCCTTCAGGCGGCGCTGTCTTTCGATGCCGAACTCCGGCAAAACGAGATGGCGACCAAAGCGCCGGAGTTCGGCGTCCGAAAGGCTGGGAGCGGGATCCGCACGCATGCGCGTTCATCCTCCGGCGACGCTGGCTATGATCTGGACTTCGTCAGCGTCCTCGATCGGCGTTTCCATGCCGTTGAGCAGCCGGATATCCGTGCCGTTCTTGCAAACGACCACGAAGTTGCGCAGCGTCTTGCCCGTGAACAGATGGTTCTGCAAATCTTGGGAACGCTCGGCAAAGCGCGCGAGAGCTTCCGCTATTGTTCCGGCAGAAAGGGAAAGCCTGCTCTGTTGGTCCGAGTATCTGCGTAACGAACTGGGTACCAGGATGACTGCCAATCTAGTACTCCCTCAAGTTGCACTGCCCGGACAACAAAGACTAGTCAAAAAGCCGCGCCTGGTTATTGTCGGATATCAAGTTGGCCACATGGAGCCCACGTTTTCCTCGTCCTTTCCGGGTCATTCGCGACCCGGTCAGGACGCCAGTAAGCTCGGCCATGTCCGCCATGGCGCCGAAAGCGGAAGCTTGCACGCGCGTGCGCTTCGACGATTGATAAGGTTTTCCGCAAATTGATAATTGGCGAACAATCGCTCTGGCAAAAGCTTTAGACGACCGCGCCGACCAGGGGGTAACCCCAAAGGGTGAGGCTCGAGGGACATGCCCGCAGTATAATTCTGTGCGCCCATCGGCATGCACGCAGTCGCGGAGCGGAAACCGAGATGCGCTAACCGACAGAGGAGGACGCCATGCGCCTGGTCCACACTTCGGCATTAGTTCTTTGTCTCATCACCGCCGGCCCGGGAGTGTCGTTCGCCGATGACGCCAGAGGCTCGGTCGAGAAGGCGTACACAGCCTGGGATGCAGCCTTTAACAAGCAGGACGCGAAGGCCGTTGCGGCCACCTATGTTTCCAGTGCCAAGCTGATGCCGCCGACGCACCAGGTCGCGTCGGGGCCAGCGGAGATCGAGAAGTTCTGGGCCGGGCTCTTCGCAAACGGCGTGACAGGCCACAAGCTGGAGGTCATTGACGCCGGCGGAGATGACAAGGTTGTCTTCGGCACAGCGAAGTGGAGCGCTACAGGCAAGGACAAGGACGGCAAGCCGACGCCTCTCAGCGGTCTCGCGATGCACGTATTCGAGCGCCAAGCGGACGGCTCACTGAAGCTGAGACTTCAAACATTCAACTGAGTGGCCGAAGCCCTGGTCAAGCTGCCGGTCGGGAGATCCTGCCGTGCTTATGCTCCTCACGGGAGCAGTGAACACACTTGAATCCCCACACGTGAGTATTGAAGGAGTTTGCCCGAGGAATCGCGTTCAAACAATGGAGCTGATCATGAGCAGAATGGCACTGGTGATTGCATTCGTGCTGGCGTTGATCGGACCAGCGCCGGCCCAGAAGGCGGAGATTGAGGCGGCAAACGCCAAATGGATCGAACTCTTCAACAGGGGTGACTACGCCGGCGTCGCGTCATTCTACGCCGCTGATGCCATCGCACTTCCGCCTGGTTCTGCGATGGTACAGGGGCGCGCGGCGATCGAGGCAATGTGGAAAGGCATGGCCGAGCAAGTCAGCGATCCGAAACTCACAACCCTGGACGTCAAGTCGCTCGGTCCATCCGCGGCGCGCGAGATCGGAACTTTCAACCTGAAGACCAAGAGCGCGACGCCACAGGACGTGATCGGGAAGTACGTTGTGGTTTGGGAAAAGGTCGGAGATGACTGGAAACTCGCGACCGATATTTGGAACGATGGCAAGTAGCCTTTTGCATTTTGGCTGATGACAACTACCGCTCGTGATGCATCGGCTCGCCGTTGCAATGGCGTTCGCGCAGTTCCGATGACTCACGGAAGCGGATTTGCGGAGCGGAGGTTACCATGACCAGTTCCAATGGAGGCCGGCCGACGGGTCTTTGTCGGTTGATCCTGGCGCGCATGGTGGGATTTGGTGCGGTTGTTTTTCTCGGGATCAGCACAGCCTATCCGCATGACGCGATGCGACCAGAGATCAACGCATGGTTCAAAAGTCTCAAGAACAAGGCGGGTGTATCGTGCTGTGACACTGGAGATGGCCAGCACGTGGAGGCCGAGTGGGATATGGGGAAGGGTGGGTATAGGGTGCTATTGAAGAATCCGCAGAGGCCAAACGAACCGGGGCAATGGTTCGACGTGCCATACTCCGTCGTGCTCAACCAGCCGAACCTCAGCGGCATTGCCATGGTTTGGTGGTGGCCGCGCTACAACAGCCGCGATGGAAGTATGATTCCCATGTTGCGCTGCTTCATTCCGGGACCGGGGGGATGATGTTCGGTGAGCAAACAGTAACGGCCGCAGGTTCGCTATGAGTCTTTCGCGGTTCGGTCAGACCGCCAGCGAGCCCGGCTAAGTCCGCGATGCCGCCGAAAGCGGAAGCCTGCCCGCGAGTGCGCTTCGACAATTGCTTAAGATTTTACGCAAATTGATAAGTGACGAACAACCGCTCCGGCAAAAACAGGGCGATGTTAAACCGGGCCTTTATCGTGCGCGTGCATCCTCCTGCAAAAGGAGGCGCATAAGCGATGCCCATTTTTCAGTATTTTTCAGTCGTAGGATCGGCACTGTTCGTATTGTTGTTTGTTTCCGATGCTTGCCTGCGCGACAGCGAGAGCGATTCACGCTTCGATGGGTCACTCTATCAAAGCGCCATCTACGCGCCCCGGCCGGTGGAAAACCTGACGGAACCGCGCTTCACGCGCGATGCGACGCCAGCCGACCGCGTCAGGGAAGTGTTTGCCCAGTTCGTGCCCAATGAAGGCAAGCGCGGCAAACGCTACTCTTCGGTGGCGACGCGCGGGACGTAGAACTTCCGCACGCCTAACGCAGTGCGCGCGATCCAATCACGCGCAGTGCCGCGATCGCTGTCGTCAGGCCACGGCCTCGATCGCTTTGCCGTTGACGCGTGTCTCGTCCTGCAAATTATCGACCGTGACATGGGTGTCGTACCAGGTCAGGCGAGGGCGCACCCCGAAGCGTTTGGTCAATTCCGCCACGCGTTCCTCCGTGAACCAGGCTTCCGCCGATTGGCGGCTGTCCCAGAGATAGACGCCGCCGGTGCCGGTTTCGCCGTTCAGGTAGTCCTTGCGGATCAAACCTTTCCGGGCGAGGCCGCGATAGGTCGGCGCGCTCGACGTGCCGCCTGTGATTGCCTGTTCCTCTGATCGCTTCGGCAGATCGAACTGAACGACGACGATGCAATTGGCC
The DNA here is from genome assembly GCF_018131065.1 of Bradyrhizobium sp. AUGA SZCCT0431. Lineage (NCBI taxonomy): Bacteria > Pseudomonadati > Pseudomonadota > Alphaproteobacteria > Hyphomicrobiales > Nitrobacteraceae > Bradyrhizobium > Bradyrhizobium sp. AUGA SZCCT0431. The sequence continues at coordinate 53,242 of NZ_JAFCLR010000003.1, read as the reverse complement.
ATGGCGGTTTCCTCAGGTGGGGTGAGCGGCTGGGGTAGCGATATAAGCGCAGTTCGCGCGCGTGCAGTTCAACCTAGTTGCCGAGCTTGATGCCGGCGTCCTTGATCACTTTTGCCCATTCGGGCGTCTCCTTCTTGATGACGGCCGCAAACTCTGCCGGCGTATTGCCGACCGGCTCGAGCCCGAGTTCGTCGAACTTCTTGCGCACCTCCGGCATCGCCAGCGCCTTGACGGTTTCGCCGTGCAATTTGTCGATAATGTCCTTCGGCGTGCCTGATGGCGCGAGCAGGCCGAACCACGGCACCGCCTCGAAACCGGGAAACCCGGATTCCGCCATCGTCGGCAGGTCGGGCGCAAGGGCTGAGCGCTTGACCGAGGTGATGGCCAGTGCGCGTAATTTGCCTTCCTTGGCCAGCGGCACCACGTTCACGATATTGGCGAACGACATCGCGATGCGGTTGGCGAGCAGGTCGGGCATCAGCGCCGTGGTGCCGCGATAGGGGACCGATGCGATGTCGACATGCGCCATGTATTTGAACAGTTCGGCGCCGAGATGCTGCGACGTGCCGACGCCGGCATGGCCATAAGAGAGTTTGCCGGGCTGCGCCTTGGCGAGTGTCACCAGTTCCGCCACCGTCTTGACCGGCACCTCGGGCGGAACGGCGAGCACGTTGGCCGCGATGAACACCTGCGAGATCGGCGCAAAATCCTTGATCGGATCGAACGGCAGTTTCTCATACAGGCTCGGATTGATGACGAGCGCCGAGTTGCCGCCCATCAGCAGCGTGGTGCCGTCGGCGGCCGCCTTGGCGACCCGTTCGGTGGCGATGTTGCTGCCGGCGCCCTGAAGGTTCTCGACCACGAACGGCGTGCCCCAGACCTCGGCAAACCGTTCGGCCAGAATGCGCGCCGCAAGGTCCGGCGCGGTGCCGGGTGTGAAGCCGACCAGGATCTTCACCGGCTTGTTTGGATAGCTGGACTGCGCCGATGTCGTCTGCGCCGTCAGCAGCACCAGCAGCGCGGCGGACAGGCTCGCAACGAACTTCATCGTTTCCTCCCTGTCCTGCATGCCGGCTTGCGCGGTCATTGCCGCAGGACCCGGAGCAAGTGTGGCAGCAGCGGGCGCCACTCGCAAGGCGGTGCAGCCGTAGCCGCGCGCCCCGGCGCATCCGGATCACCACCGCCAAATGTGGCCCGACGGCCACGCCCGGCGCGATGCGCCGCGAGAACGCGAAATTGCGTTTTGGATGATGGTGCCAACAACAAACACCGCCGTCGTCCCGGCCTTGAGCCGGGACCCATAACCACAGGGAGAAGTTTTGCGAATGGTCTCTGCTACCAAGCCTCATCGAGAGATCGCGCGGTATGGGTCCCCCGATGCGCAATTGCGCATCTGCGTTCGCCGGGACGACGCGTGGAGCGTGACGCCGTGGAACTACGGCCCTCTGCTGCCGTCGTTTCCCTGTCGCATCGCGCTGCTATCCGCTTTGGCAGGGGCGCGTCATCGATTCGCGTGGGGCTATCAGTCGCGTCGGTTGTCATCGCTCCGTCACAGGAATCTGTTAGGTGCACGGCATGGGTAGTGACTCCTCGAGTGAAGAGAGCCCGGAGCGGCGCTTTCGCACTTTGTTTATCTCCGACGTCCATCTCGGAGCCCGCGGCTCGCAAGCCGACCGGTTGCTGGACTTCCTCAAAAGCCACGACGCCGACACCATCTACCTCGTTGGCGATATCGTTGATGGCTGGGCACTGAAGTCCAACTGGTACTGGCCGCAATCGCATAACGACTTCGTGCAGAAAATGCTGCGCAAGGCGCGCAAGGGCGCCAAGGTCGTCTACGTGCCGGGCAATCACGACGAGTTCCTGCGCAACTATTACGGCACCCATTTCGGCGGCATCGACGTGGTGGAAAACACCATTCACGAGGGCGTCGACGGCAAGCGCTATCTCATCATCCACGGCGACATCTTCGATCTCGTGGTGCAGAACGCGCGCTGGCTCGCCCACCTCGGCGACAAGGCCTATGATTTCGCCATTCAGATGAATCGCCTGGTCAACTTCTTCCGGCGCATGTTCGGCGTTCCCTATTGGTCGCTGTCGCAATGGGCGAAGCTGAAGGTCAAGAACGCGGTGAATTATATCGGCGCGTTCGAAAAGACCTTGGCCGGCGAAGCGCGGCGTCACGGCGCCGATGGCGTGATCTGCGGCCATATCCACTACGCCACGATCCGCGACGAGCACGGCATCCGCTACATGAACTGCGGCGACTGGGTCGAAAGCTGCACCGCGCTGGTCGAGCACGAGGACGGTCGGTTCGAAATCATCACCTGGGCCGATCCGCAGCGCCGGCTGGCGCCGGTTCCCCGCGTCGCGGCGCGCGCGGCATGACGCATATCCTGGTCGCGACCGATGCGTGGCATCCCCAGGTCAACGGGGTGGTGCGGACGCTGACCATGATGGCGGAAGCCGCCAAAGGCTTCGGCGTCGATGTCAGCTTCCTGACGCCGCAATCGTTTCGCACCTTTGCGATGCCGAGCTATCCGGATTTGCAACTCGCGCTGCCTTACCCGGCGAAGATCGCGGCGTTGATCGAGGCGGCGAAGCCCGACAGCATTCACATCGCCACCGAAGGCCCGATCGGCCTTCTGGTTCGCCGCTATTGCCGCAAGCGCGGGCTGCCGTTCACCACCAGCTTCCACACGCGCTTTCCGGAATATGTCTCGGCGCGCTCGCCGATCCCGGAAAAATGGGTCTGGCGCGCGCTGCGCTGGTTTCACCGGCCGAGCCAGGCGGTGATGGCGGCAACGCCGGCGCTATCAGCTGAATTGCGCCAGCGCGGATTTCGCAATGTGGTGCTGTGGTCGCGTGGCGTCGACACGTCGCTGTTTCATCCGCGCACCGCCGACCTCTGTCTGCCGCAGCCGGTGTTCCTCAGTGTCGGCCGCGTCGCGGTCGAAAAGAATCTCGAGGCGTTCCTCGACCTCGATCTGCCCGGCACCAAGCTTATTGTCGGCGATGGCCCGGCCCGTGTGGCGCTGGAGCGGAAATATCCAGACGCCGTGTTCCTCGGCGCCCGGCACGGCGAGGAACTGGCGGAGATTTATGCGGCCGCCGACATCTTCGTGTTCCCGAGCAAGACCGACACCTTTGGCCTGGTGCTGCTGGAAGCGCTCGCCAGCGGCGTGCCGGTTGCCGCTTTTCCGGTCACCGGTCCCCGCGACGTGATCGGTGCGGCGCCGGTCGGCGTGCTGAGCGACGATTTGCGCGCCGCCTGCCTGGACGCGCTGCAGATCTCGCCGCAGGCCTGTGTGGAATTTGCCGCCGCCCACACCTGGCAGGCCTCGGCGCGGGTTTTTGTCGACCATGCGCTTAATGTCCGGGCCCCAGGCTCCGAAGGCGAGGTGGTGGAGTTTGTGGAAGACCCGCATTTCGCCGCCTGACTTCACCGGATTGCGTCTTGCCGGCCTGTCCACGGACGCGATACAAAGCCGTCATGACGGATCAGGCCTCGATGGCACCGATTGGTGCTGCAGATATCGATGCGGCGGCGCGGGTGGTTGCGCCCTTTGCGGTGCGAACGCCGCTGTTGTCGTTCCCCGTTCTCAACGAACGCGTCGGAACCAAGGTCTTTCTCAAGCCGGAAATGCTGCAGCGGACCGGTTCTTTCAAGTTCCGCGGCGCCTTCAACAAGCTGGCCTCGATCCCGCAGGCCGAACGCAGCGGCGGCGTGGTCGCGTTCTCGTCCGGCAACCACGCCCAGGGCGTGGCGGCGGCGGCGCAGATCCTCAACATGCAGGCGACCATCGTGATGCCCAAGGACTCGCCGCTGACCAAGCGCGAGCGCACCAAGGGCTATGGCGCCGAAGTCGTGCTCTATGACCGCGACAAGGAAGATCGCGAGGCGATCTCTCAAGATATCGCGCGCAAGCGTGGCGCAACCCTGGTGCGCCCCTATGACGATCCTTTCGTGATCGCCGGGCAGGGCACTGCGGGCCGCGAGATATCAGAGGATATGGCCGCGCTTGGCCTGACGCCCGATATCGTGGTGGCGCCGGCCTCCGGCGGCGGGCTTATCGCGGGCGTGGCGACGGCCATCAAGGCGCGCTTTCCGCAATCGACGCTGATCGTCGCCGAACCCGAGGGCTATGATGATCACGGTCTCTCGCTGCGCGCCGGCCATCGCGAAGCCCATCATGCGGCCGATCGCACCATCTGCGATGCGCTGATGGCCGCGATCCCCGGCGTGATGACGTTCTCGATCAACAGCAAGCTGCTGGCCCAGGGCGTGGTCGCCTCCGACGCGGAAGTCGGGGCGGCGGTGGCCTATGCCTACCGGGAACTGAAGCTGGTGGTCGAACCCGGCGGTGCCGTCGGCCTCGCTGCGTTGCTGGCCGGCCGGATCGATGTGCGCGGCAAGAACGTCGTCATCGTCCTCTCCGGCGGCAATGTTGACGCCGACCTGTTCGCCAAGCTGGTCGCTTGAATGGGTGCAACCGGACGCCGCAGCCCGCTGCAGCTCAGCCCGACCTTATAGCGAGAACTGCCAAATCCTGTGATTCCCGAGCCGCTTGCGCCTTAGTCCAACTGGTGGCCGGCCGGAGTCCATCCCGTTGCTGTGGTAGTGTTGCACCGCAGATACACGCGAGTTCCCCAAATGTAGGTACGTTGTTCCCGCTGAGGAACAGCATAACGAACGTTGTGGAGCTTGGAATGAATATCCGGAAGTGCGGTCTGTGGATCTCGGCGACGGCGCTCGGCGCGATGATCCCGTTTGCAACCGCCCTGGCGGCCGACATGCCGGTGAAGGCGGCGCCGATCGTGGCTGCGGCTTACGACTGGTCCGGCGTCTATCTCGGTGTGCACGCCGGTTACGGCGGCGGCATGAAGGATTGGGATACGCGCAACGCTGATTTCGTCGCCCGCGGTTTCCTCGCCGGCGGTCAGGTCGGCATCAACAAGCAGATTTCCAGCTTCGTGTTCGGCCTCGAACTCGACGGTTCATGGGCCGATATCAGTGGTTCGCAGTTTGTCAGCGTCGGCAGCGCGGCGCTTGGCATCACCAGTTCCCAAACCGCCAGATCGAAGATCGACGGTCTCGTGACCATTGCGGGCCGAGCCGGCCTTGCGGCCGATCGCTGGTTCGTTTTTGCCAAGGGCGGCATCACCGTGGCGCACGAGCGTCATTCGATGGATGCTTCCGCGACCGGATTTGGCGCGACCGGAACGGCTACCGCCAGCGGCAACGAGATCCGTTATGCGCCGATGGTTGGCTTCGGCGCCGAGTACGCGCTGGGCGGCAATTGGTCGGTCAAGGGCGAATACAACTACATCCATCTGGACACGACGACGCCGACGTTGAGGGGCACCGCGACACAAAACGGGGTCACCGCTCCGTTCAGGGCCGATGCGCAGATCGAAGAAGCGATCCATGTCGTCAAGGTCGGCGTCAATTATCGCTTCGGCGGCATTGCGAAAGACCCGTCCTATGCGCCGGTGCCTGCTGCGCCGGGCACCAACTGGTCGGGCGTCTATATCGGTGCGCAGGCGGGGTATGGTTTCGGCCGCAAGCATTGGCCGGACCTCGAGCAGGACGTCGCTCCTGTGATCAACCTGCCGCAGTATGACATGACGGGCTGGCTGGCTGGCGGCACCGTCGGCGTCAATGCCCAGGCCGGGCGCTTCGTGTTCGGCGTCGAAGGCGAGTTCCTGGGGACAGATATCAAGGGAAGCCAGACGATTGCGCTTGCCAATGCTGGTGTCACCCAGACCCTCAACTATGACAGCAAGATCGACTGGCTGGCGCTCGCAACCGCGCGTGCCGGCTTCGTCGTCGGCGATCGCCTGATGTTCTACGGCAAGGGTGGCATTGCGATCGCGCAGGAGAAGCACAATTTCAGCTTCGCCACGCTTGCCGTCCCGGGTCCGGGCGGTATCGCGGCGAATGTATCCGCGAAGGCGGTGCATACCGGCGTGGTGGTGGGCGCCGGTGGTGAATACGCGCTGGGCAACAACTGGTCGATCAAGGCGGAATACGACTACATCAAAATGTTCGCGCAACAGATCACGGCCACGGGCACCGTGAATTTCAACATCCCGGGCGTGCTTGTCGGTACCGGCGGTGGGGTCTTCCAGGCCAGCAAGCTGACCCAGGATCTGCACCTCGTCAAAATCGGCGTGAACTATCACTTCAGCCCGATGCCGACCGTGGTCACAGCGCGCTACTGACCGGCGCTTCGGAACGCATTGAAAAAAGGCCCCGGCATCGACCGGGGCCTTGTTGCATCATCGTGCGATCAGCGCCTGAACCCGCCACCGCCGAACGAACCGCCGCCACCGAATGAGCGGCCACCACCGAACGAATGCCGCGAGTGAGCAAACGAGCTACGCGAATGGTTCGCGGCGAAGCGGTGGCCGGAATGGCTGTGCATGCCGCCGCCCATCCTGCGCGGTCCGCGGTCGTGGAATCGGCTTTTGCCCTGCATGTGATTGGCATGGGCGTGGGCGTTCATCCTGGAGGAAGTGTTCGTGAACCTGCCCGTCCTGTGGCCGTTCATTGAGGCGGATGCATTCATTCCCTTTGCCGATGAGGCCAGGGCCGGCGCCCGATGACCGTTCGAAAACCCGAGGTGGCTCCCAGGCTTCGACAGACGGTTGAAGTGCATCAGCGGAACGCTTCTCGGCTGTGCTTGCAGCCTCAATGCTGTGCGCGCATACGGACTATCGGGGAAGCGGTCGCGGAACGACCTGTAGCCGACGGATGTGTTCGTGAGCACCGCCTTGTGCCATGCATATGACTGCCGCCAGTTGCCAAGCAGCACGCGGACGCGATCGGACAGCGGATCGGACGGATACAGCTGAATGAATTCCTCATAATGTTCGGGCGAACCTTCCGACAGGACGTAGTCATAGGCCTGACGCACCGAACGCGAAGGCAGGTTCGACGCCATCTCGACCACCGGGCCGCGATCGGGCGCGCGGGTTGCCGCAACAGCCGTATCGCCGAAGAAATAGAAGTCGTTGGTCAGCGACGAGCTTTCCCACGGCGTCTGCCGGCCGCCGGTGGCGTTGTTCACTTCAAGACGAACGCGCTTGAACAACTGCTCAATCGGCAGATTGGGCTGGCGCGCGATGTTCAGGAACGCCGACGTATAGGGGCTGTGATTGCCATCGCCATCATGGGCTACCATGCCCGGCGCCGTCGAGTATCCGACGATCGAGCCGGCCGGCGCATCGACCATCGCAAGGCCGCGCCCGGAATCGTCGACGTCGGGAAACGGATTGTTGCGGCAGGCGTCGAGCACGACGATCCGCATCCGGCTCGAGATGGTTTCCAGCGTTCCCATCAGATCGACCAGACGCAGCGAATTGCTGTCGAGATCCGACAGCTTGGAAATTCTCGCGTCGATCGGCAGCAGGTAATTTTCGCCCTCAAGCTGCACGCCGTGCCCGGCATAATAAATCATGGCGACGGCATTGGGTCCGCGATCGGCAACCCGGGTAATGAAATCCTCTACGGCCTTGAGCATGTCGCTGCGCGTCAGATCGGTCGCCGTCGTGACGTCAAAGCCCGCCGTGTTGAGGAGCTGCGCTACCGATCGCGCATCGTTGCTCGGATTGGCGAGCCGCGGCGCGATCTGGTAGTTCGCGTTGCCGATCACGAGGGCGACCCGCTGCTCGGCCGGCAGCGATCGAACGCCGTCGCTGATGGCAGCGTTCACCGCCTCGGCAAAAGCGGTGCCGGTGTCCCAGCTCAGCAGGCTGCCCAGCAAACCGGCGCACAGCGCCAATGATTTGAAACGCGGCATGGGTGTCCTCCATCCAATCTCAAGGCGAGATGTCCGGCGGACAGGCTAGTTTGGGGTGTGGGTGCTGTACGTGACCTCGGTCACTGTTCGATTTCGGGAGCCGGGGAGGTCGGCTTCACGAGAAGAACGCGATCTTCTCGGCCTGGCTCATGCGCCGGATCGGGGCCAGCGGATCATTGGCCGCGACAGGTCTGCGCACGATGCCGCTGGCGATGATCGACGAGCCGAGCGAGACTTCCAGCGCCGGTTCCGGCGCGGCTGCGGCAACGGGCTGAGGCGGTGGTTGAACCGGCGGCGCGACCGGTGCGGACATCATTGGGTCGGGCAATGCAGCGACGATTTCGGGCGGGGCCGGAAGCGGCCCAGCAATCTGCGCCTCCTCAACAATCGGCTCCGCAAGCCGGGTTTCCTCAACCATCGGCACTGCGACGTGGGTTTGCTCGATTTCCGGTTCGACGAACTCATCGTCGTCGATGGGATCGGGCGCGCCCATCTCCATCGCGATCATGTCGAGGACCGCCTCGTCATGGGCGTCGGCAGCCTCGGCGGTGAGTTCAATCCCAGTCGTCTCGGCGGTTTCCACTTCCTCCAGCGCGGCCTCGGCCTGGGAGACCACAGCTTCGGCGACCATAGCTTCAGCGACCATAGCTTCGGCGGCCGGAGCTACGGCCTCGGTCGATAAGGAGCTGGTAGCAGCCTGAATTTGCGGGGCGGGCGCTTCCTCGATGATCTCGGCGACCGCCGGGGACTCATCCTGCGCCACCGGGGCGGGCGCGGCGACATACGCCTCAGCAACTGAAGTCTCAGCAACCGGCGTCTCGGCAACCGCCGCCTCGGCAACCGGGGCAGGCGTCTCTTCATCGCTGAATTCTGCGATCCGTCCGGCAAGCGAGGCGAACGCGGCCTCCAGCGCCGCCTTGGCCTCGTCGGAGGAGATTTGCTCGGCGCCCTTCTCGATGACCTGGACCTGCGAATCGATCAGGTCGCAGATTCGTCCGTCATTGCCGATTTCCCGCAAGCGCCAGGAGATCTCCCGAATCACCCGCGCGCCCTTGCGCACCGGCGCCAGCTTCTCGTTCAGCGCAAGGGCGTCGATCGCCCCCATCGCCGAGGTCTGCGCCGCCTCCAGCGCCCCGCGAATCGCAATCAAGGCCTCAACTAATTTGGCCTCGGCGAGGCTGTTGTCCGCGACGGCGTCCGCCGCCGCTCGCTGTGCGTTGGCAGCTTCGCGCTGTGCGCTCGCAGCCTCCCGCTGGATGGCAAGGCTCTCTTCCTTCTGCGCGGCAAGGCTTTGCTCGATCCGCGCCACCGCATCGAGCACCATGCTGGTGTCGGCGTTGCGGTTGCGTTTGGCATATTCGCCGAGAAACCAGCGGCCGCGCGAAGTCTCCATGAAGGCTTCGCTGATCGCAGCATAGTCTTCCTCGCCCGGCAGCGCAGCGCGTGCTGAGATCGGCGAAAGGGCGAATGCTTCGTCGGCCATGCTAAACTCTTCGCGCAAATCACCGCGCGTTGCGATAACGAAACAACACGATATCGGGCGAATCGCAATTGAATTGATGCCAAGCGAATCACAAATCCCCATCGCATCTCAAGGCGCATCGAAGCGATTCGCGGCGCGGCTGGCGCTGTTCTACGGCGCGACGTTCGGGACGATGGGCACCCATCTGCCGTTTTTCACGCTGTGGCTGAAGTCGGTCGGCATCGACGCCTCCTGGATCGGAATCATTTCCGCGGTTCCTGCGGTGACGCGATTTACCGTGCTGCCGTTCGTGACCGGCGCCGCGGGGCGGCGCTATTCGCTGCGCGCGGTCCTGATCGTCACCGCGACCGCCACCGCGCTCGGCTTTGCGGTGATCGGCACGCAATATCTGCCGCTCGCGGTGCTGCTCGCTTACGCCGTGACCTGCTGCCTGTGGACGCCGATGGTGCCGCTGACGGACGCCTACGCGCTCGGCGGGGTGGCGCGCTATGGCCTGAATTACGGACCGCTGAGGCTGTGGGGTTCGGCGGCCTTCGTGGTGGGCGCATTGATCTGCGGCCTGCTGGTCGATTTCATTGCGGCTAGCCAGCTGATCTGGGTCATTGCGGCGGTCGCGGCGCTCGGCGCGGTCGCGAGCCTGGGGCTGCAGCCGCTGGACCGGCCAAAACCGCCAGCGACCGCGGTGCTTGGCGCGAGCGCCTTGCTGCGAGATCCCGGTTTCCTCGCCATCATCGTCGCGGCCGCCCTGATCCAGGGCAGCCACGCCGCCTATTACGCCTTTGCTTCCATCACCTGGCAGGCGTCCGGCCTGGACGGGCTGACCATCGCCGGCCTGTGGGTGCTGGGCGTGCTCGCTGAGATCGTGGTGTTCGCGCTCTCGCCGCGTTTCACGCTGGCGCCGGCGCTGCTGGTGGTGATCGGCGCGCTCAGCGCGGTGGCGCGCTGGCTGATCACCGCGCAGGAGCCCTCGGTCGTGGTGTTGTCCTTGGTACAGCTCGCGCATGGCCTGACCTATGGACTGACGCAGATCGGTGTCATGGGACTGCTGGTGCGTCACGTGCCCAGCCATGTGATGGCGCGCGGGCAGGGCTATCTTGCGGCTTGCGGCGGCATCGTCAGCGGCACGGCGTCGGTGGCGTCGGGATTGGTCTATGCGGGCTATGGGCAGCGGGTCTATTACGTGATGGCGGCGATGGCGCTGCTGGCTGCGATCGTGATGTGGCTGGCGCGGCACCGGCTGGCAGCGATTTCAAGCGAAAGCCTGCCCCGGACTTGATCCGGGGTGGGCACCGGTTCGCGCTAGAAAACGCGTCAACGATTGAATCTACCAGGTCAGCCCCAGAGCGCGGCTTCCGGCGGATAGACCAGACTGCCTTCGTAGCGCAGCCCGTCCTCGCGGTCGTGCGCCAGCAACAGTGGGCCGTCGAGGTCGACGAAGCGCGCGTGTTGCGCCAGCAGCATTGCAGGGGCCATCGCGAGCGAGGTGGCAACCATGCAGCCGATCATGATTTCGAAGCCGAGTGCGTGCGCGGCATCCGCCATCGCCAGCGCTTCTGTCAGTCCGCCTGTTTTGTCGAGCTTGATGTTGACGGCGTCATAGCGTTCGCGAAGGCCGCTGAGCGAGGCGCGGTCATGCACGCTTTCGTCGGCGCACACCACAATCGGCCGCTTGATGCGCGCCAGGGCGGCATCACTGGCGGCGGCAAGCGGTTGCTCGACCAGCGTCACGCCGAGTTCCGCGCAGGCGTTGAGGTTCCGCTCGAGGTTGTCCGAGGTCCAGGCCTCGTTGGCGTCCACGATCAACTCGGATTCGGGGGCGGCCTTGCGGACGGCCGCGATCCGCCTCTCGTCGCCGTCGCCGCCGAGCTTGATCTTGAGCAGCGGCCGGCGCGCCGCCTTGGCGGTCGCTGCCGCCATCGCCTGCGGCGTTCCCAGCGAAATCGTGAAGGCGGTGGTGCAGGCTCGCGGCGCCGGCCGGCCGAGCAGGGTCCAGACGCGCTGGCTCCTGCTTTTGGCCTCAAGGTCCAACAGCGCGCAATCCAGCGCGTTACGGGCGGCGCCTGCTGGCATCGCGGCCTGCAGGGCCGTTCGGTCCAATCCCCTGGACAGCGGTTCCTGCATCGCCTGAAGGGCAGCCAGGGTCGCTTCCGCCGTTTCGCCATAGCGGGGATAGGGAACGCACTCGCCGCGCCCGGTATGGCCCCCATGGCTGACTTCGGCCACGACGGTAACCGCTTCCGTCTTGGCCCCCCGGCTGATGGTGAACGAGCCGGCGATCGGCCAGCGTTCGATACGGGCGACAAGCTGTCGGGCAAATTCTTGGGATTGGCTGGAAGTCATTTTAAAATCTGGCAATTTCTGAACCGCGCGCTTGCTCGCCGCAACCAACTATGGCTGGTTAGGGACAGATTCTACAAGGCAATGCGGCGTGCCGAACCATACCTTTTGCATCATTAGCGGGCGGGCCAGGGGGCGGGCATCGTGAGCGCAGACCCGACACTGGAGCGGATAGCCCAAGGCAACGGGCTTGCGCTGTGCGCCGCCGGTTCGTGGACGGCCCGCTTCGCCCCGGTGCTCGAGAAAATGGTGGCCGACGCCGAGAAGCTTCGTGGCAGCCGCCCCAACATCTTCATCGACGTCTCGCAGGTGTCGAAACTCGATACGTTCGGCGCCTGGCTGATCGAACGGTTGCGCCGCAGCCTGACCGATGGCGGTATCGAGGCCAAGATCGCGGGCCTGTCGGCGAATTATTCCAGCCTCGTCGACGAGGTGCGCCGGGTCAAAGCCGAGCCTGTCGTCGCGACCCGTTCGGTGACGATCACGGGCATGCTGGAGCAGATCGGCCGCAGCGTCGCCGGCGTCGGCGGCACCCTGGTCGGATTGATCGAGATGCTCGGCGCGGTGCTATCAGCGGCCGGCCATGTCCTGATTCGTCCCCGCGGTTTCCGCCTGACCTCCACCGTGCATCATCTGGAGCAGGTGTGCTGGCGCGCGGTGCCGATCGTGGTGCTGATCACGTTTTTGATCGGCTGCATCATCTCGCAACAGGGCATCTTTCACTTCCGCAAGTTCGGCGCCGACATTTTCGTGGTCGATATGCTCGGCGTGCTGGTGCTGCGCGAAATCGGCGTGCTGCTGGTGGCGATCATGGTGGCGGGGCGTTCGGGCTCAGCCTACACCGCCGAACTCGGCTCGATGAAAATGCGCGAGGAGATCGACGCGCTGCGCACCATGGGCTTCGATCCGATCGAGGTTCTGATCCTGCCGCGCATGCTGGCGCTGGTCATGGCGTTGCCGATCCTGGCGTTTCTCGGCGCGATGGCCGCGCTCTATGGCGGCGGCCTCGTCGCGTATCTCTATGGCGGCGTCGAGCCCGAAGCCTTCCTGCTGCGGCTGCGCGATGCCATCTCGATCGATCATTTCATCGTCGGCATCATTAAGGCGCCGGTGATGGCCGCGGTGATCGGCATCGTGGCCTGCGTCGAGGGGCTTGCGGTGCAGGGCAGCGCCGAATCGCTCGGACAACACACGACGTCGTCGGTGGTGAAGGGGATCTTCTTCGTCATCGTCATGGATGGCGTGTTCGCCATCTTCTTCGCATCGATCGGAATGTGACCATGCCGGGCGAGATTTCCGACGCCATCATCCGGGTCCGCGACATCACCGTGCAGTTCGGCAAGACGCGGATTCTCGACGGGCTCAATCTCGACGTGAAGCGCGGCGAGATCCTGGGCTTCGTCGGTCCGTCGGGCGCGGGCAAATCCGTGCTGACGCGCACCATCATCGGCCTCGTGCCCAAGGTCGCCGGCCGCATCGAAGTGTTCGGCGTCGATCTCGACAAGGCCTCTACGACCGAGCGGCGCGGCATCGAACGGCGCTGGGGCGTGCTGTTCCAGCAAGGCGCGCTGTTTTCCTCGCTCACCGTGCGGCAGAACATCCAGTTCCCGGTGCGCGAATATCTCAACCTCTCGCAGCGCCTGCTCGACGAGGTCATGGTGGCCAAGCTCGGCATGGTGGGCCTCAAGCCCGAAGTCGCGGACAGGTTTCCGTCCGAGCTTTCCGGCGGCATGATCAAGCGCGTGGCGCTGGCGCGCGCGCTCGCGCTCGATCCGGAACTGGTGTTCCTGGACGAGCCTACCTCGGGCCTCGACCCGATCGGCGCCGGCGATTTCGACGAGCTGGTCCGCACCCTGCAGCGTACTTTGGGGCTGACCGTTTTCATGGTAACCCACGACCTCGACAGCCTCTACACGGCTTGCGACCGTATCGCCGTTTTAGGGAACGGTAAGATCATTGCAGCAGGATCAATTGCCGACATGCAGGCCTCGCAGCATCCATGGCTGCAGCAATATTTTCACGGCAAGCGCGCCCGCGCTGTGATGGGCTAGAGCGTTTTCGAGCGAAGCGGGTACCGGTTCGCGTGAAGAAAACGCGTCAAAAGGATAAAGTCGGGCGCCTGGTTCTGATCAGAACCGAGCCCTGGTATCGGAGTAATTTGAGTTATGGAAACGCGGGCGAACTACGTCCTGATCGGAGCCTTCACCCTGGCGGTGATCGCGGCGGCGTTCGGATTCGTACTCTGGTTCCAGAGTCTGCACACCACCAAGGCGCGCAGTCCGCTGCGGGTGATTTTCGAAGGCCCGGCGACCGGCTTGCGCAATGGCGGCAGCGTCAATTTTAACGGTATCCGGGTAGGTGAAGTTGTCCGCGTGAAGCTGGACAACCCGCGTCGCGTCGTCGCACTGGCGATGGTCGAGAACAACGCCCCGATCCGCAAGGACACCCTGGTCGGCCTCGAATTCCAGGGGCTGACCGGCGTGGCTGCGATCTCGCTCAAGGGCGGCGAGGAGGGGGCACCTCCCGTGCCGCTGGACGAGGACGGCGTTCCGGTTTTGACCGCCGATCCGGCCGCGCTGCAGGACGTCACCGAGTCGATCCGCGCCACGTTGCAAAACGTCAACCGGATCGTCGCCGACAACCAGGAGTCAGTGAAGAACTCGTTGCGGAACCTCGAGACCTTCACGGGCGCGCTCGCACGCAATTCCGAGAAGATCGACAACGTCATGCTCAAGGTCGACGGTGTGATGCTCAAAGCCGACAATCTCATGCTCGGCCTCAACACCATCGCGGGCGGTGCCAACGGCGGCGAGGTGAACCTGATGGTGAAGTCGATCCGCGAACTGGCTGACGATCTCGACAAGCGCACGGGCGCGCTGATTTCCGATGGCCGCCGTACGCTCGCCGACATCAGCCGTGCCGTGAACAATTTCGATCGCAATCCGAGCCGGGTGATCTTCGGCGGCAGCAACAACGCCGCGCCGGCAGAGCCCGCGGCAGCACCGCCGCCGGCCAGGCCGGCCTCGCCCAGACCGCCTGCCGCTGCCGCAGCGCCGAGCGGGCAGAAGCGGCAATAGGCCGAGTAGGAAATACAGATCGCCAAGCGGCCGTCATTGCGAGCCACCGGGTCGCGCGAACGCGCGCCCGATGACAGGCTCCGCGAAGCAATCCATGCCGACCGCGTCGGAAGAGTGGATGCTTCCGCCTTGGCTCTTCGAGCTACGGCGGACAAGTCGTCGCTTCGCTCCCATGCGCAAACGCTTCGGGGTTGTCGCAGGCAATGATGCAAAACAAAACGGAGGCCGCGAGGCCTCCGTTTTTTATCCCGTAGGCTTGAGCTCAAACCTTATCCCAGCCGTCCCGCCGCATGCGCGAGCAGGGTGTAGACGAGGCCGGTCTCCGAGGTCAGGTGGCCGCGCAGGGCCTGCGGACCGCGATCCTCTCGGGCAACTTCGTCGAGCAAGCGTTCAAACTCGGCGATGTAGCGGTCGACCGTCTGCTTGAAGGCGCGGTCGGCGCGGTATTTGCGGGCGACCTCATCGAACGCCTTCTGGCCGGCGGGCGTGTAGAGCCGCTTGGTGAAGGCCTTGCTCTCGCCGCGCTGATAGCGGTCCCACATCTCGGCCGCGAGATTGCGATCCATCAGCCGGCCGATGTCGAGCGACAGCGATTCCAGCGGATTGGCCGGACCTTGCGGCGCGCGCGGGCGGGGAGCATCGCGTCCGCTCGGACCACCGGCGTCGGTGCGGCTGAGCAGGTCGGACAGCCATCCGTCGCGTCCACCGTCCTGGCTGCTCGCCGGGCTGACCGGCGGGGCTTCGGTGCGGCGCGTCGCCGGCATGCCGAGATCCGGCGGCGGCAGGTTCGACGCGCTGCCGGTGTCGCGCATGCGCACGTCGTTGCGGCCGCCGCTAGCGGCTGCTGCCATCACGGGTTCTTCCTGGCGTTGCACGCTGGCGCGGCTCGTCGTCATGACGTCGAGGCCGCGGCCGTGATGGGCGACGATCCGGTTGAGTTCGGCCAGCGCCTCGATCTGGTCGACGATCACCTTGCGCATCTGCGCGGTGTTGTCGGCGGCCTCCTGCGGCATTTCGAGCACGCCGCGGCGCAGTTCGTTGCGGGTCGCCTCGAGCTCGTGATGCATCTCGGAGGCCATCTGCTTCATGGCCACCACCATGGCGCCGAACTTCTCGGTCGACTGCTTGAACATCGCGTCCGTTTCGGCGTTGCTCTGCTGGTACAGTTCGTTCATGGCGTCGATGGTCTGGTGCCGCTCGTTTTCGGCTGCGACACGAACCGCTTCGAACTGCCGGCTGATCGCGGCAGAACCGGCGCCGGCGGTTTCCGCCACCACGCGGGCGATGTCGCGGGCGCGTTCCTCGGCGGCGGCAAGCGATTCATCCAGCAGGCCGGTGAAGCGCGACAGCCGCTGATCGAGGTCGGTGGTGCGCAAATCGATGGTGGTCACCAGCGATTCAAGCTGCGCTTTGCGTTCGGCGACAGACGTCGTGGTGGTGCGGTTGGCCTGTTCGACCGCCGTGGCGGCATCGACCAGCGCCTTGCCGTGGGTTTCGAACTCGCTGGACAGCGAGCCGAGATCCTCCAGCGCCTTCGAGGTCTTGGTGTTGAAGGTTGTGAGCTGGTCTTCCAGCGTCTGGGTCGCAACGCCGTTGCGCGAGGTGACGTCGTTCATGGCGGACACGAAGTCGGCCACGCGGGTCACCAAAGCGCGCTCCAGCGAGTTGAGGTTGTCGTGAGCGCCGGTCAGCACTTCCTGCAGCAGGATGTTGCCTTCACGCAGCCGCTCGAACAGCGCGACGGTGTCGGTGCGCAGGATCTTGCTGGTCTCCTGCATTTCGGTGACGGCGGCGATCGAAACCTGACGCGACTGGTCGATGGCCGAACGCGACGACTGCTCGAGATCCTTCAGCGACTTGGCCACCGCGCCGGTTGCCATATCGCCCGCGGAGGTGATCGTGCGGGCGACTTCCGAACCGTGGGTCGCCATTGATTGCGAGAACGCCTGGCCCCTGGTCTCGATCGACTTCAGCGAGTCGGCGGTGACGCGGTCGAGCTCGGTCGTGAGCTGGGTGGTCTTGGCGCTGAGCGCCTCGACCAGCGAACCACGGCGGCTGTCCACGATCTGCGCCAGACGATCGGTCTGCTGCTGAACGTAGGTGACGATTTCGTCGGTCTTGCCGGTCATCGTCGAGCCGAAATTGCTGCTGGCTGACAGCACCGAGCGTTCGATATCGGCCGAGGTCGTCTTGACCTTGGAGCTGACTTCGTTCGACGCGGCAACAAGCGCACTCTGTGCGTTCTGCGCGCTGGCCTGGATCGCGTTCTGCGCGGTCTGCGCCGTGGTCTGGATGTTGTCGGTGGTGGCGGCAGTGACCGCAGCGAGCGAACGCTCGATGTCGCTGGCGATCGCCTTGATCTGGCTTGCGGCGTCGGCCGAGGTCGCGGCGAACGAGCTCTGCGCTTCGCGCGCGGTGCCGAGGATCGAGGCGGCGGTGCCGGCGCCGACCGCGCTCAGCGTGCGTTCGACATCGATGGCCAGCGACTTGACGTGGTCGGCGGCTTCCGTCGACGCGGTGGTGAGCGCGTTCTGCGCTTCACGGGCGCCTGATGTGATCGACTCGGCGGTGGCATTGCCGGCCATCGAGAGCGAACGTTGCATGTCGGCCGCCAGAGACGCGACCTTGGTCGCGACATCCGTTGATGCGGTGAGGAGGGTGTTCTGGGCTTCGCGTGCACCCGATGTGATGGCCTCGGCAGTGGCGGTGCCGGCGGCAGACAGCGAACGTTCGACATCGGCCGTGAGCGATTTGACCTGGCTGGTTGCATCCGCGGAAACGGTGACGAGGGTGTTTTGGGCTTCGCGTGCACCTGATGTGATGGCCTCGGCTGTGGCGGTACCGGCGGCCGACAGCGAGCGTTCGACGTCGGCAGCGAGCGACTTGACATGGCTGGCTGCATCCGCGGACGCGTTGATGAGGGTGTTCTGGGCGTCACGGGCGCCGGCGGTAATCGATTCCGCGGTGGCGGTGCCGGCGATCGACAGCGAACGCTGGACGTCGGCAGAGAGCGACTTGACCTGGCTCGCCGCATCCGTGGACGCGTTGACCAGCGTGCTCTGCGCCTCGCGGGCGCCTGCGGTGATGGCCTCGGCGGTGGCGGTACCGGCGATCGACAGCGAGCGCTGCACGTCGGCGGCCAGCGACTTGACCTGGCTGGTGGCCTCCGTGGAGGCTGCGATCAAGGTGCTCTGGGCTTCGCGGGCGCCGGTCGTGACGGCTTCGGCAGTGGCGGTTCCGGCGGCCGACAGGGCACGTTCGACGTCGGCGGCGAGCGACTTGACCTGGCTTGCCGCGTCCGCAGACGCCGCAACCAGCGTGGTCTGGGCTTCGCGGGCGCCGGAGAGTACCGACGCAGCGGTGGCGTTGCCGGCGGCCGAGAGCGTGCGCTCGACGTCGTCGGCCAGCATTTTGATCTGGGACGCAGCTTCGCTGGAAGCCGAGACCAGCGAGGTCTGGGCCTCGCGGGCGCTGCTGAGGATCGAGTTCGCGGCACCGGTGCCGACGGCGGTGAGGGAGCTTTCGACCTCGGCCGATGTCAGCCTCAGCTGGGCGCCGACATCGGACGAAACCGTGAGCAGCGCCTGCTGCGCGGTGCGCGCGCCGGTCTGGATGGTTTCAGAGGTGTTGACCACGAGGTTGGTGAGCGAGCGCTCGGCGTCCTCGACGTGCGACCTGATGCCCGAGGACAACAGTTCGGCGCGCGCCATGAGGTCGTCGCTGGCCTGACGGCCGCTGCTTTCGATACGGCCGGCCACGGCTTCGACGCGCGAGCCGAGCAAATCCTCGAACTGGGCGACGCGCATGTCGATGTCGGTGGCGACGGCGCCGACCCGGGTTTCGATACCCTGGTGGATATCCTGGAACCGCGCCGCGATGGTGTCGGTCAGATAGGCGCTGCGGCCGTCGATGGTCTGGGTCACGCTGGTGATGCGCTGGTCGATGGCTTCGACCGCCTGTGCGGTGCCAACGGTCAGCGACGTGGTGACATTGCCGAGGCGCTGGTCGATGGCTTCGACCGCTTGCGCGGTGCCAACCGTCAGCGACGTGGTCACGTTGGTGAGGCGCTGGTCGATGGCTTCGACCGCTTGCGCAGCGCCAACGGTCAGCGACGTGGTGACGTTGGTGAGGCGCTGGTCGATAGCTTCGACGGCTTGCGCGGCGCCAACCGTCAGCGACGTCGTCAGGTTGGTGAGGCGCGAGTCGATCGACTGGATGGCCTGCGTGGTGCCTCCGGTCAGCGACGAGGTGAGTTCGGTGAGACGCGAGTCGATCGAGTGGATCGCCTGCGCGGCACCGTCGGTCAACGAACTCGCCAGTGTGCCGAGGCGATCATCGATCGTCTCGGTGACGGACCTGGCGCGGGTGTCGAAGGTCTGCTCCAGCGCTTTCAGGCGGCCGTCGACGGTTTCGTCGAACGACCGGATCTTGGTGTCGAGCGAGTTGTCGAGATGGTTGACGCGCGTGCTCAGCGTGGTTTCGAACTGCAGCAGGCGCTGATCGAGCGAGGCGGTGATCTCGCCGCTGTTGGAGATCAGGCGGGTGTCGAAGGTATCGACATAGTTCTTCAGGCTGTCGGCGATGTCCTGCGTCCGCTGGCCCATGCGTTCGACGATCTCGCCGCCGAAGGTTTTGACGGTGCGGTCGAATTCGGAAATGTGACGGGTGATCAGCGCGCCGAGCGTGCCTGAGTCGCGGGCGAATTTCTCGACCAGTTCGCTGCCCTGGTTCTGCACCAGTTCGTCGAACGCGCTCATCTGCAGCGAGAGGCTGTCATGCGCGGTCTCGGTCTGGCTGACGACCTTGGCGACCAGCGAGTTCACGGTCACGTCGAGCGCGTCGCTGGCCTTGTCGCCGGAGGTCATGATGCGGGTCGCCAGGCGGTTGCCGGCCTCGTCGATCTTGCTGACGAGATCGCCGCTGCGCAGCTCGAGTTCGAGCAGCAGCGAGTCGCTGGAATTCTTCAAGGAGTCGTGGACTTGTTCGGTGCGGTCGGAAATGCCGTCGACGATGGTCGAGGAACGCTGCTCGAATTCGCCGGTGATGCGGTCGATGCGCTCGTTCAGCATCTCGTGGACGCGATCGGCCAGATCGACGAACTCGTCATGGACGTGGCCGGTCTTGAAGTTGAGGCTGGTGGTCAGCCGTTCCGAGGCGTCGAGCACGGCGCGCGTGGTCTCGGCGCTGGCTTCCTCGAGGCGGTCGAGCAGGTCGCCGCCGCGCTCGCCGAGCGCGAGGATCATGTTGTCGCCGGCATGGCTCAAGGCGGTGGTGATGTGGGCGCCGCGCTCTTCCAGCGCGCCGGTGATGCTTTTGGCGACTTCGTCGACGCGCGAGGCGATCGCGTCCGAGATCAGCGCGATGTCGTGGCGCAGGTCGATCTGCACGCCGGAAATGGCGCTGCGAACCTGCTCGGCCTGGCCGACCAGATTGTCGCGCTGATGGGCGATGTCCTGCAGCAGCGCGCGGATGCGCACTTCGTTGTCGGAATAGGCACGCTCAAGCGCCGCGACTTCGTTGGCCACCAGCGTTTCCAGTTCGCCGGCGCGCGCGATCGCGCGTTCGACGCCGTCGCCCATCGCCGCGACTTCGCGGCGGATCGCCTGGCCGACCGTCACCATCGAGTCGGAGGCGGCACCTTCGGGCTCGGAGAAGCGGATCGCGACCTGCGCCATCGATTGCGCGATCATCCGCATTTCCTGGCCGCGCCAGGCAAGGCTCGCGAGGAAATAGAACAGCAGCACCGGCGCAAAGAACAGCGCGGCAAGGCCGCCCAGCACCAGCACGCCGCCGCTCTGTCCCATTGCGGCCTGCAGCGAAGGCAGGAAAGCGGCGGTCAGCAGCGCGCAGCCGACGATCCAGACGCCGGCGAACACGGTGGCAAGCGTATAGACGCCGCGGGCAGGGCGGCCCTTCTGGATTGCCTGCAGAATTTGTCCGATGGTTTCGCGGTCATCGTTGGCGGCGCGACGCGGGGCGCGCGGCTCTTCGATCGGATCGAATACCTGGCGGTCGACGCCAGAACGCGTATCAACGCGCGTATCGAACTGGGTTTCGGAATAGGCCGGGGGCGTGGACGAAATGCTTGATGGCGAAAGGTCGTTGTTGCCGATCGAATTGCGATTGGGATCGACAGTGGTGTCACTGATGTTCAGCGCTTCCTGAATGGCGGAAAGCGCGACTTCGGTGGGATCTTTGACCTTCTTGGGATTGTTCGCCATGTTCAGTCGAGCCCTCTTACTTTTTACGCGTCCAGCTGGTCTTGCAAACGCCCCCGCAAGCCCAAACCGGATCTTTGCCCCCACACGGACCGCAGCCGCGCCCCGTCGGCGGCTTGTCCGCTACATCCGCAAACATCCTATTGGTTGAGTGATGCGAATGAAATGGTCGCGATTAAGACATTCTTAATCATCGTTAACAGCTTTGTGGCTTAAGGCCTTACGGATACTCGAAATTCCCGTGGGAGGCTGTCCTTTGCGGCAACTCCTCGGCGAAAAGTAGGCAAAGTTGCGGCAATTCCGGTGAACGTTCCGTTAACCAGTTTCGTGATTGGGTGGCCAAAACGGCCCTGCCTGGATCGGTCCGGCGGGGAGATGTGGGTCAGGCCATGCCGCTTCACCTTGAACGGATACAATGGATGCCATCGCCGCCGCTCGCTCCCGATGACGGTCCGATCGATTTCGAACACCTTAAGCGCATGACGCTTGACGACGCCGGCCTCGAACAGGAGGTGCTGGCGATGTTCGCGGCCCAGTCGGCCAAGCTGATGGCCATGCTTGCCACCGGGCCGGCAGATGCCGACGCGCTGGCCCACACGCTGAAGGGCTCGGCCCGCGCGATCGGCGCCTTCGGTGTGGCGGACACCGCCGCCCGGCTGGAGGCGGTTCTTGCCGATGGCGCCGATCCGTCCCGGCTTGTTGCCGAACTCGGTGAGGCCATTGCGCGGGCGCGGGCGGCGATCGAGGCGATTCTGCGCCGGTCTTGAGTTGGCGATCTGACGCCCGCCAAAACCCCGCCAAATTAGCCCCTTAGGATTTCGTCCCGACCGCTGGCGCTGTGCGGATCGACCCGTTATAGGACTGCCGGGGACCCTCCTACCGTATACCGGCAGCACGAGCGATCATGGCCAAAATCCACTTTGTCGACCATTCCGGCGAAACACGAACCATTGAAGTCGAAAACGGCGCGACCGTGATGGAAGCCGCGATCCGCAACGCCATTCCGGGCATCGAAGCCGAGTGCGGCGGGGCCTGTGCCTGCGCGACCTGCCACGTCTATGTCGACGACGCCTGGCGCGAGAAGGTCGGCTCGCCCACGCCGATGGAAGAGGACATGCTGGATTTCGGCTTCGACGTACGGCCGAATTCGCGCCTGTCGTGCCAGATCAAGGTCTCCGACGAGCTCGACGGCCTCGTGGTCTCGACGCCGGAACGGCAGGCGTAGAGCCCATAGCGTTTTCCAGCGAAGTGGCGCCGGTTCGCGTCAAGAAAACGCGTGAAAATTAGGAATCCGGAGCCTTTTTCCGTTTCGATTCAATCGAAACGGAAAAGGCTCTGGTCCAGCTCCGCCGGATGGTTCAGCGCGCTCCGGCGCGCTCCCTTTCGACCAGTTCCTCGTCGACCGCATAAACCGCGCAGTCGGCGGCAGCCTTTGCGCATGCGGCAAGGGCCGCGTCCTGCGCCACGACGGCCGACCGCTGCCCGGCGCGGTAGCCAAAGCCGCCGGTCGGAGACACCGCAAATGCCTTGTGAGGGCTTGCGGCCAGATAGGCTTCAAAAGCTGAACGGCCTTTCTCGCCCAACCGGGGCGGCGGCGAAAGCGCCGCCGGAAGCGGCGCTGCGGCCAGTTCTCGCGTCCCCAGATTCTGCTCCTGCAGGAAGCGATCGACCATCGGGGTCCAGAGCGCAATGCCCCTTGAGAACAGCGTGTGGCCGTCGTCGCCGAACGCAGGCGCGTCGATCAATTCGGCGCGGCCGCCGGCGCCGGTGAACGCCGCGTGCATCCGGTGCGCGAGGTCGGGGCGAAAGAACTTGTCGTTCTCCGCATAGATCCACAGCATCGGAATTCGCGACGTCCGGCCCAGAGCCGCAAATGCCCGCACCAGTGCCGCCTCGTCGCAGACATCGTCATCGGCACGTGAGCCGCGTCCGCCGGCGAAGCTGATCGCGGCGACGAGGCCGGGCGGCGCAGTGGCGGCGAGCGCGATGCTGGCAAAGCCGCCCGCCGAGGAGCCGACCGCGATCATGCCGTTGGTGGAAACGTCGGTGCGGTCCTGCATGGCCCGGATCGCGGCGGCCAAATCTTCGGCAGACGCCCGGGCCGATCGCAAATAATCACGATTGGCGCAGCGACCGTTGCTCTCGGCATATCGGCCGCCGGAGTCGCCATAATCTCGCCGCATCACGACCAGCGCTGCGAAGCCGCGCCGCGCGAATTCGATCGCCTGCCGGTACGTTCCATATGGCGACATCGTGGCTCGCGCGGTGTGATCGCGCGGTGCGCCGTGGCTGATCAGCGCCAGCGGAAAGCGTCCGCTGCCCGATGGCCGCACCAGCATGGCCTCAAGGCCCGCCGTTTCCGCGGCCGCCATCGAAATCCGCAAATCCTCGCGATAGAATCCATCGGCTGCGGCGGGCTGCATCGTCACGGAGACGATCAACACCGCCAGCAGCGCGGCGCGCATTATCGTCCGTCCATTCCGCGCCGCAGCCAGCGCTGGAAGTTCCCGATGATCTCCTCGGTCAGCGGTGTCGGCTTGCGGGTGGCTTCGTCGAGCAGCACCGATACCGATTGTGCCGAGGCAACGCATGTGCCTTCGGCAAATACCACCTGATCGAAGGTCACGGAGGTGCGGCCGAATTTCACCACCCCGAGCCCCATCTCGATGGTGCCGGGCCAGCGCAGCTCGGCGCGGAAATGCATGTCGAGCCGGACCATGATCCAGGTGACGCCGTGCGGCATCAGCCCGTAACTGCGATCCTTCATCAGCGTGACGCGGCCGGTTTCGAAATAGGTCGCATAGACCGCGTTGTTGACGTGCTGGTTGGGGTCGAGGTCGGCGAAACGCACATTGTCGGTCAGCCGGTAGGGGAAATCCTCCAGGCGCGGCGTTGAATCGAGGCGGGCAGGGGCGTTCACGGGGCGGTCTCCGAACGTTTCACGTTGTTACAGCCCAGTTGTCCTGCTCCGGCAAGGGGTTGAGGCGAAGGCCACCTGCCATATTATGGCTTTCCTGTTCCACCGGCGTTGGCTAGACAGACGCTGCCCCAGAAGCGCCGCCCAGGCCATCGGCGCGGTCCAACCGAAAAGATGCTGAGATGAGCGAAGCGATCAAAACCGATGTGCTGATTATTGGTGCAGGTCCTTGCGGACTATTCGCCGTGTTCGAACTGGGCCTCCTCGATATGAAGACGCATCTGGTCGACATCCTCGACAAGATCGGCGGCCAGTGCGCCGAGCTCTATCCGGAAAAGCCGATCTACGACATTCCCGGCATTCCCTTTGTCACCGGCCAGGGCCTCACCGAAGCGCTGCTGGAGCAGATCAAGCCGTTCAATCCGACCTTTCACCTCAACGAGATGGTGGAGACGATCGAGAAGATCGGCGATCCTCTCTTTCGCGTCACCACCGACGTGGGCCAGGTGTTCGAATGCAAGGTGGTCGTGATCTCCGCGGGCGGCGGCTCGTTCCAGCCCAAGCGCCCGCCGGTGCCGGGCATCGAGGCCTATGAGGGCACCTCGGTGTTCTACGCGGTGCGCAAGATGGAGCAGTTCCGCGACAAGAATATCCTGATTGTCGGCGGCGGCGATTCCGCACTCGACTGGACGCTCAATCTGCACCCCATTGCCAAGCGCGTGACGCTGTTGCACCGGCGCGATGATTTCCGCGCCGCTCCGCACAGCGTCGAGCAGATGCGTGCACTGGTGGCTTCCGGAAAAATGGACCTGAAGATCGGTCAGGTCACCTCGCTTGAAGGCGAGGGCGGCAAGCTCTCGGGCGCCATGATGAAAGGCAACGACAACGCGGTCTCGAAAGTCGAGTGCGATACGATGCTGCCGTTCTTCGGGCTGACCATGAAGCTCGGACCGGTTGCGAACTGGGGCGTTGCGCTCGAGAACAATCTGGTGCCGGTCGAAACCGCCGCCTTCGAGACCAATGTTTCCGGCATTTTTGCGATCGGCGACATCAACACCTATCCGGGCAAGCTGAAACTGATCCTGAGCGGATTCCACGAGGGCGCACTGATGGCGCAGAAGGCGCACCGCTACGTCTACCCGGACAAGCGCCTCGTCTTCCAGTACACGACCTCGTCATCGAGCCTGCAGAAGAAGCTCGGCGTCAACTGACAGCCGGCGCATCTGACGAAAGTATTTGACTAAGAGTTCGACTGACGTTCATTTTACAGCAGCGCCCCTGAGCTGTCCCATTCGGAGAGCACCGTGAAACGTTGGTCGAACCGAGTGAGGCGGTGCGCGGTAATCTTGCTTTTGTGCGCTCTGCTGCCGGCGGGTAGCGCCGTCGGTGGCGAGAGTTCGGACGACACCATCAAGGTCGGCGTCCTGCATTCGCTTTCCGGCACCATGGCCATCAGCGAAACCACGCTGAAGGACACCGTCCTGTTCCTGATCGACGAGCAGAACAAGAAGGGCGGCGTGCTCGGCAGGAAGCTCGAGGCGGTCGTGGTCGATCCGGCGTCGAACTGGCCGCTGTTTGCGGAAAAGGCCCGCGAGCTGATCACCAAGGACAAGGTCGCCGTCGTATTCGGCTGCTGGACCTCGGTGTCGCGCAAATCCGTGCTCCCGGTGTTCAAGGAACTGAACTCGATCCTGTTCTACCCCGTGCAGTACGAGGGTGAGGAAAGCGAGCGCAACGTGTTCTACACCGGTGCGGCGCCGAACCAGCAGGCGATCCCCGCGGTCGACTACCTGACGAAGCACGAGAAGGTGAAGCGCTGGGTGCTGGCCGGCACCGACTACGTCTATCCGCGCACCACCAACAGGATCCTCGAAGCCTACTTGAAGTCGAAAGGCGTCGCGCAGGAAGATATCATGATCACCTACACGCCGTTCGGTCATTCGAACTGGCGGACGATCGTGGCCGATATCAAGAAATTCGGCTCGGCCGGCAAGAAGACCGCTGTTGTCTCCACCATCAACGGCGACGCCAACGTTCCCTTCTACAAGGAGCTCGGCAACCAGGGCATCAAGGCGACCGACATTCCGGTTGTCGCGTTCTCGGTCGGTGAAGGCGAACTCGCCGGCATCGACACCAGGCCGCTGCTCGGCCATCTGGCCGCCTGGAACTACTTCCAGTCGATCAAGGATCCGGCCAACGAGAAGTTCATCAAGGCCTGGCAGGCCTACACCAAGAATCCGAAGCGCGTGACCAACGATCCGATGGAAGCACACGTCATCGGTTTCGAAATGTGGGTCAAGGCGGTCGAGAAGGTGAAGTCGACCGACGCCGACAAGGTGATCGACGCGCTGCCGGGCATCGAAACCAAGAATCTGACCGGCGGTATCGCGAAGATGCTTCCGAACCATCACATCACCAAGCCGGTGTTCATTGGTGAAGTCAAAATCAATGGCCAGTTCGACGTGGTGTGGAAGACCCCGGGCCTGGTGGCCGGCGATGCATGGTCGAACGAACTCGAGGGCTCCAGGGACCTGATCGGCGACTGGGTTGGCAAGAAGTGCGGCAACTACAACACCAAGACCAACAAATGCGGAGGCAGCCATTGAAGCCGGTTTGCGTATCGAGCCGGTTCCTGGCGCTTGCCGGAGATGATTCCAACGAAAATATGACCGAATGGCCGCGGCTCGTTCGCCGCGGTCTCGCGTTCGTCCGTCCAGGCACTGGAACCGTCCGCGAAATGGCCTTAGTCTGCGGCCATTCATTTTGTGAATTAGTCGGGTGATGACGATGCGAAGTGCGCTTTCTGTGGTTCGACTGATATTGCCGATCGTGATGGGGCTTGCGTTCGTTTGCGACCTTGCTGCGCAAACGGCGGAGCCGTCAGCCGCCGGGCTGTGGCAGAAGGTCGAGAAGGGAAAGCCGGTCGGATGGTTTCTGGTGGTCGATCGCGACGGCATCTATGAAGGTGCGTTTGCCAAGCTTTTTCCTGAGCCAGGCGATGCTCCCAATCCGGTCTGCTCAAAATGCACCGACGATCGAAAAGATCAGCCGTGGCTCGGGCTCTCCTTCATCCGCGACATGAAGCGAGACGGACTGAAATACGAGAATGGCAATGTGCTCGATCCGCGCGATGGCAAGATCTACAAAGCCAAGATGACGGTCAGTCCCGACGGACAGACTTTGACCATGCGCGGCTATCTCGGCTTCTCATTATTGGGCAAGGACGAGATCTGGACCCGGCTGCCGGACTCCTCGATTGCTTCGCTCGATCCGGCCATCATCGCGAAATATCTGCCGGCACAGGCGGCGGCGATGAAGCAGCCCGCTCCGAAAGCGCCTGCCCCAAAGAAGACGACGGCGCCCGCACTTGCGCCGCCACCTGGCGCGCCGGCCCCAGCGCGTTGAGCGGTGGCTGTTCGGCCAATGGCGCTTCAAATCGCCGATTTCAGGTCGGCGAAAGCCTCTTTGAGGTAAACCGCGATAGGTCGCTTTCCCTGGTCGCGGTTCCAGTTGTCGATCGCAAGACGCAGTGCTCCGATCGACATCATCGCGACGATGCGGAGCGCAGGCTGCCGCTTGGGCTGCGGCCACATCTGGCAGAGCGCGTCGAATACCGCTTGTTCTTTCTCTACATATTTCGCCTGGTGTCGTATGCGAAGCGACTCGTTCGCGCACATCAGGCGTTCGATCACCCTGGTCTGCTTGTAATCGGCCTGAAAGCGCAACGTCAGCTCCAATAAGGCGCTCTTCACGGCGTTGAGGGGGGACTGTTTGGTCGATTGCTCGAGCACGGCGGCTCGCAGGGTCTCGTTGAAACCGCCGTCCTGCCACGCCAGCAGAATCTCTTCCTTGGACTTGAAGTAGTAGAAGAACGTCCGCCGCGAGATTCCCGCGGCCTCCGCGATCGCGTCGAGCGTGGTGGCCTCGTAGCCGTGGGTCAGAAACAGTTTCAGGCCCTGCTCGGCGATGCGATGCAGCGTCTCGCGCCGCTTCCGCTCTCGCAGGCCTTCTTCCTTGGGGGACGAATTCTCCATGGCGTCTTGTGGCACGAATATATTTCCTTGCAAAATTACACTAAGTGCAATTACAATATTACACCCAGTGCGAATTGTGTTCAAGGTGAGGCAGCATGGACAGCAGGATTGGCGGCGGTGCATGGTTGCGGCGTGTTCAGTCCGCTGCATTCGGTCAGGACGGTACAACCGGGACGGCTTCGCGGTCCCGACGGTCCGGCAAAGACGTGCCGGCCACCATCACGCGACGGGGCCTCGGCGCCATGCTGCTCGCCGTCGCAATCACGGCCGCCGTTCCGGTCAATCCCGCGGCAGCGGAGGCCGATGCGCCCCCTTTTCGCGTCGTTGATTTCGACTGGATCGACCCGACGCGTTCGCGGACCATTCCCGCGCGCCTGCACTGGCCCGCGAATATCGCGCCGGGTGCGCGCGTGCCGCTCATTGTGTTCTCCCATGGGATGGGTGGCTCCCGCCGGGGATATCGTTATCTCGGCCAATATTGGGCCGCGCGCGGCGTTGCCAGCCTGCATGTTCAGCACGCGGGCAGCGACTCGTCGCTTTGGGCAGGCAATCCTCTTACCGTCGTCGACCGTTTGCAGCGAGCGGCTCACGAGAGCGAGGCGCTTGCCCGGGTCTGGGATTTGCGCTTCGCGCTGGACCGCGTGCTGCTCGGCGGTGTCGGCCCCTACGGCGCCCAGATCGACCGTCGGCGTATCGTCGCGGCTGGTCATTCGTATGGCGCGAACACGGCGCTTCTTGCCGTCGGCGCGCGCGTGATGCGCGAAGGGCAGTGGGTCGAGGCCCGCGACCCGCGCTTTGCCGCGGCGATCGTGATCTCTGCGCCGCCGTTCTACGGTGAAACCGATCTGGCTTCGGTGCTGAGCAAAATCACGGTTCCGAGCCTGCACGTGACCGCCACCAATGATGTCATCCAGATTCCCGGGTACTACTCGCCCGCAGCCGACCGGCTCGCCGTCTTCGACGCCATGGCCGCACCGCGCAAGCTGCTCGCCGTATTCGAAGGCGGGTCGCACAGCATTTTTACAGACCGCTCGTTCACCGGCGGTCCGGCTCTTAACCCGAAAGTGAAGGCCGCCACGGCGGAGCTCACGCTGGCTTTTCTCGATATGGCCTTCGACGGCAACGGTACGGCGCTGACGCGTTGGAATGCGACATGGCAGCCTATTTTGGCGTCCGCGCCCGGCACCGTGCTTTCGCCTGGTCCGATCGCCCGTTCGCGGCGGGTGGTGCAGGGATCAACGATCGGCTTGCCGGTCACGCCATGAGGTGGATCGTCGTCGTGGCGTTAGGCTGGATGGCCGGGGGCTGCACGGCCGTACAACTGGAACGGTCCGGCTCGTTGGCTTCCTACGACAATCTGACCCCGTCCGATGGGCTTCTGACCAAGTCGCAGGTTCGGGTTAGCAAAGCCGAAGTTCTCGCAGCAAAGACCCTGCGGATCGAGCCAACCGCACTCACGGCAGCCGCCGCGCGCGTGCCCTTCTCGGACGAGCAGCGCAGCCTGATCAAGAATGCGGTCAGCAGAGCAATGTGCCTTGCTCTGAGCGAGCGCTTCCGGGTCGTAGCACCGACGGAGACGGCGGATCTGAGCGTCCGTGCGGTGATCATCCACGTGGCGCCGACCGATGCGACGGCCGCAGGCGTCTCCAAGGTCGCGAGCGTCGTGCCGTCGATCGTTGCCCCCGGTGTACCGATTCCCGTCCCACGGCTTCCGATCGGGCTCGGGAGCCTCGCCGTGGAGGCCGAGGCCCGTGATCGTAACGGCAGCCAAAAGGCCGCCATGATCTGGGCGCGTGGCGCGAATTCCTTTACCAGCCCACCGCGTGTGTCGAGCGACGGGGACGCCTATGATCTGGCTTCCGCCTTCGGAGACGATTTCGGGAAGTTACTGGTCACGGCCGAGAGTCCGTTCGGAAAAATTTCATCACCGCCATCGATCGCCAGATTGCAGGCCTCCCTCGGTGGAGCGCCGAAGGAGGTGGCTTGTGAAGCATTCGGGCGCGCGCCGGGACTGGTCGGTATGATTGGAGAGCGGGCTGGACTGCCGCCGGACTGGACCGACAAGGGCGCACCAGCGAACGGGATTCACAACGAACCCACGCCGCCTGTTGACGGCAAGGCAGTTTCTGCGATCGAACGCTAACGCGCGGGCAATTCTGGCGTCTGCGCCATAATGCCGTGCAATCGCGCCAAACCTCTTGCTGCTGTGTGAGTTCGACCGCCACGCCATGGTCGATCACGGCATTGGCGAATACGTTCGCGGCGACGCTCACAGCAACACCGTTGAAGGCAGTTTCTCAGTTCTCAAGCGCGGCATCGTCGGCACTTACCACCACGTCAGCGAAGGGCATTTAAAGCGCTATCTGGCAGAGTTCGATTTCCGCTACAATAACCGCACTGCCCTTGGCATTACCGATGGGGAACGGACGGCAAATGCTCTCAAAGGTATTGAGGGCAAGCGCCTGACGTATCGGCCGACTAACTAAGATCAGCCACCACAAGCAGGCCGTCAAACGTTTCTTGGCTTGGGTAAGCGTCAAAAGCGCTAGCGACGAATGATATGAGGAACCAAACTTGGCCCTCTGTTTATCTTGCTGACACTGCGAACATCAAACGCGTCGCCAATCTCATTATGGCGCAGGTCCATTTCACAGAATAAATCTGCCAACACCGCCCGGGCTTGGGTGCCGCCAACTAGGCGAACATAAGTTGGAGCAAGCAATCCAGCTTTCGTGACCGCTTGCGCGTTATCCAACAGTTCGGGGTATTTCTTGAAGAACGATTTATAATCCTCAGGAGCACCTTCCGCATCTTTTCTGACGGGCAATCCCTTTTCCAGCCTGCGAGCAAACACCCGCGCAATCCCGAACGGAGCGTCCTTATACGTCATAAGATCATTGAGGCTCTCAACGAGAGAAATAATGTTGGCCGGCGTTTCTGGATTAGCAACTAAGGGCTTTGCCGCAGAGTAGAACCGATCAGACCAATGCTCATAACGAGCCAAGCGCAACAG
Source organism: Bradyrhizobium sp. AUGA SZCCT0431 (assembly GCF_018131065.1). Classification (NCBI taxonomy): domain Bacteria; kingdom Pseudomonadati; phylum Pseudomonadota; class Alphaproteobacteria; order Hyphomicrobiales; family Nitrobacteraceae; genus Bradyrhizobium; species Bradyrhizobium sp. AUGA SZCCT0431. The sequence continues at coordinate 22,358 of NZ_JAFCLR010000003.1, read as the reverse complement.
ATCGGCATGCATGTACGCACGATAGAAAAGCATCACAACGAACGACGCGGCAATTATTGAGGCCCCTAACCAAAGCGTCATTTCGCTTCTCCCTGACCGTTCCGCTTCCGAGCCTTTATCGCTTCGTTCAAGTTGGCTTGCTTGTCTCTTACCTTGGTCGGTATGCGCTGCCTGTCTTTTCTGTGCTTTCCGAACGTCTTGTAAATCTCGTTCAGAGCATGGAGGTAAGCCGGTCCTCGAAACACGATAGAAACGGCAAGGCCCAGAGCCAGAATGAGCACCACCGTGTTGGCAATACCGATTCTCTCAACCGAGGTGATCCACTGACCGGGGTCAGGTAACGCGTCTTTGCCCATGAAGGTTCCATTTGCAACCGTCACGGTCAATAGCTAGTTTACACCACCCGGGCAACCATTCGTTAACGGGAAGGGCTTTTTCGGCCTATTTTTTGCTAGCCTTACGTCTAGGGGCCGTCTTTTTCGTAGCCTTCCATTTCCTCGTGCGGCTTTGGCTTCATGCGCACGAGTGCGCCCATCAATTCTTTGGTCTTTTTCAAATCGGAATTGTTCGTCATGACGAAGCCACCCAAAAATAAAAAGCCTAAGCAGCCAGACCCACCCTGGAAAGTTCTTTGGCCGGGAGATCGCGGCGCGACCAAAGGTGATTCAGAGCGCGACACCCTTCTTGCGGCCGTCGGGTTTGCACTTAGCACATGGGAGATGATGGAGGAAGAACTCGCACTATTGTTCTCCGAACTAATTGGCGCGAAGTGGGGTGGCCCGGCAGTCCGAGCATATGGGTCAGTCAGCAACTTCTATGGGCGAGCCGACATGCTGTCGGCCGCCGCAGAGGCCTTCTTTTACGAAGCTACCACAGGTCGGATTAAGATCGCTGGCCCTGATCGCGAGGTCGCGCATACCCAACCCGAGTTTGGTGACTTGATGAAGCACTGTCGCCAATTCTCGGCTAGAAGGAACGACATTGCACATGGCCGTTACTTTAATCACCCCGACCTAGGTTATTTTCTGAGACCCGCTTTATACAATTCAAAAAAGTTCGATTTTGACGAGCATATGTTTGGCAGTTACTCCTACACGTCGTTTGAAATAAACGCCTATAGGGATCACTTCAGCATTCTGATCCAGCGGGCCAGAGAAGTGCGGTCCGCAGTCGAAACCATTGCCAAGAAGATATCCTGAACAATCTCACGCGTGTGCCAGAGTGACACTACATCACCGCCGTTAGTAAGCACGCGAGCCCCAGCCTCAACCATTTGAGGGGTGATCTCAATTTCATTGCCGCCCTGTAAATCGCGGGACGATGTATTTGTCCCCCTGATTTGCCCGACGTGTCAAAATGTTTTTGCGGGATCGCTCAAAGCTCAAAGCACCCACGCCAGCGACCGCCTGCTACTTTGCATGGGGTTGTTTTCGAGATTTTAATTTGGAAGCGGCCTAACGCGTCCCCGGCAATATCGGGATCGGCGATACCGGCTGCGAAATCACTTCAGGCACGGCGGCATCCAGTTGCAGCACGGCGGCTGCGGCCGGCAGTGCCGCGTCCGCCATTGCGGCGTGGCCTTCGGCGGTGGGATGCACGGCGCCGCCATACACCGCCGACAGAACTCCCCAGGTCGCGTCGTGGATGTCGGCAGGCTGCTGCGACGACGGCAAGCCCAGCGGATAAGTCATTGCCGCGAAGTAGCTGTCATTGGCGTCGCGGATCCAGCGTGCGCGCGGCAGATAGGCGCGATAGTCGCCGGCGCTGCGGCCGCACAGCATCGGCTGGCTGGCGGCGGTGACGATATCAGGATCGAAGCTTTCGCCGCGGGCCGAAAAGCATTGACGATCGAATTCGGGATCGCTCTCCGCACGCGCGCAGAAACCGTGGTTCGCAAACGTCGCTTGATGCGCATCGACAAAGGTCATGCGGTCGGCGCGCGGGTTGCGGCACAGGATGCCGGATTGGCACAGCGCGAGCGCCTTTAGCTGCGGCAGGAATTCGCCCTCGACAAAGTTCGAGACGGCGGCGAGCCGCCGCGGCTCGGCGTTGAACGAGGGGTGGATATCGAATCCCGCCCGTCCGCCGGGGCAGGGCGTGCCGTTGTTTGCCAGCGTCGGGTTGGCGTAGGAAGTGTAGACCACGCGGGACATGTCGCCGACCAGCGGCTTTAACGCCTCGCGCAGCTTGGCGAACCCTTGCGGGAGGTCGCGCATCAACGCGCCGCGTGCCTCCTCGACCGATGCCAGCACGCCGCTGCGCCGGAACAAAGCGCGCTCCGTCGCCGTGTCCACGATGACGTCGGCGACTAGCCCTGAAAAATAAATGTCGTTGGCGCCGACCGACAGCAGCACCAGATCGAGCTTGCGATCGGGCTGGCGGCTTTTGGCCGCCGTAACAGCTTCGCGCAATTCAGCGAGCTGGGCGTTGACCGTGCCCCGGCAGCTGCCGGATTTCGACGGCGGGCAGTCACGGGCGCGCTGCGAGCCGAACAAGCCGTCGGCGATGGTGGCGCCGGTGCAGGCCAGCGGCAGATACGTCACCGCGATATGCGGATATTGTACGGCGAGTGCCAATGCGGTCCGCGTCTGGTAGCTGTAGAGCGAGCGGTGGCAGGCTGCATTGAGCCAGAGCGCGCTCTGCCGCTGCCATACGGCCATCGTATCCGGCGCTTCACAGGCCCGTCCGCCCTTATAGCCGGCGCGGCTTGGACGGTAATATTGTGAGGCGGCCGTTCCCAGATAGGAGCGGAAGCAAAAGCCTTCATCTGACAGCGCGATAGGCCGGTCCGGATTTCCCTCGCCGGAAGCGATGCTGTCGCCGAGCCCGGCGATGAAGATGTCGCGCACCGAGATCTCGGTAGCGACGCGCTGGCCGCCGTCCGAGCCGGCGGAGACGTCGACGCTGGCAACGGTGGTACGGCCATAGCGGACCCTGAAATTAACCGGCTCGGCGCAGTCGAACGTGGATCCTTGCGGCCCGTCGCCGTCGTCGAACGACCAGGCGCAGGTGGCGCCGACCGGAACCGGTCCGGTCAGGCGGACGGTGATGGGATGATCGATCGGCGTCAGGTAGCTTTCCTTGACGTTGTCGCGGGTACAGGGCTCGCTGACACGGCCGGCAAGATCGATGCAAAGCCGGTTCACGGTGTTTCGTGCCCAGCCGCGGCCATCGCTCTGGATCGCCAGCGCTTGTTCTGCGGCCAATACGCTGCGGCCGCGCCCGGTCTCGGCGTGCAGCAGAAAATCCCGTTCCTCGCGGAACAGGCGGAAACGGTTGCGGACCTCCCAGGAAATCTGCATGGCGCCTTGGGCGATCTGCGCTTCCGCAGGGGGAGGCGATAGCGCCGCCAGCGCGCCGGCGAGCAGCGCGACTGATACTATCGATCGAGGTAAAATTCCGGCCATGGCGCGTTTGACGTTAGCGGTAAGGCAGAAATAAGAGAACCCGACCCTCGTAGCCCAAAAGACTGAAGCAGGCAGATAACGTCGCTGTTACCGTTTCGCTCGCTTGAGCGGCTGCCTGACCGGGACCTCCGCCGTGCGGGGCTGTTCGTTCATCTGGCGGCTGGCCTGCGCGAGCCTGCGGCGTTCCTGCCAGGGCTGCACCACGCTCAGCCAGAGTTCGCGCGCGCCCATGATCCAGATCGAGATGCCGAAGGGAATCAGGAAATACAGGATCCGGAACACCACCAGGGTTGCCAGCAATTGCTCCTTGCCGAACTGCGGCAGCGCCACCAGCATCGCGGCGTCGAACACGCCGATGCTGCCCGGCGCATGGCTGGCGAAGCCGAGGAGCGTTGCGAGGATGAAGACCACCGCCAGCGAAACGAAATCGATATGGGGCTGCGTCGGCATCAACAGATACATCGCCAGCGCGCAGAACCCGAGATCGACCACGCCGATCATGACCTGCAGCAGCGTCAGCCGCGCCGAGGGCAGCACCACCTTCCAGCCGTTCTGGCCGAGTTCGCGGCGGTTCTCGCCCATCACCAGCCAGAGGAAATAGGCTCCGATGCCGGCGAGGCAGCCGAGCGCGATCAGACGGTTCACTGAAGGCGGCAGCAGATCCATGGCCGTCGCCGCCTCCGGATGCCACGCCATGCCCATGCCGAGCACGAACAGATTGCCGAGCCAGAAGGTCAGGCCCGAGAGGAAGCAGATTTTGGCGACATCGATCGCGGTCAGGCCGTAGTCGGAATAGATCCGGAAACGGATCGCGCCGCCGGTAAAGACGGTGGCGCCGATGTTGTGGCCGATGGTGTAGCTGGTGAAACTCGACAGCGCGGCGATGCGATAGGGCACGTGCGTCTTGCCGATGGTTCGCAGCGCAAAGAAATCATAGAAGGTCAGCGTGCAGAACGCGCCTACCACGCACAGCGCAGCCAGCGCGATCCGATGCGGCGCGATCTCCGTCAGCGCGGTCAGAATGATCGCGGTATCGACACCCTTCAGGGTGTGAACCAGATGGGTGACCGCAAGAATGATGATAAGGAGACTCGCAGCGATCCCTAGCCGTTTCCAGCCGATCTTCTCCTTGAAGCCACGCCCAAGCGTGGTCAGCAGCCGATGCATTCATCCTCCCGGCGGGACGGCAAAAAAAGAAAAACCTGTCAAAAGGGCCGACAGGGACGGTCAGACGCACCGTGCGCGGAGACACATAAGCCAAAATCGAACGGTTGTGCAGCCCTTGACAAGCCTAGCTTCTGCGTTCGTTCGGCAACCCTGTCATACGTCCTACATATGCTGCCGCGTTAACGATTGTGAGTCGCGGCTAAAGGTGTTCCCGACGCTCTCTTGTAAGCGCCGTTTCGCTGTTGCCGGGGCCGCCCTGCGTAGATCGGCTTGAGGAGGGGCCGCGGTTTCGCATTCCCAAGCCGAGGGACGGTTATTCGGAGGCATCACGAACCATGAACGGCTTGTTCATCCCGAATTGCGGACATCTAATATTACGCTGAGAGACAACTCGTGAAAGCGTCGCCGCCGAAGACGCCCGAGAACGCGGCCGAAAAGCAGCTTAAACGGGGCTTTTTGTGTCATCTCGACCAAACAGACGCATGCCCGGAAAGGTGCTTCCGCTGCGGGTGACCGATGGGCAAGGCGGTCAATTGCCCGTCGATCGACGGCATCATCCAGAAGGCCGACGAAGTCGGGGGCGAGGTCGCGGCCGTGCTGGATGCAACGCTGAGCCATGTCGCCTGCGCCGCTGCGCCTGACGAGATCTCGCTATCGCCGTCCGGGTGTGGAAGCTGCCGCGCGACCACGCGCTGGCGGAGCCCACGGTTGGTCTGCGGGCCGAGAGCAGATTTGTCTGGTCCATTGAGGCAAAACGCCGCGCGTGAAAATCGCGCGCGTTCTTGCGTCCGTGGCTGCGATTCTGGCCGGCGTGCCACTGCCGGTGCGGGTACTCACCGCTTGGGAATCACCTCGCCGGTTCGTCGTTTCAGTCGATCGCGGGAATCACCGGGTAACCGCGGGAACCCGCAACCGGCACGCGAGGACGCCAAGCATTTATTCACCATCGAAGCAGACGAAACCGGGTCGGTTACCCCAAATGCACCATTAGCGTCGTCATTACAGACCGATAGCAGGGGTCTGTGATGTATCAAGTTCTGAATTGCCTCGTCACCGAGCATGATTTGCGGCTGGTCGTTCTTGGCGGCATCATTTGCTGGCTCGCCAGCGCGGTAGCGATCAGCCTGTTTCATCGCGCCCGGGCTTCACATGGCCGCACCCGCGCGATCTGGGTCGGTCTTGATGCTGCGGTCGGCGGCTGCGGAATCTGGGCCACCCATTTCGTGGCGATGCTCGCCTACGATCCCGGGGCGGGGGCCGGATACAATATTCCGGTCACCCTGCTGTCGCTGATTTTTGCGGTCTCGATCGCGGCGGTCGGGCTCAGCGTTGCCTTGCTCAACGACCGCCGGTCGACGCTTGCGATGGGCGGCGCGATTGTAGGCGCTGGCGTCGCAGCGATGCACTACACCGGCATGATGGCGCTCGAGCTTCCGGCGCGCATCGTCTGGTCACCCGGCATCGTGCTGGCATCCGTTGTGTTCGGGAGCATATTCGCAGGCTTGGCGCTCGTTGTCGCCGCGCGCCGGGATGACCGCAAACATACCTTGGCCGCCACGGGCCTGCTGACGATCGCGATCGTTTCCCACCATTTCACGGCGATGGGCGCGGTGACGCTTGTTGCCGATCCGACCCTCGTCACCGACGAATTGACGATCTCGCCGGCCGCGCTTTCCTTTCTGACCGCGGTGGCGGCATTCGCCATTCTCGGCATATCGTTCTTGGCGGCGTTGCTCGATCGCCGCTCAAGCAGCGAACTGCATCAGCAGAAAGTCCTGCTCGACTCGGCTATCACAAACATGTCGCAGGGACTTTGCATGTTCGATGCGGACGGCCGCATCATGCTGTTCAACGAGCGCTACAGCGAGATGATGGATCGGACCAATATGCCCCTGCAGGGCCGTTTGTTGGTCGACGTTCTCCGGGATCAGAAATCGATCGGAAAATGGGACGGCGATCCCGATGAATTCTTCAACATTGTGTTGACCGCGGCGAAAGCCGGCGAGAGCCTGACCCGGGTCGTCACCCGCAACGGACGTTCGATCCGCGTGGTCGATCAGCCCAAAGAGGGCGGTGGTTGGGTCGCGACCTTCGAGGACATCACTGAATGGCAGGCGGCGCAGGAGCAGATCACCCATATGGCGCGCCATGACGCGCTCACCAACCTGCCGAACCGGACGCTGTTCCGCGAGCAGCTTGAAAAGGCGCTACGCCTCGTCAAGCGCAGCGATCAGCTCGCGATATTCTGCCTCGATCTCGATCATTTCAAGGAAATCAACGACTCGCTCGGCCATCCGGTCGGCGACGCGCTGCTGAGGGAAGTCGCCCGCCGGCTCGGCGAATGCGTCACCGAGCACGACACGGTGGCAAGACTTGGCGGCGACGAATTCGCGGTCGTGCAGTTCTGCAGCGACTGCGATCCGTCGGCGGTGGCCTTGCTTGCCAGCCACATCGTCGAGAAGATCGGGGAGCCCTACGATATCGGAGGCCACCAGCTCGTCGTCGGCGTCAGCATCGGCATCTCGCTGGCGCCCGAGGACGGCAAGAACCCCGATGAACTGCTGAAGAAAGCCGATCTCGCGCTCTATCGCGCCAAGGCCGACGGCCGCGGAACTTATCGCTTCTTCGAGAGCGGAATGGATGCCCGCGCCCAGGCGCGGCGCATTCTGGAACTGGATTTGCGCGCGGCGCTGCAGCGCGACGAGTTCGAGGTCTATTACCAACCGATCCGCGACGTCGCCACCGACAGCGTCGTCGCATTCGAGGCCCTCGTACGCTGGAACCATTCGCTGCGCGGCATGATTGCGCCGGTGAATTTCATTCCGCTGGCGGAGGAAACCGGCCTGATCATCCCGCTCGGGGATTGGGTGCTTCGGCAGGCCTGCATTGACGCCGCAGGCTGGTCCGAGGATATCACCGTCGCCGTCAATCTTTCGCCGGTGCAGTTCAAGAATCCGAACCTGATCCTGTCCGTCAAGTCAGCGTTGCAGGCCGCCGGACTTCCGGCGCATCGCCTCGAACTGGAGATCACGGAATCGGTGCTGTTGCAGAACAGCGAGGCGACGCTTGCGGTTCTGCACGAGCTTCGCGGCTTTGGCGTCAGGATCTCGCTCGACGACTTCGGAACGGGCTATTCGTCGCTGAGCTATCTGCGCAGTTTCCCGTTCGACAAGATCAAGATCGACCGTTCGTTCGTCACTGAACTGGCCACGCGCGACGATTCCATGGCCATCGTCCGCGCCGTGACCGGATTGGGCAAGAGTCTCGGGATCGTCACCACGGCGGAGGGCGTCGAGACGGAGGCCCAGTTCGATCTGCTGCGCCGCGAAGGATGCACGCAGGCCCAGGGCTATCTGTTCAGCAAGCCGCGTCCCGCCGCCGAGGTGGCCGCGATGCTGTCGAAGCCGCGCGCGCGCATCGTCGCTTAGTTCGCGAGTTTGAAGTTACGCCTTACGCAGCGCGAAATGCGCGCCGCAGAACGCCATCACGGCGCCGAGGCATAACGCCGCAAGACCCGAAAGCACGCCCGAAATCGTCGGGATCGGGCTCGGCGCGGAGGCTGCCTGGCCGGCGCCGGCCAGGATCAGGACGCCGACCGCGATCAGGAACTGGCGCATCCGCTGCGGGATTTGGCCGGACACCGCACTGTGCATCAGATTGGCGGTGAAATAGCCGCCGCAAAAACCGACGCTCGCAATCAGCCACCACGCAATGGCCGCGCCCGCGGGCATGAATTCGCGGGTATCGGATCGCCACAGGCCGCCGAGGTCGAGCCCGTAGCGCGCGCCGAGCATGTGAACGGCAAGCGCCAGCAGCACCCCGGATATCATCGCGCCGGCCAGAATCAGGCGTCGCGGAAAATAGGTCGTCTCGGCCATGGCCTGCTTGTAAGGTAAAGCCGGTTGGCCGCGCAAGCTGCGCGCTCAGCCGCTACCGGGATTTTTCAATTGCCAACCTCGTTACCCAACAGGACGGAGACATCGGGCGAGAGCGCGCCCGAGACCCGCTACGTCTACAAGGCGTCGCTGATCGGATCGGCGCATGAATTCAAGCTGACCGATGCCGGCTTGTCCTGGCATATTTCGGGCAAGTCCGGTGTCTGGGGTTATGCCGACATCGCGGCGATCCGCCTCAGTTACAAGCCGTCGTCGATGCAGTCCCGCCGTTTCCGCGCCGACCTCCAGGGCAGGGATGGTGGACGCATCACCATTCTCTCGACCACCTGGCAAACCGTCTCGCTGATGGTGCCGCAGGATCGCGACTATCGTGCCTTCATCACCGAGTTGCATCGGCGTATGGCGAAGGCGGGCAGCAAGGCCGCGTTGATCGCCGGTATCGGACGGATCACCTACGCCGCGGCCCTTGCGATGGTGACGTTGCTCGGCATCGCGATGGCCGGCCTTCTGATGCGCGCGTTCGCGACCGGTGAATGGTACGGCGCGTTGTTTCTGGTTGGCTTCGTCGCGCTGTTCAGCTGGCAGATCGGCGGCTTCATCAAGCGCAACCGGCCGCGCGCTTACGACTTCGATCATTTGCCGAAAGCGTTGCTGCCGTAGCTTGCGCAATCAAGCGCAATCAAACGTGACTTCGCGAAGCGCGCCGCATGCGGCATCGTGCCAATGCGTTCCCCGCGGTTGGATGAGCATTGCTGCGAGCATGAAGTGACGGATCGAAGCACGCGATTGCCGAGCGAGGCCGAGATTGCCGCCATCAATGCGCAGCATTTGATCAGCACGCCGCTGAAGCCAGCCGATCTGCTGTTCGTGTTCGGCACCCGCGTCGATGTCAGGGAGCGCGTCGATGAGGCTTTCAGGCTGTGGCGCGACGGGTACTTTCGCTGCTCGATCGTCAGCGGGGGGATAACGCCGGGATCGGAACGCTCGGAATGCGAAATCATTGCCGATGCGATGATCGCACGCGGCATCCCGCCCGGGCGGATCCTGCGGGAAGATCGCGCGATGAACACCGGCGAGAACGTGATCTTCTCGCTCCCGGTCCTCGACGCCGCGCTGGGGCTTGCGCATGTTCGCAGCGTGATTTGTCTCGGCAATACCTGGACCGCGCGCCGTTATCCGATGACGCTGCACCGGCACTGGCCGGAAGTGGAGAAAATGCTGGTCACGGTCGACAGCTTTGCGACGCCGCGGTCGCTCTGGCACACCGATCCCGAATTCAGGCGCCGCATGCTCTGTGAATGGGACAAGATCGAGCCGTACAAGGCGAAAGGCTTTATCGCCGAGTGGCCGTGAGGTGAGGGCAGCCGGTCTATTCGGTCGATTCGAAATCTTCTTCGCTCGCGCGCAGCATTCCCGCCAGTGTCCGCAGCGCCGTATCAAGCTGGTCGACGGGCGGCGCGGCCAGCGCCAGCCTTATTGCGTTCGGCGCATGTCCGGGGCTCACCGCAAAGGTCGACGAGGGTGTCAACGCGATGTCCCGGCGGGCTGCTGCGGCGACGAAAGTCTGCGACCGCCAGTGGGGCGGCAGCGTCAGCCACAGATGGTAGGATTTCGGGTTGGCCTGCAGCTCGAAGCCAGCCAGCCGTTCTGCGGCAATGTGCTGACGCCGCTGCGCATCGATGCGCTTTAGTCTGACGAGTTCGGACGCGGTGCCGTCGGCCATCATGCGTTGCGCGGCCGCGAAGGCGTATCCCGACGCCGTCCATCCGCCGGAACGAACCGATGCCATGATGCTCTCGCGCAAACGTGGCGGCGGAACGATGAAGCCGAGCGCCAGACCCGGCGCGACCTTCTTGGAAAGACTGTCGAGCACGACGCAGCGATCGGGCGCCAGTGCTGCCAGCGGAGCCTCGTCGTCGAGGAATCCATAGACCGCATCTTCGATGATGGTGAGATCGAGTTTCTCGACGACGCGCAGCAACTCGGTGCGGCGCGAGGCCGGCATGGTCATGCCCAATGGATTCTGAACCGTCGGCTGGATGTACAGCGCCGACAGATGCGCTTCACGGTGGGCCTTTTGCACGGCGTCGGGACGCACGCCGTGCTCGTCCATCGTCAGTGGCACCAGTGTCACGCCGATCCGGGCGGCGATGCCCTTGATGAAAGGATAGGTCAGGGCCTCCACGCCGCAACGGCCGCCGGCCGGTACGATCGCGGCCAAGGCGGCGGCGATGCATTGCCGGCCGTTGGCGGTGAAGACGATCTGCTCCGCGCGCGCCGACCAGCCGTTTTGGGAAAGGAAATCAGCTGCGATATTTCTTGCCGCTTGCGTGCCGGCGCTGGTGCCTTGCCGCAACGCGATTTCGAGGGCTTCCGGCCGCTCCAGTCCCTCAAGGCTTTTCGCAATCAGGGCCGATTGCGTCGGCAGCAGCGGATAATTGACTTCCAGATCGATGCGGGCGCCGCGTGGTTCGGTCAGCGTGGTGATCGCACGGGGCGCCTGTCCGGAAATGAACGTGCCGCGTCCGACTTCGCCGATCACGAGGCCGCGGCGTAACAATTCCGTGTAGACGCGGCTCGCGGTGGAGACGGCGATCTTGCGCTCATAGGCAAAACTGCGCTGCGGCGGCAGGCGATCGCCCGGTTTGAGCCCGCCATTGGCGATCTCGGAGGCAACGGCATCGGCAAGCCTGAGATATTCGAACTTTGACATAATTGCACCGAGAGCAATGTTTTACTTGCACCGAGGAATGTACCGGATCATTTTGAACCTATCAAGCCTGAGATTGCACTGAGGAGAGTGCAAACAATCAGACCCAAAGGCGCTGCCGCTGATTCCCAGCGATTGCGTCGGCGGCATCGCCTTGCCGCGTGAAAGCCAACTGGAGAAGACCAATGACCACGATGTCCCAAGCCGCAGCCCAGCCTGCAATTTCCCTTAGCTCGGGTGGATTTTTCCGCCGGCTCGGGATTTGGGCGCATGCAATCGTCGCGTATCTGGATCGCCGGGCGGCGGTCAAAGCGCTACGGCAGCTGGACGATCGTGAGCTCCGCGATATCGGAATAACACGCAGCCACATCGAGCACGCGGTTTGGGGTCATGTCGATCCCGAACTCGGGCGGCTTCGGTAAGGGCCCGCGCGCCTCGACCTGCACGATAAAAACACATGCAGCCCGGTCGGTCGACCGGGCTGCACCGTGATCGGGTATCGTGCTCCGTCAGTGCCGGACCACCAGCACCGAGCATTTGGCATAGCGCACCACATGGCCGGCATTGGAGCCGAGAAAATAGGTCCGCATCGCCGGCCGATGCGACGTCATCACAATCAAATCGGCCTTGATTGCTGCGGCCTCTTCCAGGATCTCGTGATAGATACCGCCTTGCCGCACCACAGCGGAAATGCGCGACGCCTCGATGCCGGATTCCTGCGCCACGATCGCGAGCGCTTCTTCCGAGGTCTGGCGCTGCTGGGCGTCGAAATCGGCCGGTACATATTCCGCCAGCATCACCGGCGTCATCGGCATGACGTTGAGCAGCCGCACCGTACCGTTCCAGGTCTGTGACAGCGTTGCCGCCGTTGCGATCGCGGGCTTGGCCAGATCGGTGTCGGCGAGATCGAGCGGCACCAGAATGGATTTGAACATCCGCGCCTCCTGTCAGCCACGAGCCTAGCATGACGGCGCCGGGATGTCCGCCCGGCCTACTTTGCATGGGGTTGTTTTCGCAATTTTATCTTTGGGCTAGTCGTCCGACGTCTGCTTCAGCAATTTCGGGCTGGTGAAGCGCACCAGTGTGCCGCGGCGAAACGCCACCTCGTTCCAGTCCTTGCTCGCAAAATCGAGGATCGCAAGGCCGCTGGTCGGCAGATTGTGCTCGAGTGCTTTCTTCGCGGCCGCATCGCCGCTGCCGGACAGCGCAAGCGCCAGTTCATGCATGCCGGGATTGTGGCCGATCACCATCAACCGCTTCGGATCGGTGGCTTCGGCCATGCGGATGATCTGCAGGAGATGCGTCGGGTCGGCGCCGTAGAGTTCGGCCAGGAACTCGACCTGCGGCGGGACGAAATCCTTGGCCGCATCCTGCATCGCCTGCCGGACGATCTCCCAGGTCTGCAGCGTCCGCACCGCGGTCGAGATCAGGACCGTGTCGGGGAGGGGGAGGTGCCGGCCGATCCAGCCACCGATGGCGGCGGCGTCCAGCCGGCCGCGGTCGTCGAGACGGCGGTCCTGGTCGTGCCCCGAGGGCGCGTCGTGTTCGGTCTTGGCGTGACGCAGCAGCATCAAACGGCGCATGGGCGCAATCTCGATTCGTTTCGGCCTGAATTAATCTACAGGCTCATGCCCAGGACAAGGTGACAAGCGCCGCAGCGGTCCGTAAGAAAACGCCATGGCAGAGACTTTCACAAGTGCGACCAACGGTCAGGACGACGACGCGCCGTTTCGCTCGCGCCTGTCGTTCGACCTCGATGTCGATATCTGCGTGGTCGGAGCAGGCCTCGCCGGCCTGACCGTGGCGCTGGAGGCCGCGCGTCTTGGCGCCAGCGTTGCCGTGCTCGAGGGCCGGCACGTCGGCTGGAACGCGTCCGGCAACCAGCTCGGCACCGTCATGCCGGGCTATAGCCTTCCGATCGGCGAGTTGATCGAGCGCGTCGGCCTTGAGGATGCCCGCGAGCTCTGGGCGCTGTCGAAGGAGGGCGCTGATTACATTCGCGCCGTGGCGAGCGAAGAGGCGATGCCGGGCATTGCGCTGACCGAGGGGGCGCTGGAAGTCTCCAATGTCGATGCCGGTGAAACCTTGATCAGCCGGCTGCAGACGCTGAGCGAGGATTTCGAGACTGAAGTCGAGGGCTGGCAGGTCGATCGGGTGCGCGATCAGCTCAAGACCGGACACTATTTCCACGGGATCTATTACCCCAAGGCGTTTCAGGTCGATGGCCGCAAATATGTCCATGGCCTGGCTGCGCTCGCAAGGCGGGCAGGGGCGCGTATCTTCGAGGACACGCCGGTGGTCAGCATCGATCCTTCGGGCATTCGCAAGCGCATCGTGACGCCGTCGGCGCGGCTTCGCGCATCGCACATCGTGCTGGCCGGCAACATCCATCTCGGGGCGCCGTTGCGGCGGCTGTCGGAAACGCTGCTGCCGGTCTGGCGCTATGCCGCCGTGACCGAACCGCTCGGCGCGCGCCTCACTGACGCCATCACCTTTCAGGGATCTGTTTGCGACAGCGACGGCATCGATCATTTCCGGATCGTGGAGGGCGACCGCCTGATGTGGGCCAGTCCGGAAACGACCTGGGACGCGCGGCCGCGGCGCTTCGGCGCGACCATCCAGCAGCGAATCTCCACCATTTTTCCAAAGCTCGGCAAGGTCGGAATATCCGACGTCTTCGGCGGCGCCGTGGGTGTGACCGTCCACGGCATGCCGCAGATCGGCCAGTTGCGGAAAGGATTGTGGGTCGCCTCCGGCTTCGGCCGCCAGGGGATGAACACCGCGGCGATGGCGGGGCAATTGGTGGCGCGCAGCATTCTGTGGGGTGACGAGCGCTGGCGGCTGTTTTCGCCGTTCGAACTGGTCTGGGCAGGCGGCACGACCGGGCGGGTCGCCGGTCACCTGATCGGCATGTGGGGGCGGGGAAGTTCAGCCGCCGCGGGCGCGCTGGCCCGTTATCGGGAAGGCATGCGCGCCAAGGAGCGGATTCGCGAGGCGCGGGTGGCCGAGGCCAGCCGGCAGGCCGGAACCAAGCCGCCGCTCCGTCGCCGTCCGCCGCCGGGTCCGTCGCGGCCGGTCCGCCCGCAGCCGCCGTCGGAAGCCACGGACGCCGCAATACCGCCGGTCGCCGCCTCGCAGGAAAGTGAGCGAATTCGGGACGGATCCGTGTAACTTCCGCACGCGCGCGCCGTATTTGATGGCGAACCACCTTGTTCCGCCTCGCACGGAGACCCCGATGATCGACCGCCGTATCCTGCTCGCATCTGTGGCCGGCCTGTTCGGCCTTGTGGCCTTCCGCTGGTTGCGCACATCGCCTGCGCAGGCCGCCGAGAAATTCGAGATCGAAAAGACCGACGCCGAGTGGCGCGCGCAGCTGACGCCGCAGCAATATGAAATCCTGCGCAAGCACGGCACCGAGCGTCCGGGCTCGAGCCCGCTTCTGAAAGAGCACCGCAAGGGCATCTTTGCCTGTGCCGGTTGCGACCTGCCGCTGTTCGCCTCGGAGACGAAATTCGAGAGCGGCACCGGCTGGCCGAGTTTCTACCAGCCGCTCGACAACGCGCTCGGCAAGACCGAGGACCGCACTTACGGCATGCTGCGCACCGAGGTGCATTGCAGGCGTTGCGGCGGCCATCTCGGTCACGTCTTCAACGATGGACCGAAACCGACGGGGTTGCGCTATTGCATCGACGGATTTGGGATGGTGTTCCATCCGGCATCGCCGTCGCCTTCGTGACGCTTGCGCCCGGCAAATGTTGCCCGCCCGGCAATTGTGCCCCGGTCTTCGGACCGGGGTTTTTTGTTCAAGTCATTGGTCTGTATAGATTTTTGTATTTGGCACAACGCTTGCGACATCTTCTCCCGACGCGGCCTGCAATGACGTGAGACCGGCGAGCCGCCCGGATCGAATTTGGAGAATATGTCATGGGTATCTTCGGCGCTCTCACCACGTCCGTCGCGGGCCTGCGGGCGAATTCCTACGCCCTAGAAAACATTTCCGGCAACATCGCGAACTCGCAAACGACCGCCTTCAAGCGGATCGACACCAGTTTCATGGATATCATTCCCGACACCGGTAGCACCGCGCAACTCGCGGGCAGCGTCACCGCCGGCTCGCGCAGCACCAACACCATCGCAGGGTCGGTGCAGTCGGCGGCGGTATCGACTTACATGGCGATCAACGGCGACGGCTTCTTTGCGGTGCAGAAGCCCGGCAGCATCTCCGACAACAACCCGGTGTTCGACGGCATCAATCGTTACACGCGGCGCGGTGACTTCTCGCTCGACAAGAACGGCTACCTCGTCAATGGCGCCGGCTACTATCTGGAAGGCGTGCCGATCGATCCGACCACGGGCAATCCGAGCGGCAGCGTGCCGCAGGTTCTGCGCTTCCAGAATGACTTTCTGCCGTCGCAGGCAACAACCAAGATCGACTACCGCGCCAACCTTGCGAGCTACCCGCTGACCAACAAGCACGACACCTCGGTGCCGGGATCGGAGTTGCTGCGGCCGGCCGACTTCATTTCAAATCCGAGAATCCTCGGGACCCCTGCGACCCCGTATTCCAATACGGCCGTGCTGGGTAACGCGCGGAACAACTATGAGACGATACCGCAGCCGATATCGGCAGGCACGTTGCTCACAAGCACGTCCGGCACCAACTCACTTCCTGCTGGATTTGCAAACGGCGATACGCTCGTGCTCAAGACCACCACCGGTGGCGTCACGACGACCAACACACTGTCCTTCTACACCGGTGCTGCGCCTGCTCCGGTAGCCGGCACCACTTTCATCGACCTTGCCACCGCGACAGTTGGAGGCCTGCTGACCACGATCGATGGCCTCACGGGCGGTGCGCCTGCTTCGAGCGTCTCCGCTGCAGGGGCCATCACGCTGAATACCGGTACCACGAACGACTTTACCCTTGCGGCCGGTGCGTCGGCATCGGCTGTATCGGCATTCCAGGCGCTCGGCTTCACGGGCACCGTCACGGGGCTTCGCGGTGGCGGCGGCACGGCTGGTACCGGCATCGTGATCGGCAGCGACAATAAGGCGTTTCTCGACGAGTCGATCAGCGGCGGCACCAGCACCGCCTACGACGGCAACGGCGCTCCAGTCGCCTTGCAATTCAGATGGGCCAAAGTGGAATCGGCCACACAGGGCGCAACGGACACCTGGAACTTGTTCTATCAGGTCAATCCCGGCGCCACCGGCAACACCGTCTCCTGGCAAAACGTCGGCACCGATTTCAAGTTCGGCACCAACGGCCAGATGCAGCCGGTTGTCGGCCAGATTACATTGACCGGTTTGACGGTCGCCGGCACCAGCCTCGGCAATGTCACAATGGCCTTCGGCACCGGTGGTCTCACGCAATTCGCTGATACCAACGGTAATGCTCAGGTGAACCAGTTGCAGCAGGACGGCTACGCGGCCGGTCAACTGCAGAGCGTATCGGTCAGCAACGAAGGCCGCGTCGTCGGCAGCTACTCCAATGGCCGCAACATCGATCTGGCGGAGGTCAGCGTGGCGACCTTCAACGGCGCCGACTTCCTGAAACGTATCGATGGCGGTGCGTTCGAGGTCACCAACGAATCCGGTGAAGCCCTCTACGGCAAGGGTGGCAACATTTCCGGCTCGTCGCTGGAATCGTCCAACACCGACATCGCCGACGAGTTCACCAAGCTGATCGTGACGCAGCAGGCCTACTCGGCCAACACCAAGGTGATCACGACGGCGAACACGATGGTCCAGGATCTTCTGAACGTGATGCGATAGTCCACGCAGTATTCCGTGGCGGTTTCCGAGAGCGGTAGTTTGTCATGAGTCTCAGCGACGCACTCTCCATTGCGATGTCCGGCCTGCGCACCAATCAGGCCGCGATGTCACTGGTGTCGTCGAATGTCGCCAACGCGGAAACGCCCGGCTACGTTCGCAAGACACTGAATCAGGTCGCGACCGATGCCGGGGCCTTTGGCAGCAACGTCCGGAGCGTTGGCGTCAACCGCGAGCTGGATCAGTATATCCAGGCACAGCTACGCACGGAAACCTCCGGCGCCGGCTATGCCTCGCTGCGATCCAACTTTCTGCAGCAACTGCAGAGCCTCTACGGCAACCCGGGTTCGGTCGGCACGCTCGAAGATGCGTTCAACAAGCTGACCACGGCGGTACAGGCGCTGTCGACCAGCGCCGACAGCCAGTCGGCGCGGATCGGCGTCGTCAACGCGGCGAACGTGCTGGCGAGCCAGCTCAATTCGATGACGCAGGGCATTCAGACGCTGCGCGGCGCAGCCGAAAACGGCATCAGCGATTCCGTCAACACCGCCAACAACCTGATGTCGCAGATCGCGACCATCAACAACCAACTATCGGCCAATCCGCTCGGCGGCACTTCGACCGACGCATCGACGGCGGCACTGCTCGACCAGCGCGATCAGTACATCACGCAATTGTCCGAACTGATGGACATTCGCGTCACCACCAACGGCGCCAACCAGATTACGGTCTTCACCACCTCCGGCGTGGAGCTCGTGGGCAACCAGGCCGCCAGGCTTTCATTCAATGCGCAGGGCACGGTCACCCCCAACACGCAGTGGAACACCGACCCGTCGAAAAGCAACCTCGGCTC
Source organism: Bradyrhizobium sp. AUGA SZCCT0431 (assembly GCF_018131065.1). Lineage (NCBI taxonomy): Bacteria > Pseudomonadati > Pseudomonadota > Alphaproteobacteria > Hyphomicrobiales > Nitrobacteraceae > Bradyrhizobium > Bradyrhizobium sp. AUGA SZCCT0431. The sequence goes on along the minus strand of NZ_JAFCLR010000003.1, from coordinate 4,553 downwards.
GGTCGTCATCTCCTATACCAATGGCGGATCGATTGATCTGACTGCCTCGGGCGGCATCAGGTCGGGTAAGATCGCCGCCTATACGGAGTTGCGCGACAAGTCGCTGGTCGAGGCGCAGAACCAGCTCGACCAGTTCGCGGCATCGCTGTCCAGTGCGCTGTCGGACAAGACCACCGCGGGCACCGCGGTGACGTCAGGCCCGCAGTCGGGATTTGATTTGAATGTTGCCGACCTGAAGGCCGGCAACGTCATCCATGTCACCTACACCGACACCGCGACCAATACGCAGCGCCAGATATCGATTATGCGCGTCGACAACGCCAGCGTGCTGCCGCTGCCGAACAGTGCGACCGTCGATCCCAACGACCGGGTGGTCGGTATCGATTTTTCGGGAGGCATGGCCTCCGTCGTTGCTCAACTGAACACGGCGCTGGGCGGATCGGACCTGCAGTTCTCCGGCTCGGGCTCCACGCTGACGGTGCTGAACAGCGCCGGCAACTCCACGGTCAACGCAGCTTCGGTCACCACGACGCAAATCAACCTGACCAACGGCAGCGCCGAGCTCTCGCTGTTCACTGACAGCGGCTCGCCCTACACCGGCGCGATCGGTGCGACGGGTTCGCAGATCACGGGCTTCGCGGGACGTCTCACCGTCAACAACGGGTTGGTCGCGGATCCCTCCAAGCTCGTGCTCTACAGCGCCTCGACGGCCGCGGGCGACACCACGCGTTCCGATTTCATTCTGTCGCAACTGACCACGGCAAAGTTTCAATATTCGCCGGCATCGGGCGTCGGCAGCGCCAGCGCGCCGTTCAAGGGCACGCTGCTGAGCTACATGCAACAGTTCACCAGCTCGCAGGGCGCGGCCGCCGACGCGGCGGCGCAACTCGCCGGCGGACAGGATGTGGTGCTCAACACGCTGCAGGAAAAGATGTCGTCGACCTCGGGCGTCAACATCGACGAGGAGATGGCGCATCTGCTGTCGCTGCAAAACGCCTATTCGGCCAATGCGCGTGTGATGTCGACCGTGAACGAAATGTACAAGACCCTGATGCAGGCGATTTGAGGTAGTCATGACCATTAGCGGCGTCAGCGGACGGACATCCTACATCGGCTCAGGCATCCTTGATCTGCGCAGCCAGCTCGACGCGCTGACTCAGCAGTTGGCGAGCGGCAAGATCTCCAACACCTATGCGGGGCAGGGCAGTGGCCGCAGCCTCGCTATCGGCTTGCGCTCGCAGCTCAGCGGCCTGGCCGGCTATGCCGATACCGCGGTAAACCTGAACACGCGCATCAGCGTCGCCAACCTGTCGCTGCAGCGGCTTGTCGACGTCGGCTCGTCGGTAAAGGGCGCCGCGGTCAGTGCGGTCAGCGAGATCGACAACACCGGCCAGACCGCGGGACAGAAAACCGCATCGCTCGGGTTCCTTGATTCCGTCGATATGCTCAATGCCAAGTCCGGCGATCGCTACCTGTTCTCCGGCCGTGCCACCGACACGCCGCCGGTGACTCCCGCCGACGTAATCATGAACGGCAACGGCGCCCAGGCCGGGCTCAAGCAATTGATCCTGGAGCGCAAGCAGGCTGACGTCGGCACCAGCGGCCTCGGCCGCGTCGTGTTGACGGCGCCGTCGGTGACATCAGTGCAGATCGCCGAGGACGCTTCGCCGTCCGAGTTCGGCCTCAAGCTCAATGCGATCACCTCGACGCTGACGGGCGCGACGATCACCCAGCCGACCGGCACGCCGGCGGCGATGTCGGTTGATCTGGGTGCCACCAACCCGGCTGAAGGCGAATCGGTCAAGTTCACCTTCAATCTGCCGGATGGCACCACCGAGGACATCACTTTGACGGCCTCGACGGCGACGCCGCTGCCGGCCAACACCTTCGCCATCGGTGCCAACCCGGCCGCGACGGCTGCCAATCTCAACGCCGCCCTCAATACCTCGATCGGCAAGCTCGCCAATGGGCCGCTGGTGGCGGCATCAGCGGTGACGGCTGGCGACAATTTCTTCGACCAACCGCCGATGCGCGTCGGCACCACACCGTTCGGCGCGGCGACCACACTGGTGGCGGGCACGCCGGCGAACACTGTCAGTTGGTACCAGGGCGAAACCGGCACCGATTCCGCGCGCGGTACCGCCGTCGCGCAGATCGATCAATCGATCACGGTGCAATACGGCGCCCGCGCCGACGAACAGGCGTTGCGCTCGCAACTGCAGACCGTCGCGGTTTTTGCCGCGGTGACGACGTCGGTGACCGATCCCAATGCCAACGCGCAGATCGCTGCGCTGAACCAGCGCATTGCCCAGAATCTCGCGGACGTGCCGGGGACGCAGTCGATCCAGGACATCCAGGCCGACTTCGCCGGCGCCGGGGCGTCAATCAAGGCGGCCACCGATCGCCAGGCCCAGACCAAGGCGATCACGCAGACGATGCTGGATTCGATCGAGGGCATCAACGACGACGAGGTCGCGACCAAGATTCTCGCACTGCAGACCAGCCTGCAGGCCTCGTACCAAACCACAGCGATGCTCTACCAGACCTCGCTGACCAAATATCTCTGATGATCGCCGGCTGATAGCTCCTCCGACACGCAAAAAAGGCCTCCTTGCGGAGGCCTTTTGTCGTTGCGGTATTGTCCGGTGCCGATCAGGCCGACTTGCGATCGGCTTCGCTGCCGGAGTTGGCCGCCCGCAGGTTTCTCGCGTCGGCGATCAGCTCTTCTTCGTGGCCGATCAGCTTCTTTGATTCCTTCAGGGCGTGATACAGGTCGCCGTTCAGGATGTTATTGTTGATGCCTTCGATGAAGGGCCACGCGCTCGGCATGGTGCTCAGGATGTCCCGCACCAGGCTGAAATAGGTCGGGTGATGCGCCATCGGATCCGGCGACAGATACATCAGTTGCACCGAGAGATAGATCAGCTTGGCCGGCGTATCGGCGGTCTCGGGCGTCAGGATGTCTTTCTCGCGCAGGATCGGAATCCTGTCGCCGTCGATCAACAGGCGCGCGCGCTGGTCGGTGTTGGTCACCACGCAGGCGCCGATGATGATCCGCTCGTTCGGCTTGAGTTCAACCTTCAAGGCCATGCCTGTTCTCCGTCGCCGTTTTGAAAGCGCAGTCATTGAAGAGGGAAAGCGTGCCGCCAGCTACGCGCTGGCGCTCCTCCAGGCGATTCGAACGCAATCCTTTCCCATTATAGTTAACCATTGGTGAACGAGGCCAACCGGCTGCTTTTTCATCTGTCGCCTAATGTGCAGCAATATCAATGGTTTTTCGAGGTAAGGCGCGTCAATGAAGGCGATTTGTTCCTTTTTTTGCGCGGGAGGAGTCCGGTTTCGATTCATTTCTCTTTAGGGGGCTTGGCCGCAGGTTGGCGTCACCCGATCGAAAAAGATTGGGACAACGACTGTTCCTCGATTTTCACACCAGAAAGGTCTGAAACATGTCCATCGTTCTCTCGGCTTCGGTTCGCCAGAACCTGCTCTCCCTCCAGTCCACCGCCGACCTGCTGTCGACCACCCAGAATCGCCTTGCGACTGGTAACAAGGTCAACTCGGCGCTCGACAACCCGACCAACTTCTTCACCGCGCAGGGCCTCAACAACCGCGCCAGCGACATCAACAACCTGCTCGACAGCATTGGCAACGGCGTGCAGGTTCTGCAGGCTGCCAACACCGGCATCACCTCGCTGCAGAAGCTGGTCGATACCGCGAAGTCGATCGCCAACCAGGTGCTGCAGGCTCCCGCCGGTTATACGACCAAGTCGACGGTGACCTCGACGGCGATCGGCACCGGCACCGCGGCCGACCTCGTTGACGGCACCGTCATCGACGCCACCGACGTTCTGTCGATCGCGGCTTCCACTGGCCATGATGCATTCAGCTTCACCTTCACTGCCACCTCGTCGCTCGCTGACTTGAATACGGCGCTGGCGGCCAGCAATTATTCGGCCAGCCTCGACAGCAGCAACCAGCTCGTCATTACCACGACCAACGATACGGCGTCGTCCACGATCGGTGCGGTTACGTTCACCAACACCGGCGGTGGTACCCTGACCTTCGGGGCCGTCGCTGCGCCGGTTGCCGATGCGGCTTCGCAGACCATTCGCGCGAGCCTGGTGAAGCAGTACAATGACATCATCACCCAGGTCACGACGACTTCTCAGGATGCCTCGTTCAATGGCATCAACCTGCTGAACGGTGACGATCTCAAGCTGACCTTCAACGAGACCGGCAAGTCCACCCTGAACATCAAGGGTGTGACCTTCAACGCGGCGGGCCTCGGCCTTGCTTCGCTGACCTCGGGCACGGACTTCCTGGACAATTCGTCCGCGAACGCCGCACTGACCAAGCTCAGCGCCGCCAGCACCACGCTTCGCACCCAGGCGTCGTCACTCGGTTCGAACCTGTCGGTCGTGCAGATCCGCCAGGACTTCAACAAGAACCTGATCAACGTGCTGCAGACCGGCTCGTCCAACCTGACGCTGGCCGATACCAACGAGGAAGCGGCCAACAGCCAGGCGCTGTCGACCCGCCAGTCGATCGCGGTG
>NZ_JAFCLR010000029.1:0-93508 GCF_018131065.1 Bradyrhizobium sp. AUGA SZCCT0431 | reverse complement strand
CCGAAGTGTCGCAATATGAATCACACAAAATGCCGATTCGGGAATCCCCAATAAACTAGATGTGTGCATGCCCTAGGGCCTTCGCTGGGACGACGAAAGAAGACGACAGCGAGGCTTCAGCTTCGCTTCGGCTTGGTTGGCGCCGGGTTGAACAGCTTCTTCAAATCGTCGATGCTTTGCGACAGTCGCGGCCATTCGCAGGAGAAGGAATTTTTTGCGCAGTTGGAAGCCTTGATGCGCGCGGCCTGCTTGACCGGGCTTGCCACCGGCACCGGGATTTTTTCGACCTCGGTTCGCAGCGCCACCTGCTGCACGCCGCGTTGCGGTTCCTGTTGCTGCTCTTGCTGCTGATGCTGCTGTTGTTTGGCCGTGAAGGCCGCCGCGATGCTGCTGCGGCGCTGGCTTTCGAGATAGGCGGTATATTGCTGGTCGATCTTCTTCTGCTCTTCCGGCGTCGGGTTGGGCCCCGCGATGTCGAAGGTCCGGTCCTGCATGAAGTCGTAATAGGTGTAGCCGCCGCCGGGCTTGCGGCGGCCGGCGAACTTCGCGTTGCATTCGGCAAGCGCTGACGTCTTGTCTTCCTTGGTCTTCGCCTTCTCGGCGGCGTCCGCGCAAGATTCGAAATCGACCGGCGTGCCGCGCCACCACTGCGCATGCGCATGCACCGGGCCCAGCACGACGAGGCCGGCGACGGCTGCGATAGCGAGCAGCGATGATAGTGACGCAATCACGGACGAAGTTTCCTCAACAATGCGAGTTCCAAAGTTGATTTGCGGTCATGGATTAAACCGATTGTCGCCATTTTGGCAGGCCTTGTCACCCCCGGAACCCGGCGATTTTCCAGCGCTGATTTCTTGCCTGTGATCGATGGAACCCAGCGGCGGTTCGTTGGAATTTATTCTGGAAATTCAACGCGAAAGGGGTTTGGACCCAATTGGGCGGAAGCCGTCGGAGGCGGCTGCGCCGCAGTCAGCCTGTTGACGCATTGTGGCAGGACTTTGCCATTTTTTCCCAGTGCCGGCCCGGTGTGGCTTCGCCGAACACCGTGCACCAACGAAGGGGCGAGCTCACATCTGATGAAAATCCGTTCGATCCGCCGCCGATTTCCCGGCGAGCTCACGCGATCCCGATTCCAAGACAGCCCAATGAAATAGAATTTGGGCATATCAATCTGCACAAAAAGGTATTTGATTGCCTGGGTTTGGCGCTATCAAAGATGTCCGCGAACAAGAAGAAGCATCAGGGGAAACCAACTGCATGAGCGTCACCATTGCCATGGATAGCGTGCCAAAGCCGGCGTCTGACTTGATCGAGGCATTCAGGAGCGCGTCGACATCGATCATCAGCGACAACCTTGCCCGGCTGCCGGGCGCCGTGGGGCTGCGGCCGTTCCATCGCAGCGGCAGGCTGGTGGGCGTTGCCTTTACCGTCCGCACCCGGCCGGGCGACAATCTGGCCATTCACAAGGCGCTTGAGCTGGTAGGGCCGGGCGACGTGATCGTGGTCGATGGCGGCGGCGACGAGAGCCGGGCGCTGGTCGGCGAGATCATGAAGAACATTGCCGAGTATCGGGGTGCAGCGGGCTATGTGATCGACGGCGCGATCCGCGACGTTGCCGCGTTCGCCGCGTCCGATTTCCCATGCTTTGCCCGTTCGGTCATTCATCGCGGTCCCTACAAGAGCGGCCCCGGCGAAATCAACGTGCCGGTCTCGATCGGCGGCTCGGTGATATCGCCGGGTGATATCGTGGTGGGGGACGAGGACGGCGCGGTGTCCTTTCCGGCCGCGATCGCACCTTCGTTGCTTGAGGCGGTGCGCGCCCAGACCAAGCGAGAAGAGGAAACGTTGGTGGCGATCCGCGAAGGCCGCTATCAGGGCTCCTACGGCAAATCATGATCGAGACGCAACGGATATTGGGACAACTGACGTTGAGGAAGCGACGATGAGTCAGAGGGACGAGTTTCACAATCTGGACAACCCGGATGACGGCCTGTTTCGCGATCTCGCGCCGGGTCTCACCACGCGCATCTTCGCCGGCGAGCAGGCCATGCTGTCGGTGGTGACGCTGGCGCCGCATTCGCAAGGCACCCTGCATCATCACCCCGAGGAGCAATGGGGCGTGCTGCTCGAGGGTTCGGCCATCCGCGTACAGGGCGATGAGGAGATCGCGGTGAAGAAGGGCGATTTCTGGCGCACGCCGGGAAACGTGCCGCACACCATGCGTGCCGGGCCGGAGGGCGCCCGCGTGCTCGATATCTTCAGTCCGCCGCGGCCGGAATACAAAAAGCCGGGATCGGGCTTCGGTAATCAATAAACCTGCGAAACAAAAAACAAGCGCAGCAACAATCAGGGGGAGAGAAATGAAGAAGATCTCGCGACGTACCATGCTGGCGGCGTCGGCCGCATTCACCTTCGCGCCGTCGCTGGCCTTGGCGCAAGCGACGAAAAACATGACGCTGGTGGTGCCATTCCCGCCGGGAGGTTCCACCGACGCGCTGGCGCGGCTGCTGCAGTCTCACCTCCAAACCAAGCTCAACCGTATCGTGCTGGTGGAGAACAAGTCGGGCGCCGCCGGTTCGCTCGGCGCGGCGCAGGTGGCCAAGAGCCCGCCGGACGGTTCGTCGTTTCTCGTGACCTTCGATTCTCACGCGGTGATCCCGGCCATTCTCGAAAAGCCGCAGGTCGACGTCGAGCAGGATCTGATGCCGGTGTTTCTCGTTGGCACCGCGCCCTATGTGATCGCGGCGAACGCCGGCCGTCCGTTCAAGACCTTTGCCGATATCGTTGCAGCGTCGAAAAAGGAGCCCGGCTCGATCAAATACGCATCCGTCGGCATCGGCACGCTCGGCCATCTCGCGATGACGATGCTGGCGAAGCAGGCCGGCGTAGAAATCACGCATGTGCCCTATCGCGGCGGCGGACCGGCCATGAACGATGTGCTCGGCGGGCACGTCGACCTGATCGCGGGATCGGCGGCGCTGATCATGGCGCAGCTGGGGACCAATACGCTTCGCCCCATCCTGCAGCTGGGGCGCGAGCGGATGGCCTCGCTGCCGGACACGCAGACGGGAAGCGAAGCCGGCTACCCCGATTCCGAGACGCTGGCCTGGTGGGGCATTTTTGCACCCAAGGGCACGCCGCCTGATGTCATCGATGGCCTCGCGAAGCCGGTCCGCGAAATTCTGAGCGAGCCCGCGGTCGCGGCGCAGCTGCGCGAAACGCAGCAAATGACGCTGCTGCTGGCCGACGCCAAGGATTTCGGCACGTTCTTCGCCAAGCAGGTCAGCGCCTGGGGCAAGGTCGTGCGCGAGAACAACATCAAGGCGTAGGATCGGCCCTCATCTCCCCCTGACCGATCCGGCGGCAGCCTCGCCAAATCTGCCGGGCGCCTTGCCGCGGCGGTAGCCCGTATGACCCCGGACCTATCCCAAAGACGCATAGGCAAGGGGGCCGACTCGTGGCGAAGTTTGGGGAAACGCACCCAACCTTTTTGGTTCGTGGGCGTTATCAAAACGCGGAAAGTCGCCCCTTTCGGAGATCGTTGTGAACAGCACACTCACGTTGAAGCCCCGTCCCAGCAATGCGGCCCTGATCGCCTGGCAGTTCACCGGGCAGCCGCTCTACGAATGGCCGAGCTGGGTACAGTCCAGTTGCTCGCTTCAACGCAGCGACGACGGACAACTCGAGCTTCGACATGAGCGGCAGAGCGGCGCGCAGATCGTCTATCTGGGAGAGTGGCTGGTCCACGATCTCGACGGCGGCATCTGCTTCTACACCGACGCCGAAATCCGCAAAGAGTTCGAGATCGCCTGAGCGCTATTGACGCAGCAAACTTCGCGGCGAAGTGTGAACCACGCAACAATCTGCCACAATCTATAGGTTTATAGCTGTTGTCACTCACCCAGAGGGGCAATGCTGAAATTTCGATTTTCATTTTAAGGAACTGAGACGACTCAACTGGCGCCCCTCTCCTCATAGTATTTCCTGATTGGAGAAAGCGATGGCAACAGAAGTGAATGTCCAGCCCGGCCATGGCAAAACTGGCCGTCATCCGACCCGACAATTTCTTGATACGCTTTCCGGGCACGACGATCCCGGCATGTTCGGTCGGATGTTTCCGAACCTCGAGCCGCTGGCGGTCGATGACGGTCCGTTGCAAGAGCTCGCCGACGCGATGAAAGACCCGAGCCCCGGCGACCCCGCCGGCAATAATACCAAGGTGCCGGCCGGCTTCACCTATCTCGGGCAGTTCGTCGATCACGACATCACGCTTGACCTGACGTCGTTCGGTGAAAAGGAAGCCGATCCCAACGCGGTCGAGAATTTCCGCACCCCGGCGCTCGATCTGGACAACGTCTATGGCCTCGGTCCGGATGGCAGCCGGCACCTTTACGCGCGCAATCCCGGTGATCCCGATGGCAAGGGTCCTGGTCCGAAACTGTTGATAGGCAAGACCATCAGCGTGCCGGCCGGCAATGTAACCATCACCCCTCGCAATGATCTGCCGCGGAATCCCGAAGGCTTCGCGCTGATCGGCGATCATCGCAACGACGAAAACCTCGTGGTCGCGCAGACGCATCTGGCGATGCTGAAATTCCACAACAAGGTGTGCGATCAGCTGGCGGCGGCGGGCACGCCCGCCGACGAGATCTTTGCGGAGGCCCGCCAGATCGTGACCTGGCACTATCAGTGGATGGTGCTGCACGATTTCGTCGAGCGCATCACCGAAAAGGGAATCGTTGCGAAAATCCTCGAACAGGGCCGCCGCTTCTATCGCTTCAAGAAGACGCCCTACATGCCCGTCGAGTTTTCCGGGGCCGCGTACCGGCTAGGCCACAGCATGGTGCGCGAGGTCTATAGCCACAATCGCATCTTCACGCCCGGTCCCGGCGGACTAATCCCGGCCTCGCTCGACCTGCTGTTCAAGTTCACCGGTTTGTCCGGCGGCATTGTCGGCGATCTCGCGCCGAATCCTGTCGTGCCTCCGCTGCCGATTCCATTGCTTTCCAGCAACTGGATCATCGACTGGCGGCGCTACCACGAAGTGCTGGCCACCAATCCCGCTGACGTCAGGCTCAACCCCTCGCGCAAGCTCGATCCGTTCGTGGTGCCGCAATTGCATACGCTCCCGGGCGGCGGCCCCGTCGCCACCCGCAGCCTGCCGTTCCGCAATTTGAAGCGCGGCGTGCTGCTCGGATTGCCGTCGGGACAGGATGTCGCCAAGGCGATGCGGATCAAAAACCCGCTGACTTCGGCCGAAATCGCCAAGGGCACCGACGGCGCGGTGGCGAAGAAGCATGGCCTGCACGAGCACACCCCGCTCTGGTACTACATCCTGAAAGAGGCCGAGCAGCGCGGCGGCGGCGAAAAACTCGGACCGGTCGGCGCCACGATCATTTCGGAAGTCTTCGTCGGCCTCGTGCATGGCGACCGCCAGTCGTATCTCTGGCTCAAGGGCAAGAACTGGAAGCCGACGCTGCCCTCCAAGACACCGGGCGATTTCACCATGGCCGACTTGCTGCGGTTCGTCGGCGATGTCAGCCCGATCGACGGCATATCGACGGTGTAGAGCGTTTTCCAGCGAAGTGGCGTCCGGTTCGCGTCAAGAAAACGCGTCGAAACAAGAATCTAGAGCCCCGTTCCGATTCCATCGGAACGGGGCTCTAGGCGCCAAAATCACCAGTGTTCCTGCGGTTGGGCGTTCCAGATCACGGCGCAATCGCAGGCTGGCGATCAGGCTTCCGCTCTGATATGGAATCGCGAAGCCCGCCTATTCGGCGGGTTCGCGGTCCCGTAGCTCAGCCGGATAGAGCGACGGTTTCCTAAAGCGTGGGCCTCATATACACACCCCACCCCATACCCCCACATCCCTCTTGTTTTCCTTTCACTTTTCCCGTTTTCGGTGTATTTCTTGTCACGCTCTGAAACACCGTACCAACAGCGACGGGAGTACCTAAGCCGTGACTAGGAAAGCGCTCAGTGACGCAAGCCTACGGTCTTTAGACGTACCTAAGATCGGCCAAGTAGATGTGTGGGATACGAAGCTCGCGTCATTCGGTGTGCGGATTTCACAGGGTGGCTCGAAGACCTTTGTCGTGAAGATTTCCAACACCCGCATCACCCTCGGACGCTACGGCATCATTACCCTCGCAGAAGCCCGTACAGAGGCGAAACGACTGTTAGCGGAGAAGACCCTCGGGAAAGTAAGACCGCAGTCCATCACCTTCCCTGACGCTTTTGACGTGTTCCTCGCGGAGAAGGAGAAGTCCCGCCGCGCACGCACAATCAAAGACTACAAACGCCTTATCAACCTGCACTTTCCTTTTAAGGGACAGTTGGCCGACATCAAACACTCCGATATTGAGCGGCGATTACTGAAGATCAAAGCCCGTTCCGAACACAACCACGCCCTTCAGAACGCGAAGACCTTTTTCACATGGGCGCACAAACGCCGCTACATTTCAGACAATCCCACTATTGGTTTCTCGCAACACAAAGTCGCGCACCGTGCTCGCGTCCTCACTGACAGCGAGCTACAATGTTTGTGGAAGGCGACAGAAACCCCTACGATTTACCATACGATCATCCGTCTGCTTATCCTGACGGGCCAACGCAAAGGGGAGATTGCGGCACTGCGGCCCGAATACTATTCACACAATCAACAAACCATATGTCTACCGAGCGAAGTGACAAAGAACGGGCGAGAGCACACATTCCCTTGTGGCGAACTCACGGAATTACTTATTCAGGCTGCTATTGGCTCTACGACGAAGGCTCTGATATTCCCCGCTCGCGGCACTGGAGCTTCACCATTCCAAGGATGGAGCAAGAGTAAAGTTGCCATCGACAAAGCCTCGGGAGTTTCAAACTGGCGGGTTCACGATATTAGACGCTCGTTCCGCACCATCCACGGCAGGATAAAAACCCCGCCCCACATTGCCGAGCGCCTCGTTAACCACATCAGCGCTCAGACCGATGTTGAGATCATCTATGATCAGCACAAGTACCTCTCTGAGATGCGGGAGGCGATGGACAATTACGAGCAATATCTGCTAAAACTTTTCGGCTAGCAAACCCTTCCATGGGGTGGCCGCTCCTAACGGAGTGACCGACATGAAAGAGCTTGTGACGCGCAATGAGGTAAGGCAGTTAGGGCTTGATGTTTCTAATACGCAGTTTCTACGGTACGAAGAGGCAGGGTTTCTAAATCCTATAAAGATTGGTTCTCTCCGCTCCGCTATCGTGCGCTACCGCGTAGAGGAAATCACCCGACTCCTACAAGGCCGTACTACTCACGGTGGCTCTTAACGAGCGCGGGCGGGCATCCAAACCCCGCCCGTTTCGTTTACAGGTATACTGGCCGCTATCGCGACCGTTCCAAGCCTTGTCAGTGCTCATTCCTAGCGGAAAAAGGTAACGATTCCGTCACGTTGCGCCGCCCGACACGGGACGACTTCATTGTCCTATAGCCTTGTTTCATCCTTCGTCTTCAATCTCCCTATCGCTCACCCCACAGGCGCACGAGGCTGGTGGGCTGCGGCAGTCCAATGAAGTCGTCCCCCTTACGGGATGACCGACGCAACCGTGACGGACAGTTCTACACTGCTTTGACACGGTTTTTACACGTTTCGACGGTTTTCGACAGTGCTTCTACGATGCCACCAGAGCCGCGATATAATTACCGCTGACAGCTCTTGTTTTGTGGCCGATTTCCCTGCGCGTCAGGACTTGTCACGATGCGAGTTAAAACCGCCGCGATCTCGGCCCATGAATTACCTCCAAATCGGTTTAACTCCCAAAGTCTTTCCGCGCACTCGCGGGTTCCTTTTCATCAATGACGATGTGATTGACGGTGACGTGTTCGACCCGACCATCCACTCGTTCAATCCCCTGAAGAAACTCGGCTACCGAGGAGCGCGTGAGTTTGCGGAGACGGTCTACGGTACGGAGGGGAAAGACACCCTGACCGTGCGTAACGGGAAGAGGGCACTCACGAAGGCCTTACTTACCACTACGCGCCTCGACCAGCTCGACACCGAGGACGAGGAGGCACAGGCGACCATTGGCGACCTGTTGATCTCACCTATTTTGAGAAAGGTACTGTGCGGGGAGCCGAACTTTTCATTTCAATCACGGCCGATTGTGGCCCGTCTCAACCGTTCCGAGATCGGAGACTTTGACGCGTTCATTTTAGGCTCGCTGCTTATCAGACAGTTCAAAGGACAGATCGTCATTCCTGACTTTGGGTTCTACGCCCGTCCCTTTCACTCCGTACTTATACGGGAGAACCGCCTGATGGCTGGCGTGAACACCCTCGCAGAGTTAGACCCGAAAATGCGTCAGCTGTGCTTACTCATGGACAAGGCGGGCAAAAGTTGCACTCATGAGGACGCGGTGACACTGGCCCAGTACGAGGGGCTTATTCCCTCTACCAACGAGTACAACTCATTCATTCAGAAAGCGATTACATGAGAGCAGAGATTGAAGTCAAAGAAGTTACACAGACCGTAAAAACAGGGTTCTTTTCCAAAGAGACACAGACCATTTACAGCGTGTATCCCCACCTCACCTTTACGAACGAGGAAAAGGCGGCACTCTCGAAGTCCCAACTCTGGGAGCGCGTGGCCCACGTCCACCACGCCCAGCTTACTCCCCGCGAGATGGAGCTGGCAGGGGGTGACAATACGATCTCCTACACGATCACCCACTTCGCACAGCCTAACTTTGCGGTGACGTTCCTCGACGCCCGCGAAGCGAATGACTTTGCGGAATTACTAGAAAAGAAGATTTTACCCACGATCAAATCGTACGTGTCGGCAACCACGCCGTCAGGAAAACGCGTTGTCGATCTCTGACTTCTTTCGGATGCTGTGGAACCTCGTCATCCTCACCGTCTCGCTTCTGACGATGGCGGTGAGCGGGGTGATGTACGTCTTTGTCCTGATCTCCAACCTCGTGATGCGGATTGAGCGCAAGATTGAGCAGAAAGAACGGGACAAGGTAAAGGAAATCGAACCCGTTGCAGAAGAGCAGGACCTCGAAGAGACGTTAGTCACGAAGTTTATTCAGGACACTATCGACGAACTCCCGAAATACAACACGGGCTATACCCAGAAGCTCCCGAGCACGAAAGGGATAGTGGAGTTTGTGGTCTTTCACTTTTTCAAGAACAATGACTGTCCCAATCTCAAAGCCAAACTCATTAAAAACGGCGACAAACTCGGAGACTTCGACGAATACAAAGGGGATTACCTCAACTACGTCAAAGACACGCCGCTCATGAAAATCTTCGAGCAGCGCATTCCCTTTGAGTTAGAAGATAAACGGGACTTGGGCTGGTATATCTGTTCGCCTGCGGGCAAGGGCAAAACAAATTTACTCGTCCACCAACTTCTCATGGATGCCAAAACGAACGGCTCCATCATTGTATTGGACAGCAAAGGCGATCTCATCAACGCCATCAAAGATTTGAAACTGCAAAAACAAGTAGTGGTAATTGACCCTGACCCGCACCTTGCTTTGAACCCCTTGCAGATCGGCGCGACCTCCACACATTCCGTTGCCTTTTTGGAATATCTCTTTTCATCATTGATGGAGACGAAACCCACCGCGCTTCAGTCAACCCTCTTCCGTTCCATCTTTCTCGTCTTACAGAAAGTCCCCAACGCGTCCTTTGCAACCTTCAGACATTTCTTAGTGCATGGCTGGAAAGAGTACGACGCTGCTATCCAACAATTGGACATCGAAGATCAGGAGTTTTTCTACAAAGGCGAGTACGACAGCGCGACTTACAAAGACACCAAGCAGCAATTGCTCTGGCGCATTCGTGATCTCACCACCTCCATTCCCTTGCTCCGAGAGATGTTCAAATCTCCGACTACGAAGATCAACATGACGGAGTGGATGGATAGCCAGCACATTTACCTCATCAACAATTCAAAACAGTTATTGGACGACGCGGGCGCTGAGTTCTTTGGACGCTTCTTTATTGCGATGATACGCGCAGCCGCAGATCAAAGAAGCAACAGGAAGCCCGAGGATAAGAACCCCGTTCGCCTCTACATGGATGAGTGTCACACCGTAATTGCCCGCGATGAAAAACTAGCTGGCATTTTAGATGAATGTAGGTCACAGCGCATTCAGGTTATCGCAGCTCACCAGCGTTTACCTCAAATCCAAAGTGCCAACGTCCTAGACGCTTTATCCAACTGCGGGATAAGAATGGCAAACTCCGACGAAGATGCTCCTGCACTAGCGCCACGTCTTCGGGCGACAACGGAGCACTTACGCGGTTTACCAACTGGTTCATTCGCTGCATATGTAAGAGATGTTACCCCCCAAGCCGTCACACTCAAAATCCCCCTTGTGGATAGTGCGAACCACCCCAAGCTCACACGCGGAGAAATCGCACTCCGTCAGCAGTACTTTAGAGAGCGGTATTGCTACGCGCCTGTAGTGGTAGAGGAAGAAGCGGTGGAGGAGCGGCCACCACGCCCAAAATATCCTTTGTCTCCTCGGTTCCGCGAGTGGTAGCAAAGCGCCACATATGACGGCAGGGTATAATAGGCCTCACGTTGACGCTGGCACTGACTGCGTTACATCCCTCCTATGGGAAAGAACTATAAATTCGATGTGCGGGAGACGCCCGTCAAAATCGTCACGATGGCGCGTGACATTGATTACTTGGAATTTATCTTCGATGTGGGCGCGTGTGACACGAGCATTCTCCACGAGTATTTCAACCCCACGAAGACCAAGCAGATAACCACGAAACGCTTAGACACGCTGGCCTCGCGTCCCTACACCTACATCTTCAAACCCGAGGCGCAGGAGTATCGTAAGAACAAGAACTACAAGGGGACCATCTACGACATTACTGAGGATGGTATCTCACTCCTCATTGCCTACGGTCGTATTACCCCGTGGCACGCAATGCTCAGAAAGAAACTAGGACACTCAGGGCCTCATGCCTTTTGGCACAACTACGTCGGCTCCCAGTCGCTCGGGTCTATTCGGTTAGGCCTGAAACAAGCGGGCATCACCTACGTTTCAAAGTACGAACTCTTCGAGCGGATGGACTTCGATAGTAAGCGAAGCCCGCTCCGAGTAGACCTCGGCACCGATAGTTACATCCCTGACGATCTCTTTGGTGCGATCTATCCCGACCACCGCGAGATGTTCCTGTGCGAGTGGGACATGCGCAGTGAACCAACCGAACGTATCTCATCGGCGGGGACGTCATTCATGGACAAGCCTCGCAAGATTGAGACGGGACTGGCACAGATCAAGAAGCATTTCGGCATCAAAGAAAGCCCCTTCAAAGTTCTGACGGTCACCACCTCTGAGGGCCACATGCACGACATCATTTCTAAGATGCGAAAGATGCCCGAACCGATACGGGAGTTGATGGCCTTTCAGTCGGAAGAAACCTTTTCACCGCTCTCACGCGGAGAGTCCATCGAGTGTCCACGATGCAAAGGAGGGAAGTGCTACCAATGTAAGTACACAGGGAGTGCGATACGACCGCCTGACGCACGTATCTTTCAACGTGACTGGCTACGAGCTGGATTAGACCCATTCAACATCGGAGGAGAACATGGAAAAGAAGCTGCAACGGCTACGTGAATTACTTGAAATCAAAGACGCAACCGATAAGGAGATCGCCTCACTCATTGGAGAGACTGAGCCGAAGGTAAAGCGCACTTGGACGAGGAGAACGCCTGAAGTACAATCATAAGGCAAGTCATACGGATACAGAGAGGCCACCTCAACGGGTGGCCTTTTTGTTATTGGTCCTGCACAGGAAACAGGACGCACTTTGTTTTGCCGTCAGCATCAGCGACGGGAAGGGCTTGCAGTTCGATGGAGATGCCATCTTTCGCCACCTTCCACGCGCTGCCGATCTGCGTATAGAAATTCTTGTCACCGTTTTTGCGGGAGACTGAGACTGTGTAATCGGGTCTACGACCTGACATGACTGATACTCCTCGGCGGGTTTGCCGTGAATAAGTATAGCGCGTGATACACTTCACTCATTAATAGCTTGCAGCACGTTGTGGACACCTTCTTGCAAGCGGGTGTCCGTAACGCGCATGAGAAATGGATTTAGACCAGAAAGAGTTACGTAGGCTCTTCACTTACAACAAGAAGACGGGCCGTTTACTGAACCGAATTGACCGTGGCCAAGCCCGAAAAGGTGGGCTTGTCGGTGGTCCCACATCACAGGGTTATTTGAAATGTAAGGTGCACCAACGCTGGCATCCCGTGCACCGACTTATATGGATATTCCACTTCGGCCAAATCCCTGACGGTTATGAGATCGACCACATAAACTTTATTCGGGACGATAACCACATAGAGAACCTACAGGCCTTAACCCCTACAGAAAATAGAGAGCGGAGTTACGTCAACCGCTCTCATCAAGGCGCGGGAGTTACCTTTCATAAACGCACACGCAAGTGGTTTGTGAGGTTAATGATCGGCGGTGTGAGAAGAGGGTACAAAGGGTATTCCACCAAGACGGAAGCAATACGCGTGGCTGCACAAATCCGCGCACTCCTAATGGTAAACTGAGTGCAGTTACAAAAGGAGCAAACAGATGCCTGATTTCCAAAAGCTGAAGAACGAAATCACCATCACGCAATGCCTCGCACTGTTGGGCGTTGCCATTCCGCAAGGGAGTAAGGCGCAGTTGAAACTCGACTGCCCCAAGTGCGGCGGCAAGAACAACCTAGCCGTCAACACGGACCGAAACATTGCGTTCTGTCACACGGCAAAAGCTGGCGGTGACATTCTCTCGCTCGTCTCGCACGTCAAAGAGCTGTCACTGAAGGAAGCGGCAGACTGGCTGAGTAAGCCTAACAGCCCCGCATTGGCCTCTAAACGGCCTCAGGACGAACGAAACGGCTTCAAGCCACTCGAAGGCCTAGAAGCAGATCATCCTGCCGTAGAAGTCACAGGGCTGGACCCGTTCATCGCTGCACGAGCGGGGATTGGCTACGCCAACAAGGGTGTCCTCAAAGGCACCATCGCCGTTCCTGTGTGGGATATGGAGAGCGGGCAGTTGCTCGGTTACATCGGATGCGTTGACTTCATTGTCCCCGTTTCACTCCGTGGTGAAAACATCGTGGAAATAAAACGAGACGCGTCGTAATTCGCTGCCCACTTGCAAGAGCAATGCGGATACGGCTCGTGTCAGCGATGCGCCGCGTTGTCTGGGCCACTGGGTCTGACAGCCCCAAAGCGATAACCCCACCGCAAATGGTGGGGTTTCTACTTGGTACAATTCACTGCGGACACAACACAGGAGGTCCGCATGTGGAAAGAGATCGACGAGAAGCGATACGATGAAGCACTCGGCTGCTTACCCCCTGCACTCTGGTTATCATTCGGCTTTCTCCTCGGAGAACCCGCCGACCACCGTAAGTGCAAAGTCACAGGCAACATCATGCCGACCTACACACCCTTCGTGTACGCGTTTGGCAGATACTACGAAGGTAGCCCGATGACGGCTCGCGAGTTCAGGCAATTCAACGTAAACGACTTGCCTCCCCCCAAGTAGCTGCTAGTCTCCTCGCGTTTCAACAAGGAGATTGCACATGTCGATTGAAGGTCGGAAGGGGAATGTATACGGGGACCACGTGAAAATCATGTGCCCCAAGTGCTCAGGAAAAGGGACTACAGGGGATAGTCCAAATAACGTGAGGACATGCGACCGCTGCAATGGAAGCGGGAAGATCAAAAGCAAATGAGACGAGGGGCCTTCGGGCCTCTTTTCATTTCACGCTATAATTCAGTGATGATTAAGTCTCCCATTCAGCTCGAAGATATGCGGGGTGAATGGCACCCAAAAGGCTCACCATTTAAGTGTTCTGTCTGTGGGTTTAAGGGCAAGGTCGGAACCAATATCTTTCTAGCGCCGAACGAAGCACTGCTGTGCTCGAATTGCCGCTACTCTTTGTGAGCTTCTCAAAAGCAGACCAAGTAAAAATCTTTAAGGTCACGCCGCTAAAAACAAAGACCGCCGATGGTAAGTTTTCAATGTGGATTCGCCAACGTGACGGTATGTGCCGCAGGTGTAAGCGCACAGGCATCGGCTTAGACAACTCTCATTATTGGCGGCGGGATATGAAGCGAACTCGCTTTGACCCGAAGAACTGCATCGCTCTGTGTCGTGATTGTCATACCGCATGGGAGCGCCACCAAAACAACGAGTACAAAGCCTTCATGGTTGAGTGGCTTGGACGTGATGAATATGACGCTTTAGAAGAACGTGCCCGCACCTCAATGCAAATGAGAGACGCGGTGTTAGAATTGATGACATGGCTGAAGTAAAACCAGAAGACTTCCCTGAAGATGAATCTTTAAATGTTTGTGTGAGTTGCCAGTAATATGTGGCGCGAGATCGACACAGAAATGCTCTACCGCATCACTCGCTATAACGAGGCTAAGAAGAACGGCACACTCGACCGTGACTATCCTGTCATCGGCTCTATCCACACCACCTCCTAGACCACTGGCGAGGGATTGGTAGAATTGGGGCATGAGCATCGAAGAGATAATCAGAAAGCATTTCCCCGCTGGAAACAACTGGAATTACGTACGTTATGACGCGGGACTAACCGACGTTGTTATAGATGGACAATTTGACCTCAAACCACTCGTTGATGACATAGAGACAGAGCTAGAGCGAGTGAGGGAGGGGGAGCGGAAACGTATACTCCATTTGCTTAATACTGCGGGTTCACTCGAACAGATTAGAGAAGCGCGCAACACTGACACAGCGACACATGACCTCACGATGGGGGTAGTACGAGGCCTTATCAATCTTCAATGACCTACCACTGTAGAGACTGTAAACAACCAACCACCATCACCTACAATGGCCGGTGTTGGGAGTGCTCGAAGAAACAGGTGGTACACTAGAGCTATATGGCCCGACCCACCGATTACGGCCCACAAGTCGTAGAACAGGCTGAAGCCTTCCTAAAAGACTGGGAAGCTACACCTCGCGCAGATCGTCGCGCTATCCCACAGGTAGCCGATCTAGCCCGTGCGTTAGGCGTTGCTCGTTCCACTGTGTATCTCTGGGCGAAAGATCACTCCGAATTTTCGGACATCATTGAAGATATTTTGGCTGCACAAGAGGGAGAGCTAGTCGATGGCGCACTCTCTAATCGTTTCAATGCAACAAGCGCCAAGTTATTACTCTCGAAACACGGCTACGTAGAGAAGCAAGAGATCACAGGAAAGGACGGTAAGGACCTCCACCCATCGGAGCTAGATCAAATGTCGAATGAACAACTCCAAGCAATCATCGAAGGGAGAAGCGCGTAAGGAATTAGCGAGACGAGAGTTAGCGAGACGCAAGCTCCTCCCGTTCATCTGTTTCAATTTCCCTGACTACAAAACCAACTGGCACCACGAACTCATTGCGGAGAAGCTTGAGCGTGTTGAGCGTGGAGAACTCAAGCGCCTCATCGTGGTCATGCCACCACGTCACGGCAAGTCAGAACTCTGTTCCGTCCAGTTTCCTGCGTGGGCTATTGGCAGAAACAAAGATAAGAACATCATCGAAGCCTCGTACTCGGCAGACCTCGCAACTGATTTCGGCCGACAGGTCCGTAACATCATCGCGGGGGAGAAGTACCACCACCTCTTTCCAAGTGTTGAACTCGCTGAAGACAGTCAGGCTAAAGGTAAGTGGAATACGAATGGGCGTGGTGCCTATAACGCAGTTGGTGTCGGAGGAGCTACCACTGGTAAGGGCGCTGACATTCTCATCATTGACGACCCTGTAAAGAACCGACAGGACGCAGAGAGTGAGGTCGTTCGTGAGAGTACGTGGAATTGGTACACATCCGTTGCTCGTACTCGATTGTCTCCGCAAGGCGCGATCATCATTCCGCTTACGAGATGGCATGACGACGACCTTGTAGGGCGTATTCTCCGCTCTGAGAACGCGTCAGAGTGGGAAGTCTTACACCTCCCTGCCATTGCGACCGAAGACGAACAGTATCGTAAGCGCGGGGATGCACTGTGGGCTGACCACTTTTCATTAGACATCCTTGAGAGCACCAAGCGTGATATTGGTTCGTATGACTGGTCAGCGTTGTATCAGGGCAACCCACTCGACAGTGAGAGTCAGGAGTTCCGTAAGGACTTCTTTCAGTATCGCTCTGAAGCTGATCTCAATGAGAAACGATTAAACCGCTACCTCACCATCGACCTCGCGTTCAGTGATAAGGAGACAGCTGACAACATCGGCTTTTGTGATAACCGTGTGGATGGGACAAATCGGTGGAATCTACGAGCGTGGGGCCGCAAGCTCTCACCCAAGGACTTCATCGACTACCTGTTCGTGCTCCACCGTGAGAACAATTACCTGCAAATGGGTATCTTGGACAAGCACAGCCAATACACCATCGTCATCAAACCCTTCATTGAGGAGGAGTGTCGTAAACGTAATATCTTCCTCCCTATTTCCACGATCAAAACCCAGGAGACCTCGAAAGAGTTGCGTATTCGTGCGCTCATTCCCCGCTACCTCAATCAGGCGGTCTATCACTTAGAGGGTGCATGTGTTGACTTGGAAACAGAACTCCTCCGCTTTCCAAAGGGTGTGCACGATGACGTAGCCGACGCGACTGCTGCAATGGTGGGATTTGCGCAACCACCCAACCACGCAGAGCTTGACTACCTGTACCGCAGGACAACGCGTAATCGACCTAAGAACAACGCCATTTGACTCGTGATAGAATATGTCTGTGGCTAAAGTAAAAGCGGTCAAGAAGACCACCCCTGCATTCGTTGTCACGCTCACACAGGCACGCGTGGATTACATTTCTGCCGCTGATGATCTGACCGAAGCGATCTTAGGTCTCGATGTCCCCAAGCTCACCGCACGCGCTATTTTCAAACTCGAACACGATGGCAAAACCTCCATCCTCACGCGTCGTGCTGCCTTTGCTCGTCGCACCCTCAAAGACCGCATGTATGCGACCCATTTAGGAACGAACCTTAAACTCCTTTTGAAATGAACCTCTTTGACTGGGTACGCGCAGAAGAAGCCAACTACAAGACGGGGAAGGTAACAGTATCCGATGGATACGAGTGGTCGATGTACGACCACATCCGACGCTCAACCCTCTACCGTGATAGTAAGTTCACCGAGGGAGCCAACGACGGCACACGACCGTACAAGAACATCATTCGTCGCATCATCACGTTGCAGCACGTCGCCACTGGATTTGACGTGAAGGACATTGAACCGTTCGTGAACGACAGTCAGAACTTTTACAAATCGTTCCTCACCCGTAAGTACCATCCGAAGTGGGCGCGGAAGCACAACCTCGATACCTTCATTGACGAAGGGGTTGAAAGTTACTGTGACTTTGGCCTCTGGCTCTCCAAGCACGTCAACAAAGTCGCTCCTGAAGTTGTCCCGCTCCAGTCCATTGCCTTCTGTGACCAAACAGATGTCCTCTCGGGGCCTATTTGTATCCGCCATGAATACAGCCCTGCACAGCTTCAAGAGTTTAAGGGGAAGTGGAAGAACATTGACGAAGTGATTTGGAAGGCCCGTGCTGAAAAGAAGACAGCCAACGGCATCGTCAACAAAACCCCCGGAAAGTTCATCGAAGCCTTTGAACTTGACGGGATGCTCCCGAAGATATGGGAGACCGACCCACACGCTGACCTCACGGAGAGTGCTGATACCGAATACACCCAGCAGTTCCACATGATTACCTACTACTCGGCAGAGAACGGGGACAAAACAGGTATCTCCCTCTACCACGGTAAGGGTGACCCGAAGAAGTACAAGGCGGTTAAGCGTGACCCGATCTTTGGCCGTGCGTGCGGGTTTGGCGGTATCGAAGAACTCTTTGAGGCACAGGTGTGGACCAACTACGACGAGATACGTATTCAAGGGATGTTGGATGCAGTCTCGAAGGTCTTAGGTGTCACCGATGACGCAACCTTTGCCGCAAAGAACAAGCTCACGGACATGGAGAACGGAGAGTGGCTCGTCGTGGGTGAAGGGAAGACCGCGAAAGGATTTGAATACAGTGCCGTCAACTTTCCACTCTTTGAGAAGGCGGCGATACGATGGGAAGAACACGCACAGGGCATCGGCTCAGCGAGTGACGCACAGCTCGGAGAGAACCCGACCGCTGGCACCCCGTTCAAGCTCCAAGAACTGGTGACGTATCAAGGCAAAGGCCCGCATGAGTACCGCAAGGGAAAGCTCGCGACCCACTTAGGAGAGCAGTACCGTGATTGGATACTGGGCGACCTTGTGGTGGAAATGAATGACGAACAGGAGTTTGTTGAAGAGTGTACGACCGAAGAACTCCAGTACATCGCGGATTGTCTTTCAAAGAAAGCGGCACACGAGTTTGAGACTGAGATTGTATTGAGTGGTGGGGACATCGACCCGCAAGCCACTGAAGAGTTGAAACAGAAGGTCAAGGATGACTGGCTGACCGCAGGAGGGTCAAAGCGCTTCTTCAAACTCCTCAAGGATGATCTCAAAGACCTGCCCGTTGACGTTGATGTGAACATCGCAGGGAAGCAAAAGAACCTCGCGGGCATGGCTGACAAGCTCGGCAATGTGTGGCGGCAAATCTTCGCCAACCCGCAAGGGTTCGTCATGACCATGCAAATTCCGGGGGCAGCCGAGTCATTCAACGACATGTTAGAGGCCAGTGGTCTCTCTCCCTTCCGCTTTACGGCCATGAGCAAGGCAGCTATGGACCAAATGACACAGCCACCTATGGAGGGGCAGCCACCACAGCAGCAACCATTACAAGTTAGCCAACCAGTTGCATGAGCCATGATTACTTGAGCGACGTAGAGCAAGCCTCTGTCATCGCCTTTACCAGCAATAAGCAGATGCGTGACGCCGTAAAGAAGGTGCTTCTTGCACAGATTTACGAGCAGGGGACCATTCAGAGCGGTAAGACCCCTAACGAAAGCAACTGGGCGTTCGTCCCCTTCATCAATGAGTTTCCTAAGAGCAACGAGCAGATCGGGGAGGAGATTCGCGCCACCATTCACGGGCTGAACTTCCTCAAGGCTGCATTTGATCGCCTCGACGAAGTCCAAGCGCCCGCAGAGACAAAGAAGCCGAAAAACCCCGCGCTCTAGTGCGTTATAATTACGCTATGACAAAATCAAACGTTACTATCGCCGCACTCATTGTGCTGATCGCACTCACCGCAGTTGCTATCTTCAGCGTGAACACACGAGGAGTTGTTGGAGCCGCACCCGCAGGACTTCGGGCAACCGTGGGGACGACCACCAACCTCACGGTCAGCACTACCGCATTCAAGGCATTCGGCACGACGACCTGTGCATCACGCAAGATCACGACAGGAGCATCACCAATCATGATTACATTCACCGAAAAGTTCGGTCAGACACCAACAGGCTCATTCGGCCACCTCCAAGCAGCATCCACCACCGTCGATTATGACGGTGGCGTGAATGGTTGCGACGCATTAAAAATTTATTCGTATGCCACTCAGCTCATTACGGTGACTGAGACTAACTAATTCGTATGTCGCTACAAAAATCGAAGCTCCCCCGCTTGATAGACAAGCATGAGCAAGTACAGAAGGTCGAAAAGTTACCAGTAAAGAAGGAATCTAAAAAAAAATAACATGAAAAACTCCCTTATCGCACTCGCAGTCATCGCATCTATCGGTGCATGTCTCGTTGCGTATAACAGTGGTGCCATCGGTCCAAAGGGTGACACGGGCGCACAGGGTCCGAAGGGTGAACAGGGTATCGCAGGCCGCAACGGTGTGGATGGTAAGAACGGCAAGGATGGCAAGGATGCAGGAACCGTACTCGGCGCTGCTGGCTCGGTCTTCTCAACCGCATACATCACGGTCAACGGTGTGACACAGGAATACCGCCGTGTCGCATTGCAGACTGCAACAACGACGGTCTGTGCATTCAAGACACCAGCTGCAACAACCACACTCAAGTCAGCATCGGTCTACTTCAGAACGAGTACCTCCAGTGCCGCGCTCGTAGAACTCGCGAAATCACTCACCGCATTCTCTACGACGACGGTTCTCGCGCGTGAGACATTCGCCGCAGGGTCAGTGAACGTTGTCCTCAACGCAACCTCAACCGCGCTCGATACGTACACCGCGATCATCGGTCCGAACCAGTGGATTGTCGCGAAGATGGGTTCAGCAAGTGGCGGTACATTCAGCCCCGCTGGAACCTGTCAGGCAGTCTTTGAAGTGGTCCAGTAGCGTTCTTCAGCGTCGCTTGAACAGCTGAGTTAACGGGTTCTCACTCCCTAAAAGTGACTAATACTTTTCTCAACATATGTCAGAAGTTGAACACGTTGATGTCGAGACAACTGAAACCGACACGGTAGAGACTGAAGTCGAACCTACCCCTCAGAAGACTGAGAAAGCACCCGAAACCCCTGAAGCAAAGCGGTCCCGCCTCAAGAGAGAACTTGCGCGGTTGGACAAGAAGCACGGCTTCAAGGACGAGGATGCAGAAGAAGACGTAGACGAGGAGCCGAAGAAGAAAGGCGACCTCTCATACGGTCAGATGGCGCTCCTTCGAGCCGATGGCATCAAGGGAAGCGACGAACTGGCACTCGTGAAAGAGTACATGGGGAACGGCAAGCAATTGCTCGACATCATGGAAAACAAGCACTTCCTCAACGACCTCAAAGACCTTCGAGATACCAAAGCCGCACGCGACGCCGCTCCACAGAACGGCAAGCGCGCAGGTCAGCAATCACGGGATGACGTGGATTACTACTTGGCGAAAGAACCCGGAACTCCGGGGTCACTCCCAACAAACAATCCCGAACTGGCACGGAAAGTCATTGCAGCTCGTACTGCACAGATCAAAAACCGAAACCAGTTCACCGATCAGTCAGTGATTTCATAGGTCTCTCGAATGTGAGTTGCGACAATACTCACTAAGAAATGGCTTATTTCAATTATCTATAAGGAAGATTTCGCCGCGAAAGTACAGGAGCGATTGTCCGAAGTCGTAAAGTGGAAAGACTTTATGAAGGTGGACATCTCCGACAAGCGAGAACTCCACAACCCGCACCGCACGGATGCGTCTATTCAGACCCTCACGCGTTACACGGCGTACACCTCGGCAGCGGTTGCACAGACTGACGAAACTGTCGTTATTGACGCTTCATTCCTCATCTCAGAAGTAATCGACCGCGCAGACCTCGCGCAGTCTGGTTACGTCTCGCAGATGGAGTCGGCAGACCACATGGGTGTCATGCTCAATGAAAAGATTGAGTCGTACATCTACGCACAGCACGCACAGTTTACTGACTTCGACAATGCAGCTATCGGCGGTTCCGCTGGCAACATCGACATCTCGGAAACGAATGTTGACGAAGTTATCACTGGTATGCTCCGTGAAATTCACGAAGCAAAGGGTTCATCTCTCCTTGAGCGCAATGGTGCGTTCATCGTCTGGCGACCTGCTGACTTCGAGAAGCTCACACGATTCATGATGGCGAACGGCTTCTCAACAGCCGACAACGCACTCAAGAACGGGGTGAAGGGTGGCATCGACTACATGGGCGTCACCCACTACCAGTCCAACCTCCTCACCGCAGGACACTTGTTCGGTGGTGTGAAGAAGGTTGCACACCTCGGCATCTTGCGAGCAACTTACGGTCAGATCGTCGTTGACGAAAAGGACCCGGGCCTCGTATCGGGCGTCGGCATCACGTCGCGCATCGACATCAAGGTCAAGGCATGGGCAAAGACTGCTCCTGTTCTCTTCGACATCTTGGTTGCCTAACTCAACAGCCCCTTTGTGGGGCTGTTCTGGGAGCTTCCGTCGCAACGGCTCTCAGAACAACCTCATAAATCACCATGCAATTCACTGACATCAAAAATAAGGTTTACTTCCTCACCGCGACTAACAGCTCATCCTTTCCCGTTGCTGATTTGACTGCTGAAGCGAACACCGCCCTTGATCGTGTGGTGTCGCTTATCCTCCAAGCTGACGGCCGCTGGCAGTTTGAAGACAACAACAACACCGATTTACCGATTGCAACCGCAGCGCTCGTCTCAGGACAACAGGACTACACCCTCACAACCGCTCACCTGAAAATCCTCGACGTGCATGTGAAGGACAGCGCAGGAACATGGTACGCGCTCGAACCAATGGATGCCGCAGACTACAACGGTGAAGCCCTAGAGAACATGGCAGCGGGCGCACCGCGCGAGTACGACATCATCGGCTCATCTGTATTGCTCTACCCAACACCGAACTACTCCCAAGCAGCATCGTTGAAGCTCTTCTACCAGCGTGGAGCTTCGTACTTCACGACGGCTGACACCACGAAAGAGGCGGGTTTTGCATCTCATTTCCATGAACTCATTCCGCTCTGGGTTGCATACAACTTTGCGATTGCCAACGGGAAACAGAACGCTTCACTTTTGTTTGCTGAGATCGACCGGAAAGAAAAGGAATTGGTCAAACACTACGGCCATCGCAATAAAGATGACACGGCACGTATGACGATGGCACGAATCAATCACCGCTAATCTATGACTACGTTCACGAACCAAAGTCAGACAGCCACAACATTCTCGAATAATGTTCGTGCTGACGCTACGCACTGGGCTGATCCCACGGCAACATGGGACAGCTCCCGATTTACATGGGTTAACGCCGCGACTGCGTGGGGTAATGCATCGAAAGCATCAACATCCCTTACAAATCTCCCGAAATCTTCATGACTACACTCTTTCCGACCTCACTCGATAATCTTGATGCAACACGCGGTACAGCCACCGATACGCTTGCAGTCCCAAGTCACGTCACGCACCACACGAATGAAGATGATGCGATTGAAGCACTCCAAGCGAAGGTCGGGGTGGACAGCTCAGCAGTCACCACCTCGCTCGACTACAAGCTGAAGAACCCCGCGAGCGTAAACCCCGGTCATAAGCACACACTCACCGCTACTGGATTTACCGATGTTGTTGTCACCGCGCCATCGAATGGCGAAATTCTGACGTGGGACACCGATCACTGGGAGAATGCGGGAACCTCTGCCGCAGACGCGTCCACAACCGTCAAGGGTGTCACCAAGGTCTCTGTTGCGCCTGCATCTGCATCTGACCCTATCGCAGTGGGTGATAACGACCCGCGCGTTCCCACGACAGGTGAAAATGATGCCCTCGTTGGTACGAGCGGTACGCCATCAAGCTCGAACAAATATGTAACCGCTGACGACGTATCAAGTGCAGCGGGTTCGGGAAAGATTGTTCGCGCAAGTGGAACGGCACTCCCAGCACTTGACGCTGGTTCTCTCACGAACATCCCTACTGCCGTCATCAGCTACGACACAACACAAGCCAGTATTGGCGCATCGTCCACTGCTGAAGAAACGGTCTACTCAGTCGCAATTCCAGCGAATACACTTGGAACGTCTCGCGTCGTGGACATCAGAACAATCGCTTCGCAGCTCACCATCATCAACACCGCAACCGCGACAATTCGGTTCAAGTACGGGAGCACGACCGTGGCGACCGTGGTCATCAATCCCGGGGCGACCCGCGACTACGTAAGTATTCTTGGACAAATGTTTCTTGGCTCTGCTGGAACGACAGGCACACAGAAATTCAATGTCGTCCTCCACGGGGGCATTTCCGAGACCGCCAACGTCATCTACGCTACGGGCGACGGCACTGCTTCGGAAGACAGCACCACAGCTTTGAATTTTATAATCACCATCCAGTACAGTGCGTCAGACGCAAATAACAGATGGATAAAGCGCCTCCTCGTCGCGAAACGCACATGAAAACCGTCAAGATCGCAGACTTCGATGGTGGATTTGCTGACGACTACACCGATGGACAGCGTGGGGAGTGTTCGATGTGCAAACACTTCGATGTACTCTCGTATCCCAAGCGCCTCCAACCGCTCCGAGGCATGACCACGGAGAGTACGACCAATTCCAGCATTCAAAACATCATCACCGCAGCGGACGGCATCATGTACGGCATCGGCACTGAAGCCGCGAACCCGACCTTCGCTCGGCTCTGGTACCGACAAGGCTACGGTGCATCCGACGTATGGACACAAGTATCAAGTCAGGCCGCATCGACCGCACTCCGCGTATCAGGCGCAAACGATGACGCCGCGTTCTTAGTGGACTACCCTGAAGCGGGAAATGTCCGTTCCATGTTCTGGGCTGCAACGAATCTGCTGTTCGCAGGTAATCCCGCTGGCGGGAGTTCACCTGACAGTCAGGCGTTGACCTTTACGACCATTTCACAAGGCTTCGTGCATCCGAAGGATAAGATGCTCTATTTCGGGTACCAGACCGCCACACAAACCTTCATCGGACGTATTGGCCCAAATGCCACCTCGTTTGGCAGCGTCGCGCTGACTGCGCTCGAACTCCCGAAGCGATACCGCGTCTACTCGCTCACCAACTACGGAGACTTCCTCGCTATCGGGGTGACCGCAAGTGAAGGCGGCAGCTCGACCGTCTCCTCCGTCATTCTGTGGGACCGTGATACGTCATTGGCGACCGTCTCCGACATCATCCCGTGGGGCGCAGGACAGCTCAAAGTCTTAAACAACCTCAACGGTGCACTCGTTGGTGTCTCCCGCATGTCCTCCAATTCCACAGGCTCAGTGCAGGATCACGACTCAATTTTCATCAAAATGTGGGCAGGTGGCGCAGAACCGACCCTCATCAAAGAAATCTCTGCTACCCGACTGACAGCCACCGCACCAAGCTGCTCCATCAATCCACATGTGAACTTCGTTTACAACGGCCGTCTGTTTTTCTCGATTGACGTGGTCAACGGCGGTGCAGCCCCCGACTACTACGGGTTGTGGTCTGTTGGACGTACCAAGTCAGGACGCTGGGCCGTGCAGATTGAGCGCATGGCAACGAGTAACGGGAGCCACACCAGCGTACTCGCCGCATCTATCGCGGGGGATTTCGTGTCGATGTGTCACACCGCAGCAGGGACACTCACCTACACCACCAATGGTAATAACCTCGCTGTCATCTACGGAGCAACATCGGTCTACGAGAGTCTCATTAACCCGAATATCGACCCCATCGACGCTGAGAAGAAGAAGCAGATCAAAACAGCTTTCATCTCAACCCTACCTCTCCCAGACGACGCCACTGTTACCCTGAAGTACCGCGTAGATAGCTCGCTCTCAGGTTCGTGGACAACACTCATCACTGAAACAACAAACGGGACCACCGTCAGTGAAATAAACGTCAACGGTCTTATCGGTCGTAAGTTTGAATTTCGCCTAGAGAGTACAGGCGGGGCAATTATCACCTCGTTTGGCTTTAAATACGAGACGCTCGAATCGCTCATATGAACGAATTTGAACTCCTCACAGAGCAGGTGCAGCGCCTCGAACGGCTCATCAACCAGCTCGTCGGTCCTGACCGCTACAAACTATTCATGGATGTCGAACTCGGCACCGACCGTGGTACGAAAATCGGAACCAAAACTATTCAGAAGCTCGGTTTTTACGGCAAAACACCCGTGGTTCGCCAATCTGCCGTTACAGCTCCTTCAGGCGGGGGGACATCAGACACCGACGCTATCGACATTTCCGCTCGGGTTGCCATCGGGCAGATCAAAACAGCTTTAACCAACTTAGGACTGACTGCGTAGAGTATGGATGAACAAGCAAAAAATATTACCGATGCGGTCGTCAAAGAGGTGAAGGCGATATTTGCACACGATGGCGACTCCAACATTCTCGTCAAGCGTATTCCCCTCATCTGTAACGACATCCTTTCAATGAAAGCCGATATTTCTCAGATCAACGACAACATCAAATGGGGTGTCCGCATCATCATTGGTGCCGTCTTAGTAGCCGTACTCGCTTTAGTGTTAAAATAAGACAAACCATGCCCCCTTACGTCAATCCCAATAAGAAATGGCAGGAAAGCCCGAACACCGACGCCATCACCTCAGCGTCAATGGCTCCGACCCCACAGGTGACGTACTCAGCACCGACTCCAACACCGATCTATCCCGTCCCAACACTCGGACAGCCGCAGCTAATGGAAATGACAGGCTTAGAAAAGACCGCTCAGACTGAAACCACAGGCCTCTCCGCACTCTACGCAGAGTTAAATGGGGAATCCGCTGCACGCGCCTCGGAAGAGAAGACCCGTGGTGTGGAAGGACTCAATCAAACGGTGAACGACCTCTCGACCCGTCTCACAGGACTGAAGAACGAAGCGCTTGCTATCCCACTCCAGCTTCAGAACGACGTGGTGAAGAACGGCGCAATCGTCACCGCTGGCGGTCTCCAGCCACACCAGACCGCAGCCCTCAGAAACAACGCCATCCAAGCCCTCTCCACTAATTCATTGTTGGAAGCAGCCCGAGGCAACCTCACGACTGCAATGGACATGGCAGACCGTGCGGTGAAACAGCGCTTTGACCCTGTGCGTGAACAGATCGCGGCAAAAACAAAGAATTTAGAGTTAATCATGAACTCTCCCCAGTACTCACTGGAGCAGAAGAACCGTGCAGCCGCACAGCTTCAGCAGCAGGAAGACCGCAAGCGAGCACTCGACAATCAGGAGGATGACAATAAGACCGCTCAGGCAATGGCCGCAGCAGCGACAAAGAACTTCCCCAACGATGCAGGGGCACAAATGGCGATCAATCAAGCCCTCGCACTCGACCCGTCCGACCCTGACTACCTCCCGAAGATTTACTCCCTCATGGGTAAGTACCAGACCGACCCGAACGAAACCGCCGCAGCGCTCGCTGACCTCGAATACAAGCGACAGCAAACCCTTGCCTCTAAAGAAAGTCTAAAGATCGACTGGGCGCGGTACGGCCTCGACGCAGAGAAGATCGCAGCAGACATCGCACTCACAAAGGCGCAGACTAATAAAGTGAATACCGAAGCAGCGAACCCCACAGCGAAGGCGGCGACAGGCGCAGAGAAGACCGTGCTCGGCTACTACCTTCGAGGCAAGGATGCTCTCGAAACCATCGCACCACTCGAAGAAGGGATTGCGAGCAAGTCGCTCAAAGATCAAGCGGTACTCCAATTCGCACCGAACTTTCTTCAGAGTTCCAATAATCAAATTTACCGACAGGCTCAGCGTCAGTTCACCGAAGCACGTCTCCGCAAGGAGTCAGGTGCAGCTATTCCTACAGGTGAATACGAATCAGACAGCAAGACCTACTTCGCCCAGCCCGGTGACACCAAAGAAGTGCTCCTCCGTAAACAGGCGGCACGTTCAGCGGTACTCAACTCACTCGGGGTTAGCTCGGGGAATGCCTATGCAGAATACTTTGGAGAACGATACCCGACCGCATTTGGTGGTCAGGCATCAGCCCCTACACAGACTTCCGCACCAGCGAAGCAAGTCATCTATAACGGTAAGAAATACAACGTTGACGCACAGGGCAACATGACTGAAGCATGAACATAAACGACCTTCCAAAAGGCTCATACAAAGAGGTAGCACCCCTCAACATCAACAGCCTTCCACAAGGGTCATATTCAACAGTTGGCGAAGCTGCACCACAGTCCGTCGCCGCAAAGACGTGGAGCGCCATCGGCTCCGTTGCAAAGAAGCCGCTCAATCCCCTCTCATACGCTCCCGCAGTTGGCCTCGGTGTGAAGGCTATTGCAAATGCCCCTGCCGACATCAAGGAAGGATTCAATGCAGGTGTAGACCAAGTGAAGCGTGGTGTGCAGGGGTTGAAGGGTGGCACTTCACGCGACAAGCTCGATGCAATCCTCAACGTTGGCTCAGGTGCAGTCTCTACTGCATTCTCTCCCCTTGCTCCTGTATTCAAACCAGTTGGCACAGCACTCGAAGACCTCAGTAACCGTGCGAGCGATACCAAGACATTTCAAAAGTTCGCCACATCACTTCCTGATCTTCAGTGGCAACGTCTTGCAGAAGAAGCGGCGAATGTCGGAAACATCGCAGGGGGTCTCGCTGCGACGCCATCCATTGCACGCGGAGTGAAAGTCGCTCCCGCCAAAGCATCGACCTTTGTAGACAACCTCACGAAAACATCTGAAGCACAGATCGAAGCGAACATCCTCACGAAGTACGAGAAGGGTGTGAAGCCACTCATCAATGCCAAGATGACCCCCGCGAAACTCGACCGCTATCGCAGCGATGTGGTTCAGGCAGTTCGTACCATCAAGAACAACAAAGATAACCTCCAATTCAACGATATGGCGGGAGACACCATTGTTGGACAGACACCACGCACCCTCCAAGAACTCTCCGACGCCATCACGCAGACGAAGAAGACCATTTTCACGAAGTACGACAGCCTCGCAAAGTCAGCAGGAGAAAAGGGAGCGACCGTCAGCACAGAACCGCTCGCAAAAGTACTCGACGAAGTGGCAAACAACGAAGCGCTCTCGTTCTCGAACCCTGAAGCGGTCAAGTACGCGCTCGACATGAAACAGCGTCTTGCACAGAACAATCTCGCTGACGGCAGCCCAATGGGATACAAGAAGTTCGATACCGAAACCGCTCAGGCAATCATCCAAAACTACAACAACTCACTTGAAGCCTATTACCGCAATCCGAGCTACGACACCGCATCCCGCGCAGCGATAGACGCAGGTATCGTGAACAACCTCCGTGCATCACTCGATGACGCGATTGAAAGCGCGGGTGGTTCTGGGTATCAGGGATTGAAAGGTGAATACGGTGCGCTCAAATCTATTGAGCGTGATGTATTGAAAGCGACACTCCGCGATGCACGCAAGAACGTCAAAGGCCTCATTGATTTCACTGACATCCTCAGCGGCGGTCAGATCGTCAACGGTATTCTGTCCCTAAATCCCGCATCGTTCGCGTCGGGTGTCGCATCGAAGGCCATCGCCGAGTTCTACAAGTATCTCAACAACCCGAACAGAGCTATTCAAAAGATGTTCGATGCAGCGGACAGTCTGCCTCAACGCGACCTGTTGAATAGCCAGCCCGCAAGTAAGGTGCAGCCGACTAAGAATACGACCTCTAAGATGAACATATCTGAAAACGCTACACCACCACTACAATTAGGGCAAGCGAAGCCAGTCCCATCACCAGCAAGCAGTCCATCCGTATCATCACCAAAGTCTATCATCCAAAAAGGCGTGGATTACGTCAAAAAACTCCCGTGGAGAGACCAGAGCGGCAAGATCGCCAACCCAATGGCAAAGAAAACCCCCGCACAGATTGCGAAGACAATCGCACCAAGCAAAGTCGTGAAGCTCAGTCGCCTCGCAAATGAAGGCGATGACATCAACGTATTCATCGAAAGCGGTGACCTCATCGACGAACTCGGATGGAGCAAAATGTCTATCGACGACATCCGTGACGCTGCGAGCGCTGTCGTAAGCGAGTTTAACCGCATGCGATAATTCACTCTATCTATGGAAACCCCCTCTAAGGAAACAGCCTCACAGAAATTCCTCGCGCTCCTCGATGACGCATCGACCAAATCAGAATTTGTCGAAGCCTTTTCCAACGTCGTAAAGACCGTCAAGAAGTTCGAGGCAAAGACCGAAGAAGACATTCGCGCACTCGTTCAAACCATCACCCAGCTCCAAACCAAACTCGACAGTGACACCTCAGTCACTCTCGAAGAGATGAAGGCATTTGTTCAAACACTCAAGAACGGCAACGACGGCTACACCCCTGTAAAAGGCGTTGACTACTTCGATGGTGAAGACGCTGACGAAGACCGCATTGTTTCAGAAGTCCTCGCCCGTATCGTTATGCCTGAGACACGCGACCCGATCATGGACACGCCGATTGAATTGCGTGACAAACTCGAAACCCTCGAAGGTGACGACCGCCTCGATAAATCAGCTATCAAAGGCCTCCCAGAGCTTGAGGAAGAGCTGAAAGTCATCGCCGCTCGTCCCATTGGGCGCGGGGGAACACCTGTTGGTGTACGGCTCTACATAGGCGGCACCAAAAAGGGACTTGCGCAGTACATCAACCTTATCGCGGGAAGCGGTGTAGCTATCACACACAACCTCGCCAGTGGTCGCAACGACATCACCATCTCAGCAGCGGGTGGCGCACTCGCGGTATTGACCGCGACAGGTGACATCGACGGCGTAAATGCCACCTACACGTTTGCCTCAGAGCCATCTATCGTTGTTGTGAACGGGGCAAGCTACCGCCATACAGCAGGTGTTACTATTACAGGAACTTCAGCGACACTCGACTTTGCCCCACAGGTAGGGTCCGACGTGTACGCAATTGGATAATATGCTCACTTCTATCATCGCGTTCGTTGTCGGCTTATTCAGTTTCGGTGGTGTCACACTGGGCGCAACACCCGCTCTCACCGTCCAACAGGGAGGAACAGGCACATCAACAGTCCCCGCGAACTACGTACTACTCGGTAACACCGCAGGACGCCTCACAGCAGTTGCGACCTCGTCGCTTGGCATCACGGCCGCAGGTGACGGTATGTTCTCCACCACATCCGCTCAATACTTCTCATCCCTCGGCCTCGCCTTTTCAACTACGTCAGCACTGGCGCACCTCACCACGATTGATAAGGGGTTCTTCTTTTCAACCACCTCAGCAGCAGCATGGAAGGCAGCGAACATCTTTGAAAGCCTCACCGCAGGGGACGGCCTCACGCGCACGGGCGATGATTTCGACTGCGACACAGCGACCCCATCCGTGCTCGGCTGTATCGGAACCGCTGACTGGGCCTCGTTCAATTCGCGCCTCTCAACGACCACGCTCGCGCTCTTTGATAAGGGGTACTTTTTCAGCACCACATCGGCATCTTATTTCCTCACGCAAAACACGGGTAATGCCTTCTCCACGACAAGCGCAAACTTCTGGCGCTCGGTTGGCCTCTCGTTTTCAACGACCTCAGCAAACGCATGGTCTGCCGTGGGCCTCGGCCACTCCACCACCTCAGTCGCTGCACAGCTCCTCGGCAGTATTACCATCGGCACGCTCGCACTCACCAACGACCTCGCTGTAGCACAGGGTGGAACAGGCGTATCCACATTCGGCTGCACCATCTGTATTCTCTACTCGACCGCAGCCGATGGTTTGAACTCAGAAACGGCGTTCACCTACTCCGCAGCACTCGACAAGATGACCGTTGTAAACGCCTCGACAACAAACCTGACCGTCAATCTCACGCAGATCATTGGTGACGGAAGCGGACTTTCACTCGTTACTCCCACCAAAGCATTCTCGATCCCATATGCAACAACCACCGCTTGGACAGGAACAACGACTGTGCGTTTTGCAATCCCGCCTTACGGAATGACCGTGAACAGCGTATGGTGCTCAACCAACACAGGCACACTCAATGTAAAACTCGTCCACGGAGCGACGAACATGCAAATGGTTCGCGCCTCATCCACCATCGGCCAACAGACCGTTTCATCGAATAACGTCATCGTAAAAGGCACGCTCATTACAGCGGATTTTGGAACGCCCGCGTCATCCCCCACCGAAGTGAATTGCACATTTAGCGGCCCGCAAACATCGCAGTAGTATGCGCCTCATTACCGCGCTGCTCCTTGCGTTCTTACTCCCGTCAACCGCTTCAGCAGTCGTGCTCGGCTCTTCATATGCAGGTTCAGATACAGCTTTCAACTTCAACCTCAACGTTCCGAAAAACCACGCGACCGTACAGTGGATTATTGCCACACCGTTTACCTGTGCGAGCGCGTGTACGCCCGACACCGCGTACTTTCGATTAAAGAAAGCCGCAGGGTCTCCAACTGATGGCCTCAACGTGCTCATTTACGACCAAAGTGCGAGCCTCCCAAACGCGGTGGTCTGTACAGGCGCAAACATCGACCCCGCGCCACTCACGACCTCGTTCTCCACGACCTCATCGGCCATTGCCTCCTGTAACCTCGCAGCGGGCACGTACTGGCTCACGCTCAATCGTTCCCTCACCACCACCGACAACGCGAACTACGTCGGTCCCGCAGGCACCAATACGAGCGTTAACGCGTGCGGCAAAGGCAACCCCGCTGGCTCATGGGCTGTGGGCTGTTCTGATCACGGCACCTCGAATATTTACTTTCAACTGGATGGCACACTTGGTGGAGGAGCCGCGGCAGCCGAACCCTTCAGAAACTTTGTCGCCTTTTGGTGGTAATCCACAGCCTTCACTGTACCGATGCCGATTCGGTGGTAGGCTTTTGGTATGAAAACAAAAATAGCAATCTATGACGGAGAGGAGTTGGGACGTGCGCTTGCACAGCTTCGCCAGCCTGAGCCGAAACCCACACTCCGCATACGGGATATTCTCATCGGCCTCCTTGGATTTATCGTCGCGCCGTTCGCCACACTCTTTCTTGCGTTTGAGTACTTCTTTCCAACCTACTGCACACACGGAAACATCTACCACGAGTGTCCTGAACACGACTGATATGCCGAACGAGCGTAATACCAAACTCCTCCTCACCGCTATTTTTGTCCTGCCACTTGTTATCGGGTTTCTCGGGGGCCTCGTTGTGGGTCTTCAGTTTTAATATGTGGTTGCTCTCCTTCTTCTTTGATACTCGCGATCTCGACATGAGCGACATTCTTTTGCACGCATGTCATCACAAATCCCAGATAACAAAACGCTAGGCTTTTGGCTCAACGTCATCTTCATCGGCATTCCAAAGCTGATACAGCTGTGTGTCGTGCTCCTATTCACTGTTCCCTACTACGCACTGACCGATGAAGGTGGCGGGTGGTAGCTTGACGTGAAGGCTTCATGAGACCCCTCTTGACCGCGTGATACAATTGTGCGGTGACGGAGAAACAAATTGGTTTTTTCCATGACCCCTCTGCCGACCCGCAAGCGTGGGTATTTGGTGCGACCTCCAAAATAACCGCGCCCATCCTCCAAGCAGATCGTAATTGGTCTGCCTTTGCCAATACAGAAATCCAAGTCTACCCGTGGGGGGACACCTTTGAATGTGGATGGATAAACTCGTTCGACCCGCTCGAAATGCTCATCAAGCGAAAGTACGGCCTCACGCGCAATTACTCACAGCGTGCGATGGCGAAGTACACGAGCACCGACAAAATTAAGGGTAGCGACCCCCACAAGAACGCAGAGATTCTGAGAACTGAGGGAGCACCATTTGAAAGCCGCTGGCCCTCGCTCCGCGACATCGCATCGTTTGCTGAGTACTACGCGCCGCTTCCTCAGTTTGTAAAAGACGCTTTCGCTGATTTTAGGAGTGAGTTTGAGTTGAAACACGACACGATTGTTGGTGGGCCTGAAGCCATTTGGGATGCCTTGCAATACTCCCCCGTTGGTGTGTCCGTGGGCTGGAACGTCATTGACGAGAATGGCTACTGGTGGAAACAGGGCACCCACGAAGACTTCCACTGGACCGTGGTGATCGGTGGTGAATACGGCAAGTACCTCCTCGCACAAGACAGCGCCGAACCACTTTTAAAGAAAATTCGCTGGGCTGATTTCAAGCCATTGTTGGCAAAACGCTACGATGTCACCAAGCGCACCGAAGCTATCCAAATCTCACTCATGCAGCGCGTCATCGTGCTTTTAAAGCAGATGATCGCCAAGCTACAGGGACAGGGAGCTGTAGAAAGCCCCGCATTGGCACCTATTAGCCCTGTAGCGCCATCTAAACCGCCTGTGGCTCCTACACCTGTAAAACCCGTGAAGACGGCTCCTGAGCGTTTATACGCAGCCGCCAAAGCAGCCCTCGGGAAAGACCTCTCACAGAAAGCACCAGACGAACGGGGCTGTAGTGAAGCCGCTAGTCGCATCATCGCCAAAATCATTCCGAGCTTCCCCATCATCCTCAGCACCATCACCCTGCAAAAGACACTCGAAAACCACCACCAGTTCCGTGAAATCAAAGTCCCACAGATTGGATGCGTCACGATTTTTGCGACCGTCGGAAATGTGACAGGCCATGTCGGGATATTCGGAGCCAATTCCATCATGAGCAACGACAGCGCTACTGGACTTTTCAAGGCAAATTACACTCACGCCGCGTGGTTAGCGGCCGCAAAGAAACGCGGTCTAATCGTGCGGAATTTTCTTCCCCTCCTTTAGCTTCAATCGAAGCCGCTCTTTCCTCGGACACGACGCTTCCAGTTTCACAACGAAAGCGCACGCGACTATCGCCACAGAACTAGACCTACGCTACGGCGGGGCACAGATTCTCGACGCGCGGGGAAAGGACGTTACAAGTTAGCAATAAACACATGATTTCTAAGACAGCTATCGGTGCAATTATCAGCATCGTTGTGCTCGTGTTCAATCAGTTCGGCATCGTGTTTCCTGAAGGTGCAGAGACTTCTTTGGTAGAAGCGCTCACAACCCTCGCAGGTATCGTCATGCTCGTGTGGGGTCAGCTCTCCCGAAAGGATTTGAGCATGGGGCTTATCCGCAAAAACTAAGCCGTGGAAACTATCAAACGGTGGTTGGTCCTCACAGACATACACGCGCCCTACGAGGACAAGCGTTCTCTCGCGGCGGTGGAGAAGCTGATGGCCGACCTCCGCTTTGATGGGTACCTCAACCTCGGAGACTTCATAGACTTCGACTGCATTAGTTCTCATAACAAGAACAATCTCAGAGCCGTGGAGGGGAAACGTATTCACCTCGAATACGACGCAGCCGCAGTCATCCTCGACCGACATCAAAAACTCATCCGCTCCCGTAATAAGGATGCGGAATTTGTGTTTCTACAGGGTAACCACGAATTTCGTGTTGATCGTTACCTTGATGCCAATCCTCAGCTTGAAGGCATGATCGAAGTACCAACGTGCCTCGAATTTGGCAGACGAAAAATTAAGTGGGTGCCCTCGTGGTCGAAGAACAAGGTCTACAAAATAGGTAAGGCTAACTTCATCCACGGACGGTACGGTGGTGAAAACCACGCCAAGAAACACGTCACCAAGTACGGCTGCAACATCTTCTACGGGCATATCCACGACGTGCAGTGCCACTCAGCAGAAATGCTCGGCGTTGATAACACGATGGTTGGACAGTCGCTTGGGTGTCTCTGTCTTCCACAATCGTACATGCACGGCGCACCTGACAAGTGGCAGCAAGCCCTCACTATCTTTGAGTTCTTCCCTGACGGAAATTTCACCTACAACGTCATCCGCATCTTTAAGCATCGCTTCAGCTACAACGGGAAGGTGTATTCGGGATGATATGATAGGAGTTATGAGCCATGAAACTTGGAAGGACGCAGTCGGATACGAAGGGTTTTATCAAATTAGCAGCAAGGGGCGCGTGCGAAGCGCATCCCGTCTTATAAACAGCCCGTGGGGAGTGAAGTCTCGTGAATACGAGGGGCAGATAAAAAAATCCTACATCGGAAAGCATGGATACGTCGTAACCTCTTTCTACATTGATGGAAAGATGAAGCTTGTGAAGCTCCATCGCCTTCTCGCGATGGCATTCATACCGAACCCCGAAAACAAACCGCAGGTGAATCATAAGAACGGAGTGAAGCACGACAACACACTCTCAAACTTGGAGTGGGCAACGGGTAAGGAGAATATGCGCCATGCTATTGCCACTGGCCTCAAACCCTCCCCAAAATATGCGGGCGCTCTTGATGGAGAAAAATGCTACCGCGCTACAACCACAGGCGAAATAGTTTTAAAGATTCGCGCTGAGTACAAAAACGGTGCCACCACCACGTTCCTCGCCGCGAAGTACGGTCTGGGATTGTCGGCCGTCGTACACATGGTTCACGGACGAAGTTGGAGACACCTACCTTTATGAGCACGGGGCCAGCTCTACCAGATTATGGAGATGATTTGGCCCCTTTTGACGACTAACTATGAACCAAAAACAATTCCTCCAACGCATGGCCGAACTCTACGCGGCCAACGTAGAAATATCCCGTAAGAAGAATAGCGACTACACGAACGGCGATGACGCGTTCAAGAATTTCAAACTCTCTGCCATGCTCGGCATCCCTGTGGAACAGGCAATCTTAGTCCGTATGTCGGATAAACTCTCGCGCATCGCCACCCTCTTACATCAGGATGCACAGGTGGCAGATGAAGCAATTGGAGACACGCTCTCCGACCTCGCAAACTATGCCGTCATTCTGAGAATGTATTTGGAGACGCAGAACCGTCCCTCATGGGCGGAGATCACCGACGAGTTAGGTGAGAGCGTCGGCTAAGACCCGCTCCACACACCCCCAGCACGTAGAGATACGGCCCGACCAATCCACCTGTGTCTTTGCGTAGAACATCTCTCGTTTCGAGTGGACATAGTTGCACCGCAAGCAGATGTGCAGTTCATAGTCATTTCCGAACCGCATACTAGTCCAAGTGCCGTTCGTTATTCGTGAAGTAGCGCCGTCCCGTCACTTTCTTCTGTGTGACCCCGAACGCGGCCCATTCTTCTTTCTTCTGCTTATCCGCTTCAATAGCGCACCAGTTCTCCCAGTTCACAAAGGTGTTCACACGCTCTCCCGTACACCATCCGCACTTTGCGATCTCTCCTGTGCCTAAATACTCTTTTTCATAGATCGCATCACAGGGGATACAAATAAAGTGTGTTGCATCGTCATCCTGTAGCCGTCGCCATCCTCTCGGGAAATACTTACTGCGAAACCGACTCAAACTGAGTCCGCTGTCTGGGTGTTCCTGTAAGAACTTCGCCCGCATTCGTTCTTTGTCGCTGTGCATATTTCAAAGTAGTGAGGCTCACTGCTAGGGAAAACGGGATGGAGGGTTTGCGTTCCTGATGTGTTATGAGATTTCCCGTGGGGACGTAGCGTCGAAATACGCCGTTGTGAGCCTCACTACTTCTTATTGTAGCGCGCCAATTTCATCCAACCTCGTGTTATCCACACAATTGTAAAAACACTTCATTCCACTCTCATGCTTTACTACTCATACGCCTGAAGGCTCCGACTGATAGGAGTTACGGAGGCTAAACCGTAAGAGGTATCAGAACCTGTACTTTGACCGACACCCGATGGGAATGATCGTGAAAGCGATTGTAAGAATGACTAGAGTGACAAGTGACGCTGACAAGCCGAGCCTGTGGACACAAAGCCATTCCCGAGGGGAGAGGGAAGAAGGGAGGGGTGGGGATTATAGGTGGGAGGGACTGGTGCTAGCACATGCTATCACTTCATATGAAAGCAAAGAGAAAAGCGATATTCATGCCTGAAGACCTGTGGCGTTTGATCAAAGACGCGGCCTCTAAGAACAACCGCAAAGTCATCGACGAGTTACGAGTTAGATTTCATCTATGAATTGGAACACGCACCCGAAAGTCATTCAGATACGCACACTCATCAAATCGTTAGCTGTACCAGAACAGCGAGCCTACTACGTCCGAGGGAAGTTCTGTCGGCACGGTGTGTCACTCCCTGAAGACCGTGAGGAGTGTTGCTTTTGTAAGGCAGAGAACGGCGACGTGTACATTCAACAACGCCTCAACTCCCTTTACTTGAAACACAATCCGCGCGGTGATGCGCGCTACACAAAGTCTTCATCTTAAAAGAATACAGTGTCCCTACATCACAAGGTGTCCCGAAGATCGCTCGGTAAATGCGATCACGTTCTTTCAAGATGCATTTCAGTCATACGCAAAGGGGCCGCTCACATAGCGGTCTTTTTGTTGTGATAATCTATGAATGTCGGATTGGCCGAAAACCGTGCAGCGATGTGCGGTTTTTTGCTATCCCCAACCCTCATTTCGTGTTTATGCGAGCGTTTGATAGCATGGGTGGATATGGACGAAACTATTGATGCTATCGCCAATAAGCAGACTCGGTTGTACGACGAAGCAACTGACAGACTTTTAGCTCGACACAATTTAACGGTTGGCAATTTAGAAACAGCTGGATACCGACTCATCCTCGAAAAAGAGAAGAACGAAGAGTTTATAAGACTACTCAAAGTGACCGACCGAGAACGAGTACCGAAACTCGTTATAACGTCTTCCGTTGTATGAACCCTGCATCAGAACTCGGCAAACTTTCGTGGAGCGCACGCACAAAAGGAAAGTCTGAAAAAGAAGTATCTGCGATGATGTCTAAAATCGCTAAACGTAAGCGTAAAAAGCGCTCCTAAAAGTTATCAACACCCTACTCCTTGCAAACGTTCGTTAGCATGAGAAGATAGGTGAAGAAGCT
Organism: Bradyrhizobium sp. AUGA SZCCT0431; assembly: GCF_018131065.1. NCBI lineage: Bacteria > Pseudomonadati > Pseudomonadota > Alphaproteobacteria > Hyphomicrobiales > Nitrobacteraceae > Bradyrhizobium > Bradyrhizobium sp. AUGA SZCCT0431. Next base: position 55,363 of record NZ_JAFCLR010000029.1, on the reverse strand, counting down.
CATTAACACGTTCGCAGTAGAGAGGGGGACATCTGAGCCTGACTGGTTTGGGCTAGCGCATAACCATGACTTTACCTAGGAAACGGTAAGTGCGTGTCAGGTCACTCCCTCTCTCTTGCGAACTCATAGACCCTCATTCCGCGATAACGCGATCAGAGTGAGGATGGTGGTGCGTAGTTGGGGGAGCAAGTATCGGAATATCGGACGGCTAGCTTTAGTCCGACGCAGAAATGCGCTTCCCCACATACGCATCACCCTTAATCGACTAACAACACAGAACGTATGGACAACGACGATCTCTCAAAAATGTTTGAGGAGATGTTGCGGATGTCGAAAGAAGAACGACAGCTCCGCGACAAATACCCGAACTTTCCCAAGTATCCAAAGAGCGTCAAAGAAACAATGATGCTCTGCCAAGAACTCAGTAACCGCGTATGACCCGAGAACACGACGAACCAGACGGCTGCACAGTAGACGGATGCTTCGAGGAAGCCATCTATCGCGGCCTCTGCATCACGCATAAAAAGCAAGCCTTCCCAACCATCGAAGAACAGACCAATTAAAAACCTAATCGCTTACCTCTCTCACGTTGCGCCTTCTGGTAAGCGGGCGCAACGTAAGCGAACCAACTACTATGACTAATCAAACACGATCACTCGCTACAGGCCGTTACACGACCCTCAAGACCAAATTCATTATCGGCACCCTTATCCTCGGTATCGGCCTCTTCGCGTTCAGCTACTTTAAAAGCGAATGGGATAACAAAGCCATCACCGTCATTAACCCCATCGTCGCAACGGTGGCACACGCTGACGAGACACCGAACCTTGAACAGAAGATCGAAGCATTAAAAGACAAACTCGTCGCAGAGATGATTGCCTGTGAAAATCCATCAGGCATCCCCGCCGTCTACGACAACAACGCAGGCGGCACTCTCAACCGCCGTGACGCAATTTCGTACGGCCGATTGATGTACAAAATCCCAACCCTCCAAGGACATTACAAACAAATAACAGGCGAAACCCTCACCGACGTTGAAGCAGCCCGCTTTGCGATGGACGAGGTGGAGATCAAGAAGTTCGTCATTCGTGTGTGGCTCGAAATCGAAGGCTCGGTTAATCACTGGACCTGCGCCACTCCAGCGATGAAACGAACGATAGAAGATATTAGATTCTTAACGACATAGACCTATGCCCGCACTGTTCTACAAACGAGACGAGAAAAAAGCACGTTTGGCAATGGCGAAGCGCCGATACTTGATGTTGAATAGCCGTCCTATGACCAAACATACCCACGATTACTCGAAGCCCGTCACCGAATATCTCTCCGACAACGCCGCTATCTTTTGGATGGTGTGCGAGTGCGGCAAGAAGATACTCAACGGATGTAAACCAACCGACCATGAATGACATTCTGAAAGGCTGGGCCTCTGAGGAGCCAGTCACGCAGGAGGATATTGATAGTGCCGAGGAAGATTTGGCCTATTGGGAACGCCGCCTCGTTGAAATGAACCAAGACACCCAAGATGTTATTGGTTCCGTCCTCAAAGCGGAACAGTACCGAGACACATTAAAAGCTAGGCTCAAAGAACAACATGGAGACGTATCTAACTGACGAACAAGAAACCGCCCGTGACATGTACATCACGGACATCGAAGCGGAACAGCACGCGAAACTTACAAAGAACACAGGTGACTTCCACTTCATCGCGTACCAACACTTAACAGGAGAAGGAGATTACACGGAGGCCGATCACGGCCACGACCCACGACACTAATATGGAAACATCACCAGAGATTAAGAACATCGCGACGGCGTTACTCAACTTCCAAGCTGACGCACCGACAGTCACGAAGGATGCAAAAGCCAATTACGGGAGATACGCAACACTCGGCAACGTCATCGACAGCACCCGCGCAACACTCGCGACTTATGGCCTCTCCTTCATGCAGTTCCCAGATGGTGATGGCCTCACGACCATCATCATGCACAAAAGCGGCGAATGGATACGCGCCACAGGGAAACTTATCCTTGATAAGCAGACCGCACAGGGATTGGGAAGCGCACTAACCTACAGCCGACGCTACGGCCTCACGTCGGCACTTGGTATTGCAGCAGATGACGACGATGACGGCGCACACGCCGTAACAGCCCCGCAAACGACCAAAAAGGCCCCGCCAGCGAAAGAAGACCCGACACTTGGGTACAGGCTCCACATCGCCGCTCTCATGGCAGAACTCGGCCATAAGGAGCGAGGCCAAGAGTTAATCAGAGAGATCACCAAAATCACCGACCTACCTGTCACAGACCAGAACCTCCCCGATATCATTGCCCGATTAGAGGCAACACTCGGTAAATAAATAACTATGTCTGAAAAAATCTACGCAAAAGGAGTGTTTATCAAGAAGCCTGAGAACGCACCTGAGTTTGTACTCGGACGTGTCGGCATTAACTACCACGACTTCGTTGCCTTCCTAGAGGAGCACACGAAAGCAAACGGATGGTGTGACTTTGACCTCCTTAACGGAGACAAAGGCCCGTACCTCGTTCTCAATACGTTTGTGCCGAAGCCGAAGGACGAACCGCGAGAGGAAGCGCCAGCGGACGATCAAATTCCTTTCTAGCGTATGGTGGTAATTACAACACCACCCCCAGCACCACCTCCAATCGTGCAGAACTGCCAATATCAGGTAGAAATGCGCGACATCGAACCTCGGAGCTACAAGTGTGTGACGCAGGAAGAGTACGACGCGATCAAAGCGCGAGAGCAACAAGAGCTTGCTGATACAGCCCCGTATTTCTTTGGGGCTATGATGTTCCTTCTCATACTCTTTCTGTTCCTCGTCCTATTCAAGTAGGTATGCAGCGCACCAGTCAACAGAACAGGGCGCTCCACAAATGGTTTGAACTCAAAGCGCAACAGTGCAGGGAGGCAGGAGTGTCCCCTGCACTTGCGTTTTCTAAGACCATTGAGTTGGAAATGACCCCCGTGATGATGAAGGAGATATGGCGCACGGTACAGAAAGCGATGTTTGGAAAAGCGAGCACTGCTGATCTCGAAAAGCAGGGAGAGATTGATGAAATAGCCGAACACTTGAACCGTTTCTTTTCGGTTCAGTTTAATTTGGATGGCATTGCACTCCCCAGCATGGAGCTTGGCTTCGCTGACACTGCTCCAACACACGAAGATTATAAGAATAAATACGAGGGGCTAGATCCTCACGACCTATGACCCAAAACGACCGCATCAAAGCATTACTTGAGAAACAGAACTTCGTCACCCGTAACCACTGCCTGAGAACCTTTCCCGCGATCACCCGTCTCTCCGCCCGCATCATGGACTTGGAGAAGGAAGGCTACGTGTTTAAGGGGGAGAATGTGCATGGGGACTACGTGTATACAGTGACACAGAAACCAGCACCAAAGACGCTCGCGATGAGAATATGAGCACGGACTATTACCTGTGGTGCCCGAAATGCGAGAAGATCAGCGGCATCCTCCACGCACAGCAAGCATGGGGTTCATGGACAGTCAGAGAAGACCCGCGCCATCAGGAAGTGCACAACTGGATTAAAGATCATCGAGATCATAAGCCATACCTCGTCGATGAACACAGTGCCGAAAACGACAAAGCGTGGGATGCCTCGCATTAAACGCATCGCAAATCACACCATTCTGCGACATTAAAATTAATCAAAACACCATGAAGATCGAACGACTGCCAAACCGGGACAGCGTTGCTGCGAAACCGGATATTGGAGCACGCGTACGACAAGCGCGTAACGAATGTGGCCTCTCTCAGACAGAACTTGCAAACGAGCTTGGTTTCGAGAGCCCTACAGCAATTTCGCTCATCGAGAGCAACAGCCGCAATATCTCGGCGCAGAAGCTCTACCAGATCGCACACATTACAAATCTGCCGATAGCGTTCTTCTTTGGAGTATGACCCCCTACGAACAACTCCGCACCCGCATCAATGAGCTTCTGCCGGATCGGTTGAGGATACAGAAAGGTTGCGAACTCGAGGATCAGAACTCCTACGCAGATCACGAATTGTATATGGTCGCGGCTCAGTGCGGCGTGTGCGAGACGCACAAAACGCGACGCGGCTGTGAGAATAGCGATGGCAACTGTAATGAGCACGACGGCATGCTTATCGTCCACGAAGGCGGACTGTACGATGATTATGGATACATCCGCTTAACGATCACGAACGAGGAGGCAGACAATGCGCAGAGGTGGAAAATCCTCGGCAAACCCCTCACCATCGAGGATGTGTTGCGGGCGCTCGATCTCAACTCGACTGACGAAGGCACATACCTGTCGTGTTCGAGCAATCTGATGAGAGTGCAGATCAAAAACGACGTTGCTATCTTCGACCTCACCAAACCACTCTCCGCCCCCGAGAACGAAGCAGCATGTGCGGCGGTGCTTAAACTACTCACTGTATGACCATACTCTGTCTGATTGCATGGAGCCAAATACGCGGAAGAGAATGGGACGGATATTATGTCGTGATGCTCGCTGGGTCCGTCTGCCTTGACCTGATCGTTATCAGCTCACTGATCGCGAGAGTATGAACGAGTTACTTCCCCTCGCTCCGTGGAATGACCCCACGGTGGTGTGGGTCTGCGAAGATCACCCAACGAAAGAACAGGGACACCGTGTGTGGTTGTTCTGGGAATGCGGGGGAGCGGGAATGCCGCGTCGCAAACTGCATCGTGCGCGACATCAACTTTAATCCCGACATCATGAACACACCGAAATCAATTGCACATCGCCTCTCCCGCCAGATGCGAGAGATTGTCCTGACGATGATGCGCAAAGAGGGCCGGGATTTCACACGGTGTCAGCTCTGCCCGGCTAGGATTACAGGAGCACCCGACATCCACCACACCAAGTACGACGGTGCGACATATTACGACCTCCTGCTTGTTTGTCGAAAGTGCAACAGCGCATCCGAAAATCGTTACTTAGACTAAATCAATAATCACTATGACAAGAAAGAACCCACGCCAAACGAAGGCGTGGGTAGAAGGGCGGTAGGGTGCCGCCAGAGGCTAGCTCATCTGACACCAATGAACGTGTTTCCACGGACTTGAGCACCCGCAAGTCCTTCCACGAACAAGTATACACGTCGCCCATCCAATGTTTCCCGACACTTAAAAACCCAACCTGACTATATGACACCAGACCAAGAGAAGGAGTTGCTAGCTCAGACAGAGAAATCATGGGGTTTCATCATGACCGAAAGCAAACGCGAGCGCATGATGGAGGATTTTGAACGCCGCAAGGCCTTCATCACCACACTCTTAAACGATCAGAAGCTCCGCATAGTAGAGATGCTGGATGAAATGGCTTTTGAGAACGACAACGGCTCGAACGTGGAGCTGTTCATCAGCTGGGACGACGCCCGCTCCCGCATCACGTAGTCATTACAAACCGTAGAACAACAGAACGTATGGACGACCACCAACACGACCTGAAGCCTCACAAAGTGCTGCTCAACACACACATCTGCGTCAAGTGTCTGACGGAGCTGTGCTCACACGAAATAGAAATACTCAACCAGTTTTACGAGGTGGGAGGGTTCTGCGACAACGAAACGTGCGACCGCTACCTCTTACTGGTGCTGTAATTACCCCACTCAACTAACACGATTATGGACTACGCATTAGCAAAGGAACTGAAAGACGCGGGCTTTCCGCTGACAGAAGTACCTATTCAACAAATGGGCGGCCCCTTCCACGACATCGATGGCACACTCTACTTCAACCCCACCCTCGAAGAACTCATAGAGGCGTGTGGAGAGCGCTTTGGTCTTCTGAAAGTCGCCCACAATATGCAGCCCACGCCGAAGTGGATTGCGATGTCAGTCGATGGTGTGACCTACCGAGGCGGTGCCAGCCCCACCGAAGCCGTCGCCCGTCTCTGGTTCGCACTCAACACGGTATGAGCGTACTCGGAACATACGTCCGCATCAGGTGTAAGAATTGCGGGACATACCAGAGCACGTTCACGCATGGAGAAGAGTTTGCCGTGGATTGCCCCTGTGTACCGGGAAAGTTTCGCACCGTTGGACACACGCCGGAAATGTCTCCGTTTCCCGACTTAAGAAATAATTAAGACCCTCAATGACGAACTTAGAGAGAGCACAGCGACAAACAGACATCATCGCCGCATATAAGAGCGGAGAGCGAATACCAGAGATAGCGAAGCGGTTTGGAATAGGTCAAAGAGGAGTGCAGTACATCACCAAACCTTACCGACCCGTGCCGAATGGCCCCGCTCGATCAGCAGACGGAGCGAACAGTATTGGTAGGCATTTCCGCAATCTCCTTGCGAACATGATGGTTCGTGACGGACGGAACCTCGAAGAATGCGAACAGTGCTTCTCAGAAATTCCCGAGGGAAAGTACCAGCTCCATCACACCAAATATGAAGGTGCTACATACTATGACCTTCAGATCGTGTGCCAGCGGTGCAATCTCCAAACAGAAAACCTCTGTCTGCAATAGCGCGACAGCCAGAAAGTGACTTATTCATTCACAACAACATCATGAGTTACGATTGGGAAAAAGAGCAAGTTCACAACCTCGCAGAGCACGTTGGTTTTTATGGGTTGGTCGGCTTGATCCGCCTGATACTCTCGAAACATTACCCGAGCGATTTGTTTGCTGGAAGTCCCGATAAGGGTGCACGCTTCACGCAGAAACTCCACGAGGCGCTCGCCATTCTCGACGATCCGAAGATCGATGCGGATGAATACGCGGCAGTATCAGAGCCTGAGAAGGACGAGCTGTTTGACGAGCTTGCAGACCAATTGCCACGCAATATCTCGACCAAAGGGATGGTCTTAACACCGCGTTACTTGCAGGAAAAATACGGCATTTCCTACGCCCGCGCGGCAGACCTCCGTGAAGCATTACTCGAAGCAGGTGTGCTCAAGAAAGATGCCGCAACAGGGCGGTACAAAGTAATTTAGTAACAACAATCAATAGCTATATGAACGAAGAAGACATTGCATTACTGAGACGAATAGCGAGCTACGCAGCTCCACATCCCGAAGGTGGTTATGCGGTGCCAGCGGTTTTTGTTTCGCTCCCACAGCGGTTGCGTAACGAAGCTGACCGATACGAACAGCGGGAGCGAGACTTACTCGCTTTCGACGCACTGATTAACCGCTTCATCGACCGCTACTTACCGAAGAAAGAGGACGGCTTCTAACCCATGCTCCCCTTCCACATCATCCTCACGGTCTGTGCCCTCGGCCTCTGTGTCGCCATCGGCTACGTCATCAAGAAGGTGGTGGTGGACTATCCGAATAAGGAGGGGATGTAGCTAATGTTAAAATTGGGAGAGAAAGGAGGCTCCCATGAAAGTCCCGATTCGTATCAGTTGTGAGTACGATTACTGCCAGCTCGAAGTGCGGCAGGACGATACCTACCACGCGGTGATCGCGGGAAAGATATTTCGCTTCTGTTCCTGTGCGTGTCGCTCGCAGTTCCGTCGCACGCGGGTCCAAGTGGCTGTCGTCAATGGGTAGAGCAAACAAGTGCTACTCATGTACGAATAAGTTCGGTCTGGTACGATACAGGCTGTACTTCATGGACTGGCTCGGCCTCGAACAGCGGCAGTATTGCAGCACTCGATGTCACCAAATCGCGCAAGCGGCCCGTGATCGGATACGCTCCTTCCTCAAGGAACGCGACCAAGTACCGAGGCCCACTCGGTGACGACGGGCTTCCCGAGGTTCCCCGTAAGCAACCTCGACCAGCTTTAGTGCCACCAGAGCAGACTTTGCCTCCCTGAAGTCTCTCTGATACTCTCGCCACCTAACCCGTGGCGAGCTTTTTTGGTGACTAGGACGTGTCTAGGATTTTCACCATTCCGCTAAGCCATTGAAACTATTCGCGGTCCCGTAGCTCAGCTGGATAGAGCGACGGTTTCCTAAACCGTAGGTCGCATGTTCGAGTCATGCCGGGATCGCCAGCGCTTCGCCGCACGACGTGTTTCACCATCCCCGGCCGGGCTGATGCCGGGACTGCTCGCAGCAGTCCTCTAGCTGCCGAATTTGACTTGCATCCAGTCGAAGAGATCAGCGTGCCAAAGGGTTTGGGCGCCGAGCTGGCAATGTTCTGCGCCTCCAGACGCTCGATCATAGATTTTGGTTGTAACGCTGCGCGCCTTGGTGAGCTCTCGTTCAAACTGTTCCACCTGCCCGATCGGAACAAAGTGATCGTCAGCGCCCGCAAGTATGAGTACGTCGCCTTTGATCTGTTGGGCTACTCCGGCGAGTGAGTACTTCTGCATGGCCTTTGTTGTGTCGAGCGGACGCTTTGTCCCGGTCGTCCACATACCGTTGCTGGCCGCCCAGGCGAAACCTGGCGACAACGCGGCTTTGGCGCGGACCATAAGATCAACAATCGAGTTGAAGCCGTGCTCATCAAGCCATACCACGATCTGCGGGACATAACGTGCCGCGATCGCCCCGCCATCGAAGAACACGTCGTAAGCAACGACGCCGTCGAAGCGATCATCGAATGCGGCGGCGCGAGGAGCCAGATAGCCGCCCATGCTCATGCCTATGAGAACCATCTTTTCAGGGCGTTGATGATCAGCAAGAAAGGCGTCAACAACTGCTTTGACTGGCTTCTCCCATTCATGGGTAAAGGGGAGACCTTGATCTCGCAATACTGATCCCTGTCCTGGGCCATCGTAGGTCAGCACGTCGTAGCCATGCTCATGCGCGTCTTTGACGAGCACAAAATAGAGCTCTTCCAACGTCGAATCAAAGCCACCGCCCAGAACAATCAGCGGCTTTTTCTTCGATGGGTTTTCTGGACCGGGATAGTAAACTGCATCGAGATGGTGCCCGTCGGAGTAGGGCACCTTGATCCTCTGATAGCGAACGCTCAGCGCATCGAGTCCCGCGTAGAATGATCGAATGTTCTTGGCCGAAGAAACCGGACGTTTCGGATCCTCGGGCGGAAGGAAAAATTCGGCTGTGCGGTAATAGTTGTGAGCACGCAACAGCGCGCGGCCTTTGGCAATTTGATCCATTGCTTTTTCCGCGCGGACTGAAACCCGGTCTGCCGTGTCGGACCAGGCGCTGAACCAGCCTTGGGCGTCGCCAGAGCGAATGTGTCTTATTGTTTCCAGGACCTCGGACGTATCGGCCCCATCCGCGGCGATGTCCGTGAGCGCACGCAATGTCTGAAAATGATAGCTCTGATCGGCAAAGAAACGACTTTGCCCGCGGTCAGAAGGACGTGTGAGGAAGTAGGCCACGAGAATTGCACCCAGCGCGCCAAGTGCAAACCAGCCCAGTCTTGAATGAAGCATCTTATGGCTCCGCTAATGCAATTCTTATTGCGTTAGTGGTTGCTCATTTTTCTGTTTAATGCAAGTAAAATTGCGTTTAGAGTATTTGCCATGGGCCATTATCGACCGGATCGAGAGAGTGTAGGAAGCGGAGTTCAGCCGGCAGGCGCGCCTGATCGTGGGCAAAAACGGCTCGGCGGCCGCAGCGCGCGCGTTCGCGATTCCGTGCTGAAATCAGCGTTCGAAGTGCTAACCGAAAATGGATTCGAAAACTTCACAATCGGCGAGGTCTCGGCCCGCGCAAACGTACACGAGACTTCGATTTATCGGAGATGGGGCTCGCGGCAGTCGCTCGCATTGGAAGCGAGCCTGCATTTCGCCGAGGATGCCATTTCGGCACCGGATACCGGCACACTGAGATCGGACCTTGTTTCTCTGATGGGACGTGTTGTTGCTCTGCTCCACACCCCTCAAGGACAGGCGATGCTCGCCCTGATTGAACTTCGTGACGAAAATTTGCAGAGAGCCAGACAGGAATATTGGCGAAGGAGGTTCGAGCGTCTGCAGCCAATCTTTGACAGGGCCATCTCTCGTGGAGAGTTTCCCAAGGACGCCGACCCTATCGTCTTTGTTCAGACCTTGATTGCACCGCTCTATTTTCGTCTTCTTGTAACCGCGGAGAAGATCGATGATTGGCCGGTTGCTGAGTTGATCGATCGCTTGTTGAGCGGCTACGGCTACACGAATTCGTCGCGTTCAATCTTGAATCGCCGAGATTTATAGCGCGCTTGCGTGCGTCTCGGGGCGGGCGTTGTGTTATGATAACGAACCTCGATGATTTTAATGGTCCGACCAGACTACGAATTTGGTGTGCGGGTTCTTCCGATCAGACTGGCCCCGCCATCGATAAACGCAACACATCTGCAACCCGGACCATCCAAGTTTTTGACGTTGCTGAGCTGAAAACGGTTTCCTAAACCGTAGCTCGCATGTTCGAGTCATGCCGGGATCGCCAATCATCTTGATGCGAGAAGCCTAATACGGACGGTCATGCGTCACGCTTTCGCGCCGCGCGCATGTCAGGCGGTCGGCGCGACCCGCTCGAACAGGTGCTCGTAGTGCAGCACCAGTCCGGTATCGTCGACCACCAGATCCGCTTCAAAGCCGAACGACAGCCCAAGATCGACGTAGCGTACCCGCCCAGGGCCTTGCCGGTCGTAGCGCTGGCGTGATCGCGCCACCGTCAGCGCCGGGCCGTCGATGAAGGCGGTATCAAGCGGCAGGCTTTCGCCTGCGCCAAGGGGCGTCCTGCGGATCGGGAAGGTGTTGCAGAACGGTGTGATCGACAAGTCCGGCTCGTCGGCGCCTTCGAGGTCCGGCCGCAGCACGCCATCGACCCGCCAGCCGGTTCCGGCGCGTTCCAGATGCAGCAGACCATGGCCTTGCGCGTTCCAGCGCTCCACGGTGACGGTCAGTGCGCGCCATTCGGCATCGAGCCGCCAGCGGTGATCGATGCGATAGCCGCCGGCGTCGAGGCAGATAGTGGTGGCGGTGGCCGTGACATGGTCAGGCTCGATTGCCAGTTCCAGGCGTTCGAGGCCCTCGATATCGGTCCGGCGCCAAAACAGCACGGATGTGCTCATGGCAAGTCTCCTTGCTTTCCCCAGCCTCTATCCTACGGGGGCAAGGATCATGCGTTACGCCGCCGCGGTTCGAACACGCATACGTGTTCGGCGATCTTTGCGGGGGTCAGCCTTTGTTCCCTCAGCGCTCGTAGCTTGCCGGGTCCGCGCTGTCGGATGGATTTGCGAAGGCGTTGCGCAAAACCTTGGGCATCGGATTGCGAAAGTTGAGGCCGTTCGGCGGCACCGGTGATTCGAACCACTTCTTGTAGATCACCTCGATCTCGGGGCTACGGTACAGGTTCGCTGTCGCGCGATCCGCCACGGTCTTGAACGGTGCGTCATCCTTGCGCAGCATGATCCCGTAGGGTTCGGCCTTCGAAAACGCCTCTTCGCTGATGATGTAGGCCGACGGGTCCTTCGATCGCGCGATCGCGACGGAAAGTTGCACGTCATCGAGGACGTAGGCGGCGGCGCGGCCGGTCTCCAGCATCAGAAACGCCTCCGCCTGGTCCTTGGCGGCCAGCACCGCAACGCCGAGATTTCGTGTGCTGCTGGCCTGGGTGAGCTGCACCATGTTGGTCGAGCCTGATATCGCAACGACAGGCTTGCCTTTCAGCGCGTCGATCGTGGTGATGTTGTCGGCCTTCCTCGCCGCAAAGCGTGTCGCCGAGAGGAAATGCGAGTTTGTGAACGCCACCTGGCGCTGCCGCTCCGCGTTGTTGGTGGTGGACGAGCAGACCAGATCGACCGTTCCATTCATCATCAGCGGAATGCGATTGGACGACGTCACCGGGCTTGTCTCGACTTTCAGGCTGGAAAGCTTGAGCTCCTGCTTCACCGCGTCCACGATCTTCATGCAGATATCGACGGCGTATCCAATCACCCTCTGATCGCCGTCCAGATAACTGAAGGGCACCGAGGCTTCCTGGATGCCGAGCACGACCCGGTTGGTCTCCTTGATCTTCTGCAACGTCCCGGTCAGCTCGGCTGCGCTTGCGGGGGCGGTGATCATGGCAACGGCAAGCATGGTCAATGGCAGGCGCATGGTGGTGGACCTCATTGGAGCATGAACGGGAAGGCAGCGGCTGAACTGCCGGGCGACCATAGCCGACAAGCGGCCACCGCTGACATAGCGACTGTGAAAACCGGCTATATCCAAGTTGTATTGCCGGGCCGGCGATCAGCTACCAGCAAACCCTTTGCCAGCCTTTTTGTATTCGGGCCGCGGCGGGCTGAAAATGTCAAGCACGCGTGCTCCTTCCGGTCCGGCCCGCATCGTGTGTGGAACGCCGCCCGGTGTGCGCCAGAAGTCGCCCTTCTTGACCGGAATCTCCTCGTCGCCCTGGACCCGGATGGCCGAGCCTTCGAGCAAGACCCCCCATTGCTCTTCCGGGTGACGATGCAGGGTGCCTTGGCCGTTGGGCGCAATTGTCACGATCGAAAGCATGGCCTGCTCACCCGAAAAAATTCTCGTCGTGAGACCTGTCCCGAGTTCGCGGAAGAGGCCATCGTTGGGATCGTCAATGTTGTGAAATTCGCTCGCCTGACTCATGATTTCTGCTCCGTCCATCTCTGTCGCGCTATTAATCGTTACCTTGTCATCACCGTCAGTCGATCTGGGCGCCGGACAGCTTGACTAGGCCGCCCCATTTCTCGATCTCGGTGCCGAGAAACGTCTTGAATTCGCCGGATGAACTGACGACCACCGTGGAGCCTTGTTCGCTGACCTGTTTCTGCACGGCGGGTGCTGTCATCACCTTTTGGGTCAACGCAGATAACCGGTCGATGATCGCCGGCGGCGTTCCGTTCGGCACAAAGAGGCCGTTCCAAAGAGCCACCTCGAACCCAGGCATCGACTCGGTCATGGTGGGCAACTCAGGCAGAAGGGGCACGCGATCCCTGGTCGTGACCGCAAGCGCCCGCAACGTTCCGGCTTGAATGTGTGAAAGCACCTCGACGAGGGGCGCGAATACGACCTGGATATGTCCTGCAATCAGATCGTTGGTGGCCAGGGCGCCTCCCTTATAAGGTACGTGCACCATGTCAACCTGCGCCATCTTCTTGAATAGCTCGGCTGAGAGGTGCTGTGAGGCGCCGTTTCCGGAAGACCCGAAGTTGACCGAGCCCTTGTTGCGACGCACGTAGTCGATGAACTCTGGAAGCGTTCTTGCGGGGACGTTGTTGTTGATCGTCAGGACATTCGGAATTCTCGTGAGCTGAGAAACCGGAACAAGATCCTTCTGCAGATCGAAGCCCATACGCTTGTAGAGCGATACGTTCGCGGCGAGCGTGCTCGTGGCCAGGAGAAGCGTGTAGCCATCCGGGGCCGACTTTGCCACATAGGCAGCGCCCAGATTGCTGCCGGCGCCGGGGCGGTTTTCGACAATGATCGTCTGACCAAGCTCTGCGCCAAGCTTCTCGGCCAGCAATCGCGCAGCTACGTCGGTGCTGCCTCCGGCGGCGAACGGGACGATCAAGGTTATCGGCCGTTCCGGCCAGGTGCCTGCATGTGCGGCGGAAGTTGCTGCAAAGGCGGCCATGGCGAGGCCAATCAAGAGCGAGCGTCTCTTCATCATGTTCATCGTGGTCGTCCCCTATCCCTAATTGTCGAACGAACGGGCGCGCCGTCAGCGTTATCCGTCGCTGAACCGGAACCTTATGCAGGCACGCCTGTGGTCTAACTTCGCAGCCTAGGAGCTTCGCCTGGTGACCGTGACGGTCCCGGCATCGGCATCCATTTCGATGAAATCCCCATTGCAGATGGCAAGCGTCGGATCCCGGTCCAATCCGGCCACAACGGGGATGTCGCCGATGATCGCGCCGATGGTCGTGATCCCTTCGGGGTTCACCTGGATGAACGCAACCGGAGCCGTGCCGCGTGAAACCATGTCGTAGATTTTGTATGATCCGCCGGTCGAACCTTTTCCGGTGAGAAACACCAGCACCTTGCCGGCGATATTGGCGCCCTCCAATTCGTGGCCGGGCTCGGTGACAATTCCTGTCATGTTGTCGACGCCGCCATTGAAACTGATCGCTTCCCTGGTGACGATGGCTTCGCCGCTGGCTTTGCCCTTGACGATCTTGCGCCCTTTGAGAACGAAAATTTCCTCTGTCATGATGTCAGCTCCAGACGCCGATGATGGCGGCCGTCATGACGCGATCAAGGTTTCCGTAGTGAGCGGGCAGGCCAAACTGTCCCGGTGCATAAAACGCCATCTTCGCCGAGTTGGTCGTCAGCGTCTTGTAACCCTTCTTCGGCGCGATCACGCGGCTCCGGGCCAGGAACGGACACGTCTCCCGGACGACGACCCCGCCGGCTTCCTCGATCGTCTGGATATAGCCCATGCGCTCAGCCATGGCGTACATGGCGCCCGCCGTCGTCACCCATAGGGTGACGTCCTTGTGGATCTTCCTGCCCTGCAAGGCGTCGGCGACCTCGCGAATCTCCTGCACGGAAGCGTTGGGGCAGCCGATGAGGATCCAGTCCACATGATCGGACGGCTCCTTGTTCAGGGCAGCCTCTGCCTGCTGCTTTTCTGCAGGACCGAAGACGAGGATCTTCTCAGGCTCGCCTCCGCCGAATGCCTCTTCCAGCGTGGGTGCCTCAGGTGTCACGCCAACGGCATGGAACATGCTCACGGCACCCGAGGCGGCGAGGGCGGCGCTGAGCGCTTTCAACTCTTCCAGGGTCGGGGCGGTGGGGATGCCGGTAAACACCGGCGTATCCTGCCCTGCGATCTTCCCTGCGAAGAAGCCCAGCGTTCCATAGTCCGTCATATCGTTGAGCGGGGCCTCTACCTTGATCAGGAATTTCCCGTAGCGGTTCTGCTTCAGATGGAAGCCGTACTCCGGGGTCCGGCCGGTTAGAGCGGAGGCCAGTCCGCTTGGGCCTCCCTCCCGGTTCGTTCGGGCGCCGCACACCGAGTTGGCGAAAACGACGGCAGAGGATTCTCCCCATGCCATGTGCTCGCCGAAGCGGGGAGTGTTTCCAACCAGATAGGGAATACACGTATTGCAGGTATTCGCGCCCATCCCGGCATAGGCATCGGTGAGGCGAGTCTGCAGGACACTGTCCGACTGGGGTATGCCGATCGCTTCCCATTGGGTGGGATCGACGGCGGTTGGATTCGTTGTGACGCGGGTGACGAAATTGCCGCCTTGCTTTCGGATGTCTTCAACGAACCTGGTCCCGGCCTCTTCGGCGACCAGTACCGAGGAGCCGGCCATGTGCACGTTGTTGATCGGCACGAGCCGCTCGGCCCCAAAGCTCTCGCCGAGGGCAACCAGGATTTCCATGGCCTTCTTGACCGCCGGC
This sequence comes from Bradyrhizobium sp. AUGA SZCCT0431, assembly GCF_018131065.1. Taxonomy (NCBI): domain Bacteria; kingdom Pseudomonadati; phylum Pseudomonadota; class Alphaproteobacteria; order Hyphomicrobiales; family Nitrobacteraceae; genus Bradyrhizobium; species Bradyrhizobium sp. AUGA SZCCT0431. Next base: position 40,099 of record NZ_JAFCLR010000029.1, on the reverse strand, counting down.
CCCTTGTCGCCATTCAGCATCGTTGTTTCTTCGGATGTTAGAAACATGTGGCGGTCTCCTTTGGGATCCCGGAGGCCGAACCCGCCGTCCGCAGCATTGCCACGAAGGGACAGCACAAAGAAATGCCGAACATGAAATGCCGTCCTCGCTGTGCGCCCGGGACGTACAGAAAAGGTACGGAGTGCACCGTTTCTGCGTCGTTCGATGGTCGCTGCCGCCGTGTTCAGAAGACGATACTTCTTTAGAAATGATATAAAAGTGATATTATAGACTTAGATTTCATGCCAAAAGGGAATGAGTGGCGAGCGTCAGCCTTGAACGCTTTTGTCCGTATTCCAACGAGAGCACTGCGCAAGGCTGCGTTTCAGCTTTCGCGCGGTTTACTTCCGAAACGAGCAACGCATGTTCAGTCTGAGGCAGGTCGAAGCATTATACTGGATCGCGCGGCTCGGGACGTTCGAGCGCGCCGCGGCCAAATTAAACACCACTCAGTCAGCCATCTCGAAGCGTATTCAAGAGCTCGAGCTCGTTGCCGGCACGCCGTTGTTCGACCGCAGCCAGCGGAGCGCCCGCCTGACTGAGCAGGGCGAGCAGCTGCTCGCACTCGCGCAGGAAATGCTGGCGTTGCAGCAACGCGTGCTTCATCTGAAGGACGGAAACGAGATACCGGTACGCCGGCTCCGGCTAGGCATAACCGAACTGACTGCCCTGACGTGGCTACCGCGCCTCATCGCGAGCCTGCGCGCGAAATATCCGAAGGTCACGATCGAGACCGAAGTCGATATGAGCCGCGATCTGTATGATCGGCTCCAGGAAGACCGGCTCGACGTAATCATCATTCCAGAAGCGTTTTCTGATGCACACATCACCGCGGTCGAGCTAGCCCAGAACCGAAACGTGTGGATGGGAAGTCCCAAGCTCGTACGCACGCGGCGCAAGCTCTCGATCGCGGAGTTGGCTGAGTACACGATACTGGTCCAGGGAAACCGATCGGGCACTGGCCTTTGGGTGAGCAAGTGGCTGAAGTCTGAAGGAGCAATGCTCCCCCGCCTGTTTTCCAGCGACAGTCTGATCGCGTTGCTCGGACTGACTGTCGCTGGCCTCGGCGTAACATATCTGCCGCTGCAATGCTTCAAGCCGCTTGTCGCTGAGGGTAAGCTCAGGATCATTCGTACCGATCCGGAGCTGCCGGCGATTCCCTACGTCGCGATGTATCGCCACGACCGCCCCAGCGCCTTCACCGCGAGCGTCGCCGAGCTCGCGCGAACCACATGCGATTTCTCGCGCCAGCTGCAGGGTTGATCGGTCGCTGTTGGGAGCGCTGGTCAATATCGCTCAGGTTCCGAAATAAATTAAACGCAAACCATGTTCCGTTTCGAAGCCGAGGCCATGGCCCCGACTTCGGTCATCGCAAACCGCCGGCCAAGAAATTTGCCCGCATGATCAAAATTGAACAGACAGTTTAGATCCCACCGCCGAAGATGGATTTGGCGGCGGGTAGGCGCAATGAGGAAGAGATGGACACCGCCAACGCGCCATCTGCATAGCACTGAGACGGCCCCAAAGTGCAACCGGGCAAGACAGACTGCCGCCAGTGTCTTGCCAGGCCTACGAGGGAGTCTTGCATTCACCTGCAGGACTCCCTCTGGCCGCTTGAATTCCGCTCGTTTCCGTTGGTGGTGGCCCTAGGTGCCATGCTGCCGGTAATCGAAAGCGGTCAGGTCATGGATCGCACGCGCGCATATTTTGTCGGCGTCGCGCTCGCCACTCTCGGCGGCCTGCAAAACCTTTCGGGCGATGATCTCACGATCCACTTCGAGCTGACCTATGTTCTGAAGTGTTTGACATGCAAGGTCGTACGCCTGGTTCACGGCCAAGACCTCCTCTGGATCGAGCGAGCGATTCCGGGAACGTGGATTGGATATGGTCATGATGCTCCTCGTAACAGCTGCGAGCGCAGTCTCTCGCGTGCTGGATAAAAATGAACGAATTGAGGGGGCATCGGAAAAGGTCCCGCGATGCACAGGCGACGTTGCTCTGTCATCGCGGGGCAAGACCTTTCGATTTGCAGTGATCTAACGAATTACAAGAACTATCGGTTCGTCGAATTGGTCCCAGCGCCGAAGCCGCCGAATGGCTTGTAGGACTGCTTGGCAAGATCGCCGTACAGCGCGCCAATCTTCTGCGACTCGGTTACGAATGTTTCGTAAGCCGTCTTCGCGTACTCGGTTTGAATTTCAATCGCCTTCTCGAACGACTTCACGCCCGAGAGCTTCTCGACGAAGGACCGTGTGTCTTCAAACGATTTCTTGGTGTAGTCGCCGTACGCCGTGGCGAGCGCCTGAAAGCCGGCGGGGAAGGTGGTGGATGACGCGGTCGCTACGTCGACCCGTTCTTTATCAGGCTCTTGCTGCGTAGAGTTCTGATTCGAGTTGTTGCGGTTTGCATTCGACATTTTTGATGTCCCTTTGTTTCCTTGACAGTGAACCAATGGCTCGCATCGGCAATGGTTGCCCCAAAGCAGCAGTTCCCGCTTGGTCATTGGGCGTTGCTTGTGTGTTCGTATGATGATTCCGGAACCCCGGTGCATGCCGGCCGTGTCGCACCAGGGCAATCGCCGCTCAATCCGGCGCAATCGCAAAACGCGGCAAAACGAACGGAAGCGACAAACGTGAATGCGCCCGCCTCGCCGTCACATCGTGGCGGCAACGCGAACTGCCGATTTTCCTTGATCGGAACGTCGCGGGCTTCGATCCGTTGTTACGACGTTCCCATGAGAGGAAACGACATGACGAACCAAAACCAACCCGGCCAGCAGAATCAAACGCCGGGTCAGAAGCCTGGTCAACAGCAGGGCGGCGGTCAGAATCCGGGCCAGCAGAGTCAGGCTCCCGGCAAGGGTGACAAAGATCCCAAGCTGGCGCCCGATCAAACCAGCGACACCGATACCTAACTGACAGAAACGGCCCGCCTCGGCGGGCCGTTTTCGTTTGGCCGAGCCAACTGTCGTTGCGCAGTATTGCGCGCCCTCACGCTCGCGGCTCGGCGCACTCCCGTAATTATACCGTTCGTCCATTAAGCCCGCTTTAGCCACTGTTTGCATATTTTGGCCGTCCTCACGGCAGCGGAAACAGAACATGCGAATCGGTCGGCTCTTTGCGGTATCAATGCTTTCGGTGACGATCCTGGCGGTCGTCCTTGGTGCAGGGGTTCTCGTCCCGCAATATCGTACCTTCGCGAGCAAGAATGAAGCCATCAAGGCTGTGGAGGCATTCGGCGCAGTTCTGGCGGTTGGTCAACAGGTCGCGGCCTATCGTGCGCCGTATCTCAGTCCGCTGTTCCAGGAGGGGACCGCAACCCCGGCCCAGCTCGAAGCGATTGCAAAGGCCGTGCATCAGGCGGACGCCGCTTTCGCGAACGCCCGGACGGCGGTCGGCGCCCTCAGCGATGGCGCCACGATCGTTGCGGGCCTCAACCAGGCGGCGACCAAGCTTGCCAATATCCGCGCTGCGAATGATCGCGCGCTTGTCGTACCCATGGCGGCGCGTGATGCGGCGGTGGTCAAGGGCTTCCTGCCCGGCGTTGCCCAGGTCGTCGCGATTGTCGAGCCGCTTTTGAACCGCCTTGAAAATCAGGTGGCCACCGCCGACGCGTCGTTGACGGCGCTGATGAGCATCGCGCGTACAGCCCAGGACATGCGGATCTCCGCCGGCGGGCGCGCCGCTTCGATGTCTCCTGCGATCAGTGCGCGCCGTCCGATGACAGTGGCCGAAATATCTTCGTTCGACCGCGCCCAGGGCCGCGTGGACCTGAATCGCGAGCGAATCGAATCCGGCGTCGATCAGATCGGCAGCCCGGCAAGGCTCGTCAAACCGCTGAAGGATGCGATCGATCTCTATTTCGGCAAGGCCGCGCCCTGGCTTGAAAAAGAGATGCCGGCCGCGCGCAGCGACGGCAACTACGGAATCAAATCCGATGTTGAACTCGCCGCCACGATCGTGCCGGCGGTGCAAAGCTTCTTTGCCGTGCGCGACGCGGCATTGGCTGAAGCCGCCGAACGCGCCGGCGCTGCGCGCGATGGGGCGCTGACGATGCTGGCGCTGGCAGGCCTCGCCGTCGTGGCACTGCTCGGCGTGCTCGCTGGCGTCACCGTGATGCTGCGCCGCCGGGTGATTACGCCGCTCGCCAATCTGACCGACGTCGTCGGTGACCTCGCCGCCGGCCGCCATGATGTCACCATCCCGACGATCGAGCGCGCCGATGAAATCGGCGCGATGGCAGGTTCATTGCAGGTCTTCAAGGAAGCCCTGATCGCCAAGAGGGCCGCCGACGAGGCGGCCGCATTGGAGGCCGACGCCAAGATCCAGCGCGGCCAGCGCGTCGACACGATTACCCGCGAATTCGAATCGATGATCGGCGAGATCGTCGAGATCGTCTCGACGGCCTCGAGCGAACTCGAAGTATCGGCGGGCACGCTGACATCGAACGCGGGCCGTTCGGAGAAACTGGCCACCACGGTGGCGGCAGCCTCCGAAGAAGCCTCCACCAATGTGCAGTCGGTCGCCTCCGCCACCGAAGAAATGGCATCGTCGGTCAACGAGATCAGCCGTCAGGTGCAGGATTCGGCGCGGATCGCCTCTGAAGCGGTGGAGCAGGCGCAGCAAACCAACGATCGCGTCGGCGAGCTCGCGAAAGCGGCGGCCCGGATCGGCGATGTGGTGGAGCTGATCAACACCATCGCCGGCCAAACCAATCTGCTGGCGCTGAACGCCACCATTGAGGCGGCGCGGGCGGGCGAGGCGGGACGCGGTTTTGCCGTCGTGGCCTCGGAAGTGAAGGCGCTGGCCGAGCAAACGGCCAAGGCGACCGGCGAGATCAGCCAGCAGATCAACGGCATCCAGGCCGCGACGCAGGAATCGGTCGGCGCCATCAAGGAAATCGGCGATACCATCGGGCGGATGTCCGAAATTGCGTCCGCGATCGCAGCCGCGGTCGAGCAGCAGGGCGCGGCGACGCAGGAGATTGCCCGCAACGTGCAGCAGGCCGCGCACGGCACCCAGCAGGTCTCTTCCAACATCTCCGATGTTCAGCAGGGCGCCAGCGAAACGGGGTCGGCTTCTTCCCAAGTGCTCGCGGCGGCAAAATCGCTGTCCGGCGAAAGCAGCCGCCTCAAGCGCGAGGTCGGCCAGTTCCTGAGTTCGGTCCGGGCGGCCTAAAGGCGCGACGGCCTCAGGACTTTTCGCCGAGCCGCGCCCCGCGGGCGATGGCCGCGGCCGTCTCCAGGCCGACGTGATGGACAAGTGGATCGGCATGGCGATGGACCAGCCGCCATTCCAAACCGTGCTTGCGATAGACCTGGGTGACGCGGAGCGACCAGTCCTGATCGGGCAGGCCGCCGACCTCGCCATGCTGGCGCTCGATCATCACGAGAACCACCAGACCGTCGGATGCGTAGCTCTGCACGAGTTCGAGTTTCGCGTCGCCGTTTCTGAAGTATTTGGCGAGCTGCGCCAGACGTTCGGGGCTGGCATCAAAGCCGTGGCTGGCCCGGCCGCCGAACGGCTGCATCAGCGTGAAATCATCGGCGATACGAACCATCCTGGACCATTCGTCCATCTCGCCGCGCATGAAGGCGACCGCTTGCGCTTCGGTGCGCTGGATCAGCTCAACGGGCGGGTTTCCCGCGCCGGCGGCTGAATTGGCCAGGCATCCCGATGGCCGGGACGACAGCGATGCGCTCAGCGCGGCCGTCATCGCCGCGCGCCTCGACATGCCGGCGAGCGGGCAAGCAGAAGGTTTACCTTGGTCCAGTGGCCGTCGTGTCCTGCGCAACAATCCGAACATGTGAGCACTCCCAATTTGATTTCGGCCGGATCCAGGACGTCCGGCGGGGTGCATTTGCCACTTCATCATTGATGAACAAAATGATATGATTTCACCGATATGATGAACAAAACTGATCTATCCAGAGCCGACCTGAACCTGCTGGTGCTGTTCGAAATCCTGATGGAGGAGCGCCACGCCGGGCGATCCGCCGAGCGGCTGAACCTGTCGCCATCGGCGGTCAGCCATGGCCTTGGACGCCTGCGTAAACTGCTTGATGATCCCTTGTTTCTCAGGACGCCCAAGGGCGTGGTGCCGACCGCGCGGGCCAGCGAACTCGCGGCGCCCGTTTCCGAAATCCTGACGCGCATCCGGGGCGTGGTGTCGAGCGGTGCGCCGTTCGATCCGGCGCGCTCGACGCGCCGCTTCGTCATCGGCGCGCCGGACGGAACGTCGGCGGTGTTCCTGCCGCCATTGCTCGAAGCGTTACGGAAGACCGCGCCGGGAATCGACATCGGCATCCGCCAGATTCTGCCGACGCAGGGCCAGCCCACGCCCGACCTCGCCTGGAAGGAAGCGCTGGCCGATCTCGAATCGCGCGACATGGATATCGCCGTGATCCCGTTCGACGATGTGCCGGTGCGCTTCCACAAGAAAACGCTCTATCAGGAAGAGTTTGTCATCGCGGCGCGCGCGGGGCACCGCTTCCGGAAAGCACCCAGCCTGCGGAGTTACTGCGAGATGCAGCACCTCGTCGTCTCGCATACCGGGGATGCCTATGGCTTCGTCGATGTCGAACTCGCCCGGCAAGGCTTGTCGCGGCGCGTCGCATTGACGGTGCCGAACTTCACCTTTGCCCTCGCCGTGCTGGCTGAAACCGATCTGGTCTCGGCGTTGCCGCGACGGTTCGTCGAGATGCATGGTCCGCGCTTTGGAATCGTCGCCGTCAGGGCGCCGATCGCGCTGCCGCACTTTGCCATCAATGCGGTTCTCCCAAAGGTTGCACTGATGGATGCGGGGCTGGCCTGGCTTGTCGCCGTGCTCGAACAGATCAAGGCACGCAGGCCGAAGCACTCCATTTGAACGATCGGGCGCGAAAACACGCCCTCACGCCTGGCTGCCTGCGCGAGACGGCAACGCCGGCCGGGTATTCAGGTGTTCCAGGTCCACCACAAAGCTCAACAATTTCAATACAACCGAGTCCCCGGTTCCGCGCAGCGCATGCTTAAAAGTTCGCTAACAAGTCCCGGCTATGTTGAGACAGTTGTTTTCCCGTCCCAGGCCCAGGATTTGACCCGATGTTCTTTTCCCGCATCAGCTTCAAGCTTGCCGTCATGATTGGTCTCAGCCTCGCCGGCATGGTCGTGATGGCCCCGATCGCGCTCTATACCATGCGCGGGCAGATGATGACGGACCGCCAGGTCAAGACGCAGCAGATGGTCGACATCGGAAATGGAATCCTGACCCATTACCAGAAGCTGGAAACCGACGGAAAGCTGTCGCGCGACGACGCGCAGAAGGCGGCGATCCAGGAAATCAAAAGCCTGCGCTACGACAAGGTCGAGTATTTCTGGATCAACGACATGTCGCCGAAGATGATCATGCATCCGATCAGGCCCGAGCTTGACGGCAAGGACCTCGGCGAGATGAAGGATCCGAACGGCAACCGGCTGTTCATCGGATTCGTCGACGTCGTGAAGTCGAAGGGCGCCGGCTTCTACAGCTATCTCTGGCCAAAACCCGGCTTCGACCAGCCGGTGCCGAAGATTTCCTATGTGAAAGGCTTCGCGCCCTGGGGCTGGATCATCGGCACCGGCATCTATCTCGACGACGTCGATGCGGTGTTCCGGCAGACCGCCCAGATGTTCGCGCTGGTGTGTCTGGCCGTGTTCGCGCTGGTGCTGATCAGCTCGTTCTTCATTGGCCGCAGCGTGACGCGGCCGCTCACGACCATCACCAACCTGACCGACCGGCTGGCGTCCGGCGATACCGCTTTCGAGGTGCCCTATACGCAGCGCAAGGATGAGGTCGGCGCGCTCGCAAAATCGCTGGGCGTCTTCAAGGACAATGCCGAGGCGGTGACCAAGATGCACGCCGAGCAGGTGCAGCTGAAGACCGAGGCCGACGCCGAGAAGCGCAAATCGATGATGGATCTCGCCAGCAAGTTCGAAGCCAGCGTCCAGGCCGTCGTCGGTGACGTCATCAAGGATGCGAGCGAAATGCAAGGCACCGCGCAAGGGATGTCCCATACCGCGAGCCAGGCCAGCGACCGCTCCAAGGCGGTGGCGGTGGCTTCCCAGGAAGCGTCGTCGAACGTGCAGACGGTGGCGTCGGCCGCCGAAGAACTTTCCGCGTCGATTTCCGAGATCACCCAGCGCGTCGGTCACGCCGCCCAGATCGCCGACAAGGCCGCCGCCGACGGCCAGCGCACCAACGAGACCGTCCAGGGCCTCGCGATCGCCGCCCACAAGATCGGCGAAGTGATCGGCCTGATCAACGACATTGCCTCACAGACCAATCTGCTGGCGCTCAACGCCACCATCGAGGCGGCGCGCGCCGGCGAAGCCGGCAAGGGTTTTGCGGTGGTCGCCAGCGAGGTCAAGTCGCTCGCCAGCCAGACCGCCAAGGCGACCGAGGAAATCAGCGCGCAGATCAACGCCATTCAGGCCGAGACCCAGCAGGTGGTCGAAAACATCCAGAGCATTCGCTCGACGATCATGGAAGTGAACGAGATCTCGTCCTCGATCGCGGCCGCTGTCGAACAGCAGGGCGCCGCGACGCAGGAAATCGCTTCGAGCGTCCAGAAGGCCGCGGCCGGCACCAACCAGGTCTCGCAAAACATCACCGACGTCACCACGGCGACGACGGAAACCGGCGAGAAGGCGCAGATGGTGCTGGAGTCCAGCGACCGGCTCGGCCGCAAGCTAAAGGCGCTGCAGGACGAAGTGTCGAGCTTCCTGGCCGGCGTGCGGGCGGCGTAGAGCATGATCGATTCTGTTTGAATCAGACCGCTTCACTACTATGCGCCCTGCTCAAGCAGCGTCTTGAAATCGGCGCGGGCGCGTTGCGCTTCGCGTCGGGCTGCCTCGGAGGCTTCCCCGAGCCCGAAATAGCCGTGGATCAGGCCTGGGCCGTCATAATATTTGGTGGCGACGCCGGCCGCGATGAGCGCATCCGCATAGGCCTTGCCCTCGTCGCGGAGCGGATCGAACCACGCCGTGGTGACGATCGCCGGCGCCAGCCCGGCGAGGCTTTTTGCGCGCAGCGGCGAGGCGCGCCAGTCGGCGCCATCAGCGGCGTTGGCAAGATAATGGCCGCAGAACCATTCCATGACGGCGCGCGACAGGAAGTAGCCCTCGGCGTTTTCAGCGCGGGAGGGAAAGCGCGCATTCTCCTTTGCATCCGCGAAATTGCCGAAAACATCGGTGACGGGATAGACCAGCAATTGCGCTGCGAGCTTGATGCCGGCATCGCGGCAGGCGATTGCGGTCACCGCCGCGAGATTGCCGCCGGCGCTGTCACCGGCGACGCCGACGCGCTTGATGTCGCCGCCGAACTCGGAGATGCGCTCGATGATGTCCCGGACGGCGGCGAACGCGTCCTCGAACGCGCCGGGGAAGCGCACCTCGGGCGGCCGCCGGTAGTCGACTGAAATGACGACGGCGCCGGTCTCGATCGCAAGCAGGCGCGCTTGCCGGTCGTGCGTTTCGAGATCGCCGGCGACCCAGCCGCCGCCATGGAAGAACACCACCGTCGGCGATTTTTCGTCTGTGTTGCGATAGACCCGCGCGGCAAGGAAACCGGCAGCACCCTTGACCTTGGTGTTTTCTGCGCTCGCGACCGGAGGCGGCGGCACCGCGGCACGGGCATCCGCCAGCGCGCGAAGCGCATCGCGCGCGCTCTGCGGCGTCATCGTCGTGGGGTCGCGCAGCGGCAACAGCGGAATGATCTGGGCGATGACGGGATCGAGCGGCGTAACCATGCAGAATGCCTCGCGTTGGACAGGCCGCACCTTAGGTCGCGCGCAAAGCTGCCGCAATTACGTTTGCCGCATGGCTCGAGGAGGCCGCGCTGCTGCGCCCGCTCATCTTTGGCGACGCAGCATCGAACGGGAATGCTGCCGAGTTTGCTAAATTGCGAAGAATTCCATCAAGCAGAATTTGCGCGCGCCTTGGTAGGCTGGTTCCCCGTTTACGGCTGATTATCCATCCGGCCTGAGTGCGAGGAACGGCTGGCTTCGCCGTTCATTGCTCCTCTGGAAGGAGACGCGCGATGAAGGAAGTTGCCGCGATAGACCGGGCGATCGATGAGTTGCTGGTGCAACTCGGGCAAATGGTTCTGAGGCTGTCCAGCCCGCAGGTGACGAAACGGGCCGACGAGCGGCGCGCACTGGTGCGTTCGGTCAATCAATATTCGGTGTGTGCCGCGCGTTCCGACGATCCGCGCGTGCATGAGCTCAAGGCCGAACTCGATGAGACCATCAAGCCGCGATTGCGGCTGGTGGTCTCCAGATAAGCGTTTCAAAGTAAGCGCTCCAAAGTAAGCGCCTCAAACCACGGGCACGCGCCGGGCGGCGACCGCCGCCGGTGAATTGACGTCGATGTCGAGCGGGACGCGCCAGCGCTCGGTCAGCCGCACGCGCGGTGCTTCGTTGCGCGGGTCGGCGCCGTCGATCACAAAACCCTCAAAACCGTTGCTCATGACCTCGTTGCATTTCTGCACGTAGATCGGGAAGCCGCCGATATAGGGCATGAAGACGCGCGGCCGGCCCGGGATGTTGGCGCCGACATACCAGGAACTGCAGGTCGACCGCAGCGAGATTTTTGACACCTCGTTGACGTGCTCGACCCATTCATCCTGATATTGCTCGATGGGCTCGATTGTATCAGCGCCGATGTCGCGGATATGCGCCATGCAGTCGGCCATCCAGTCGACATGCTGTTCGATCGCCTGGATCATGCTCGCCAGCACCGACGGGCTGCCCGGCCCGGTGATGGTGAACAGGTTGGGAAAGCCTACGGTCGCGACGCCGAGATAGGCGCGGGGGCCGGCGCGCCATTTCTCGGCGAGCGTCTGCCCGTTGCGGCCGGTGATGCGGATCTTGTCGAACGAGCCCGTCATTGCCGCAAAGCCGGTCGCGGAGACGATGGCGTCGAACGGATATTCTGACCCGTCGACCTCGATGCCTTTGCTCGTAAAACGTTCGATCGGCGTCCTGGACACGTCGACCAGTTTCACATGCGGCAGATTATAGGTTTCGAAATAGCCGGTATCGACGCACAGACGCTTGCAGCCGAACACGTTGGAAGGACACAGCAGCTCGGCGGTCGCGGCATCCTTGACGATGCCGCGGATCTTGTTGCGCGCGAATTCGGCGATGGTGTCGTTGGCTTCCTTCTCGAACAACAGGTCGCCGAAGGCGCCGAGGAACGGCAGCCCGCCGCGTTCCCAGGCTTCTTCATATTGCCGCTCGCGTTCCTCTGGCGAGGCCTCCAGTGCCGGCTTCATGTTGAAGGGGAAATAGAAGCCGGTCGGCCGCGCCCGCGCTTTCGCCCGGAGTGCCGGATAATCGGCCTTGATCGATTGGCGGTATTCCGGCGTCAGTTTTGCGTTCCAGGCCGGCACGGAATAGGTCGCGGTGCGTTGGAACACGGTAAGCGCTTGTGCCTGCTCAGCGATGATCGGAATCGACTGGATCGCCGACGATCCGGTGCCGATGACGCCGACGCGAAGCCCGGTGAAATCGACCCCTTCATGCGGCCATTCGCCGGTGTGATAGACCGGCCCCTTGAAATCCTCGCGTCCTTTGAAGGGCGGATGGTTTGCCGCCGACAGGCAGCCGATCGCCATGATGCAGAATTTGGCGAACACCCTGTCGCCGCGGTCGGTTTCGATGCGCCAGCCTTTGGCGGCTTCGTCAAAACCTGCGGAGGTGACGCGGGTGTCGAACAGGATGTGTTGGCGCAGATCGAAGCGGTCGGCGACATGGTTGGCGTAAGCCAGAATCTCCGGCTGCGGCGCGTATTTCTCCGACCAGTCCCATTGCTGGTCGAGTTCTTCCGAGAACGAAAAGGAATACTGCATGCTCTCGACGTCGCAGCGCGCGCCGGGATAGCGGTTCCAGTACCAGGTGCCGCCGACGCCGCCGCCGGCCTCATAGACCCGCGCGGTGAAGCCAAGCCCGCGCAGGCGATGCAACATGTACATGCCGGCAAAGCCCGCGCCGACGATGACGGCGTCAAACACCGCATCAACCTCGGCCGGACGTTGTTGTTGATCTTGCTTGCCCGCAACCATGCGCTTTTCCCGGTGAAGACGAAAGCTGCGCCTACATCAGACCAAAGCGCTGGAATCGTCAATCGCGCCACCGCATGGGCGGGTTGCGTACGGTCGCGGCGGTTCGTGGATTTCAGAAAACCTGTTGCAGCGCGGCCGGAGTCAGCCCGGCCTGCGCGGCATCATGTCTCAGAGCGTCTTGAGGTACTCGATGATCGCCTTGCGCTCGTCGGGAGCCAGTTTCTTGCCGATCACGCCCTTGGTCTTCGGTGGCTTGTCAGCGAATTCGTGGCCTGTGTTCCAGTTTCCGCGGATCGAGGTGTCGAATTCGAAGCCGTTGGTGAGCTTGTCGTATTTGTAGCCGAGATTCACCGGATCGTACTCGCGGTTGCCGAGATAGAATTTCTTCGGCCTTTCGTCGACCGGGGACAGCAGCGCGTAGACATTTGGAACCGAACCGTTGTGGAGGTAGGGTGGGGTCGCCCAAACGCCGTTCAGCGGACGGACCTTGTAGACCAGCTCGCCCAGGATCTCATTGGGCATATTGCCGTTCATGGCGTTGCGCTGTTTGTCGTCCAGTTTCCGCTGGTCATAAATGACGTTGACGGTCTTCGCGACGAGAAGCCTGAGCGCGTCAGCGAAATCGCTTTTGTCGATACCGAGATGCGGAGGAATCGCGACCCTCCGGTTGATCATATCCGCAGCCTGGGCGGGATCGGTGCCGATATGCTCGATCGGGATGTTTTCGATCTTGAGGATCGGCTGACCGATCTCGTTTTTGGTCCACCAATCCTTGTTGTTGAAATCGAAGAAAGCCTTGGTCGAGACCGGCGGACGGTGACATTCCTGACAATGCACCTTGTAGAGTTCGCCGCCCTGGGCCGCGAGCTTCTCGTCGATCGGCGGCAGGATGTCGCTCGGCCAGCGCGGTGACTTGAGGCCCGAGAAGCCTTTTTCCAGGCTCGGCGGATTGCCGGCGATCATTTGCTCCATTTCGTTGAGGCTGTCGACGTTGACGCTCGATTTGAACAGGCCCTTCGACGGGTCGAGCAGATTGAGCTCGGCCGATACGCCCAGCGATTCGCCGGCATTGCGCACCATCGGCTGCATGATGGAGCCGTTATACTGCACCCAGTCGAACCACGGCGTGTTCCAGATCCGCGGGTAATGCACCGGCGCCGAGGAGCCCGCGTAATTTTCCGGCTTCTTCAGGTCGATAGAAAACACCTGATTGCCGATCCGGTTCAGCGCGTCCAGCCGACCATAACCTTCGAGGACGCTCTGGGAAGCGACGGCCTCCTCGAGATTCTTGACGGCCTTCAATTGCGTGAGGACCTGGTCGATCTGGTATTTCAATATCTCGCGATCCGCGACCGCCGAGTCCGGCCCCAGGATCCGCTCGGCGAACCGATCGAAGCGCGTGGGTATCAGTCGCGTAAAGAGCAGCGCCACGCCCATTCCCTGCTTCAACTTGAACAGGTCGGTCAGCGCCGGTCCGCCGTCGACGATGACAGCGGTGTCCTTGTAGGTGAACCGTCCGGTATGGCAGGCCGCGCAGGTCAGGCCGACGCCGGTCATGTCCTGTTTGCTGCGCGGGTTGCGCCAGGGCGCGCCCGACGGGTCGAGCATCGGGCCGCCCTGCGCAATGCCGATCGGCAGCGCCTTCTTGCTGGGGACGATAGTGTCTGGAATGAAGCCGTAGCGATCGAGATAGGCCGGGTCGTTGAAGGGGCCGGCGTCGGTGAAGACCAGCCACGGGATCGTCGGCTGCTCCAGCGCCATGAACCATTCATAGGGCATGCCGAAGGTCCGCGTTCCCTGGTCGGCGTGGTAGAACCAGCTGAGTCTTTCCTTGGCGATGCCCTGGTCGAGCCAGACGGTCTTCTTCGGCTGCGGGTACTCTGCGATCCTGACGTGAAGGTTTTCCCAGAGCTTCGCGACGTCATCCTTGAAGGCGGCATAGGCGCCGCCGACGATCAATGCTGCGACAACAAGTTTCGCAATCGTCTTGCCTCGCATGATCAGCCCCTTGTTCAATTGCGCCGCCTGAGCGCGAAATATGCGTATCTCATTAAAAAATCGCCAAACACGTATTCAGCCTTGGCGTGCGATCAAATATTGCGCCATCTTATAGTAGCATAAGCCGGCTGTCCATAAAGCCGGTTTTGCGCGTTGTGCCGTTTTGCTGCAGCGGAAGGTGCCGCTTCGAATCCGCCGGGTCGGTTCGCCGAACGCGTTTGCACGCGCCGCCGCTGAATGTAGAATCAAGCGATAGCATATCCCGGGATCGCCGATTTGACAGCCGCCACAGCGCAACCGCTCAAAATCGAAATCACCTCTGCGGACCCGGTGTCCGCGTTGCTGATCCATCCGTCGCAGGCGCGCGCGTGTTACGTGTTCGCGCATGGGGCAGGCGCCGGCATGGCCCATGCCTCGATGGAGACGATCGCGACAGGTCTTGCCGACCGCGGCATCGCAACGCTGCGCTATCAGTTTCCCTACATGGAAAAGGGCAGCAAGCGGCCGGATGCGCCTGTTGTGGCGCACGCCGCCGTGCGGGCCGCGGTGGCGGAAGCGGCGCGAAATTGCGTCGGGCTGCCGCTGATCGCGGGCGGAAAATCGTTCGGCGGGCGCATGACCTCGCAGGCGCAGGCGATCGATGCCTTGCCGGGCGTTCGCGGGCTCGCGTTCTTCGCCTTTCCGCTGCATCCGGCGGGAAAGCCATCCAGCGACCGCGCCAAACATCTCGCTGAAGTCGATATCCCCATGCTGTTCCTGCAGGGGACGCGCGACGCGCTGGCGGAATTGAACCTGCTCGAACCTGTCGTAAAAGGGCTGGGCAAACGGGCGACGCTGCACCTGGTAAAGGATGCGGACCACTCTTTTCACGTGCTGGCGCGCTCGGGCCGCAACGACCGCGAGGTGATGTCCGAGGTGCTGGATGCGTTCGCGGCGTGGGCCGGCAAGATCGGCGCAGGATAGCGTTGGCGAAGCGCGCAGCGGATGCTAATCAGGCCTATGGCCAAGATCCTCATCGTTAATCCCAATACGACCGCGTCGATGACGAAAACCATCGGCGAGGCTGCGCGCGCGGTCGCGGCATCAGGCACCGAGATCGTCGACGTGACGTCGGCGATGGGGCCGGTCTCGATCGAGGGATTTTATGACGAGGCCTTCGCCGTTCCAGGCCTGATCCAGGCGCTGTTGAACGCAAGGGATGCCGATGCCGGCATCGTCGCCTGCTTCGACGACACCGGCCTCGATGCGGCGCGATCGGTCGCGCCGTTTCCGGTGGTCGGGATTTGCGAGGCCGCCTTGGTGACAGCGGGGCAACTGGCAAAACGCATCGGAATAGTGACCACGCTGCCGCGTTCGATCGTGCCGCTGGAAGAACTGGTGCGGCGCTATGGCTTTGCGGAACGGGCGCACGTCACCGCCTGCAATGTCGCGGTGCTCGATCTCGAAAAGCCCGGCTCCGGCGCGGAAGAGAAACTCGACGCCGAGATTGCGCGGGCGCTGGACAAGGGCGCGGAAGCCATCGTGCTCGGTTGCGCCGGGATGGCCGATCTTGCGGCAAAGCTGTCGCAAAAATTCGGTGTCCCCGTCGTCGACGGCGTCGCGGCCGCGGTGAAGCAGGCCGAGGCACTGGTCGGCTTGAAGCTCACCACATCGCGGCGCGGTTCCTACGCGCTGCCGGGCGCAAAGGACTATACCGGCCTGCTGGCACCGTTTGCGCCCAAGAGTTGAGAAGAATTGAGAAGGCTTCAGGCTGACTGCGGCGGGCCGTAGATCTTGTCGCGCAGCCGCCGCATGCCGGCCAGCCAGCGTTCCCGGCTGGAAGCCTTGCGCAGCATGTATTCGGCGACCTGCGGGTGCGACAGAATCAAGAACCGTTCGGCCTCCATCGCCTCGATCACCATGCGGGCGACTTCGGGCGCCTGCAGCACGCCATCGACCCGGGCGGCGCTGGGGCCGGGTGTCGTCATGCCTGTTTGTACCGACTGCGGGCAAAGCACCGACACGCAGATGCCGCGGTCGCCATATTGAATGGCGAGATGCTCGGCAAGCGCCACGGCGGCATTCTTGGTGACGCCGTAGGGCATGGAATTCAAGGACGCCAACAGGCCGGCGGCGGATGCGGTGTTGAGCAGATAGCCTGATCCCCGCGCCAGCATGCCCGGCACCAGCACGCGTGCCGCGAACACGTGGCTCATGACATGGACCCGCCAGCTGACGTCCCAATCGGCATCGGACGCGCTTTCCTGTCCCTTGCGTGACAGGCCGGCGTTGGAAAAGAACACGTCGACCGGGCCATATTTGTCCTCGGCCGCCGCGATCAGCGCCTTGACGTCTTCTTCAAGGCCGACGTCGGCGGTGACAGCCAATCCGTCGATGTCACCGGCGACTTTCGCCAGCCGGTCGCGCGAGGTTTTCAGGTCGGCAACGACCACGCCACGCGCGCCGGCCTCGGCATAAGCACGCGCGACCGCTTCGCCAATGCCGCTCGCGGCGCCGGTAACGACACAGACCTTGCCTTTGACATTCATGTTGCAGCTTCCCTCTTTGTTCGGCGTGTTCCGCGCGTGGTGTTCAAGTACGGTAAAGCCCCTTGTCGCGCGCCTGGCGAATTGCGAGTCCCGCCATCAAATCGAGCATCGGCGTCGAAAGCCCGGCCGTCCGCGCGAATGCGGCGGGTGCGCGGACCAGCACATCGATCTCCATGGCGCGGCCGAGCTCAAAGTCCTGCAGGATCGACGGCTTGTGGGCGGGCGCGGGGCCGGAGCGCGTGACGCGCTTGACCTCGGGGTAACAGCTCTGGGCGATGCTATTGGCTTCATCCAGCAAACGCGGGATCACCTCGGCGAGCGCCGGTTCGTCCCGGACGCCGCGGGCGGTCTGGCCGGTGAGCAGACACAGCACCGACATCGACATGTTGGTCAGGAGCTTGGACCAGATCGCTTCCCTGATCTCGGCGACACCGGGCGATTCGATAGAAGCTTCATTGAGCGCTGTGCGCAGCCGCGCGATCCGCTCGCTGTGGCGGTCGTCGCATTCGCCGATCAGGAGCCGGTTCCGATCAGGCGAGAGATTCGCGACCACACCGGGCGCGATGATCTCATTGGATGAATAGATCACGCCGCCGATAATCCGCGCCTTCGGGATTGCGGCGCGCAGCCGCCCGCCCGGATCGAGGAAAGCGAGATCCGGCGTCGGCGGATGTGTTGCGGGAAGTCCGATATCGTACCACCAGGGAATTCCGTTCTGGGCCAAGACCACGGCGGTATCGTCGCGCAGCAGGGATTGCAGACCGGCGGCAAGCGCGTTGACCCCCGTCGCCTTCAGCGTGCTGATCACGACGTCCTGCGGACCTAGATCAGCCGCGTCGTCGGAGGCGGTCACTTTGGCTTTGAACTCGGCCTCGCCGACACGCAGCGCCAGGCCGTTGGCCCTCACGGCTTCGAGGTGCGGGCCGCGCATCACGCAGGAAACGTCGTGTCCGGCCAGCGCCAGCCGCACCGCGAAATGGCTGCCGACGGCGCCCGCACCGAAAACGCATATCCGCATCGAGTTGATATCCTGCTGAAGGGAACCGTGAGGCGCCAGTTTCCACAAGCTTGCACCGCAGCGCAACCGCCGATGCCGTTTGCATCGCTGGCATCACCGAAAGGGATAGATCAATTGCCGGTGTGGCGGCATATTGCCTGACGAAACAACTGCAACCAAAAAAGGACCGTCAATGTCTGCCAATCCGGTTTTGTGGGATCTCGATCAACGCGGCGTCGCGACGGTCACGCTGAATCGCCCGGAAGTGAACAACGCCTATGACGCCGGCCTCATCAACGGCGTGCTCGCGGCGATGGATGAATTGGGCAAAAAGCCCAATCTTCGCGTCGTGGTGCTGAAGGGCAACGGCAAGCATTTCCAGGCCGGCGCCGACCTGAAATGGATCAATGGCGTGCGGCCGAAATCGCCTGAAGAGAACGAGGCGGTGTCACGCGCCACATTCGAGGCGGTGCAGCGGCTCAATACGCTGCCGATCCCAACGGTGGCGCTGGTGCAGGGCGGCTGCTTCGGCGGTGGCACCGGCGTGATTTCGGCTTGCGACGTGGTGATTGCCGCCGACAATGCGCTGTTCTCGATTACGGAAGTCCGCTGGGGCCTCACCGCCGCGATTATCATTCCGCAGCTTTGCGATGCCATCGGCGTGCGCCAGGTGCGCCGCTACGCGCTGACCGGCGAACGCTTTGGCGCCGAAGACGCGCGCCGCATTGGTCTGGTGCACGAGGTGGTGCCGCTGGCGGACCTGGAGACCGCGGGCGCCAAAGTCGTGGAGCAATTGCTGGCTAACGGCCCCGAGGCGCTGGCCGAAACCAAGGCGCTGGCGCTCGAAAGCTCCTTTGGCGGCATGAGTGTCGACGACGAGGCCTATGCGCGCCTGGTCAAAATGCATTCGGATCGGCGGCGGACATCGGAGGCGTCCGAAGGGCTGGCCTCGTTCGCCGAAAAGCGCGCGGCGAACTGGAGCGGCAAGGGATAGTTTCGCGACTCAGCAGCCCCGGCAGATGCCGTTCACGCTCCGGTAGACTTCGGCATCGTCGCGCCGCATCTGCTGCAGCGATTCGATCATCCGAGCGTTGGTACTGCGCGTGTCGGAGATGGCGGGGTCGGGCTTGCGCTTGGCGGCCAGCGCCGCTTCCTGCCGCGCGTAGCAGGCTTCGCGCTCGGGCTTGGCCTGGATGAACCGGCATTGCTCCACTTCCGCCAGCGCGGGCGCCGCGCCGAATATGAGTCCGAGCAGGAGGGAAGCGAGGATTCTCAAGACGGTCAGTCCTTTCGTCCCCACTTTCTCAATTCCGCGCAGCGGGGGCAATGTCTTCCGTCTCTATTTCAACCGTTTGACACGTAGCCAAAATCGCCCGTGAAGGGCATGATGCCGGCGCTTCAGCCGGGAACCCCAAATTGCCCTCCAAAACCATCGAAGAACCTGCGCACCAAATTCCGCTCTATGGCGAATATGACGTCGCCGTGCTGGGCGGCGGGCCTGCGGGCATTGCTGCGGCGGTCGCCGCCGCCCGCGCGGGGCGGCGCACGCTGTTGATCGAACGCTATGGCTTCCTCGGCGGCATGGGCACGGCGGCGGGCGTCACCAATTTCTGCGGGCTGCATGCCAATGTCCACGGCGAGATGCACCGGGTGGTGCAGGGCGTCGCCACGGATTTGTTGGCGCGGATTGACCGGCTCGACGGGCTCAACGCGCCGCATCTGATCCTGGGAAAAATTTTCGCGCAGGCCTATGACACCGCGGCCTACAAGATTGCCGCCGACGATCTCCTGGCCGCCCACAAGGTCGACATTCTCTTTCACGCGCTCGGCGCCGGCGTGGTGATGCATGACGACAGGCGCATCAACGCGCTGATGGTCGAGACCAAGGCGGGCCGGCAGGCGGTGCGCGCGGGCATCTACATCGATTGCTCCGGCGACGGCGATCTCGCCGCCTGGGCCGGCGCGCCGTTCGAGGTCGGCGATAACGCCGGCAGCATGCTCTACCCATCGATGATGTTCCGTCTCAACGGCATCGACCCCGAAAGAGCCGGCGATGCCTGGCGCACGATCCCGGCGCTGATGGAAAAGGCCGAGGCCGCAGGCACGCACAAGTTTCCGCGCAAGGCCGCGATCGTCCGGCCACAGCGCCACGGGATCGAATGGCGGGTGAATTTTACCCAGCTCGCGCGCGAGGATGGCACGGCGGTGAACGGTCTCGAACCCGATGAGATGACGCGCGGCGAGATCGAGGGCCGCCGCCAGGCGGTAAAGGCGTTCGAGTTCCTGCGCACCGTGCCCGGCTTCGAACAATCCTACATCGTCGATCTGCCGCCGCAGCTCGGCATCCGCGAGACCCGCCGCGTCGTCGGCGGCTACATGCTCTCCGGCGAGGACGTGCTCGGCTGCGCCTCGTTCGAGGATTCCATCGGTGTCAATGGCTGGCCGATGGAATCCCATGTCGCGGGCGACGTGGTCTTCAAGTTCCCGCCGATCCCGGAATCGCGCGGCTTCAATGAGCTGCCGTATCGGATGCTGGTGCCCGAGGGTATCGACAACCTGCTGATGGCCGGGCGCTGCGCCTCGATGACCCATGACGGCCAGTCGGCGGCGAGGGTTTCCGGTGCCTGCTTTGCGATGGGCGAGGCGGTTGGGATCGCTGCCGACCTGGCGCTATCAGGCAACACGATTCCACGCGACATTGCCGTTGAAAAGTTGCAACAAGCATTGCAACAACAGGGCGCCTTTATTGGCCGCGGCCAGAACCTGCCCGAAGGGCTGTAAAAGAAGTTACGGAGGAAACGGAATGATGGGATTTGCACGGCTCGCTGTGGCTGCCCTGCTGGCGATCGCGGCAAGCGGGGTCGCGCGGGCCGATGATGCGCTGAAGGCCAAGATCGGCGTGCTCAGGCTGTCCTCGTCAGCGCCGGTGTTCATCGCGCAGGACAAGGGCTATTTCCGCGAGGCCGGCCTCGATATCGAACTGAAATTCTTCGACGCCGCACAACCGATCGCGGTGGCGACCACGTCAGGCGACGTCGATTTCGGCGTTACTGCGTTCACCGCGGGGCTTTATAATCTCGCCGGCAAGGGCACGCTGAAGGTGATCGGCGGCATGAGCCGCGAGAAGGCCGGCTATCCCCTGATTGGCTATTTCGCCAGCAACAACGCCTATGCCGCCGGACTGAAGACGCCGAAGGATCTCGCCGGAAAACGCATCGCTGTGACGCAGGTCGGCTCCAGCTTCCACTATTCGCTGGGGCTGCTCGCCGATAAATACGGCTTCAAGCTCGCGGACATCAAGGTGCTACCGCTGCAGTCGCTGTCGAATGCCGCCGCGGCGCTGAAGGGCGAGACCGTCGATGCGGCGCTGCTCCCGGTTTCGACCGCGCGCACGCTGATCGATTCCGATGGCGCCAAATTGCTCGGCTGGGTCGGCGACGAGACGCCGTGGCAACTCGGTGCCGTGTTCGCTTCGCCGAAAGCGCTGGCCAATCGGGCGCTGGTGACGAAATTGCTGGCCGCACTGGTCCGCGCCGACCGCGAGTATCATGACGTGATCCTGGCCTCCGTGAAGGACGGCAAGGCCGCGATCAACGACAAGACGAAACCGCTGCTGGAAATCATCGCCAAATACACCAATCTTCCGGTCGAGCAGGTGGTCGGCAACTGCGCCTATATCGATCCCGACGGCAAACTCGACGTCAAGAACGTCGCCAACCAGATCAGCTGGCTGCAGGAACAGGGTTTCGTCGACAAGGGATTTGGCGTGGATGCGATTATCGCCAAGGAATATGTGAAGGCAGATTGATTTGAGGTTTACCTCTCCCGCTTGCGGGGGAGCATAGGCCGCCGTTGGCGGCCGTGCTTAGATAGGAACGCCGAAGCCGGGCTTCGGCTATGGCGCTCGCTAGAGCGCGGCGGGTGGGGGAAGGTCTATCCGCTCGGCGAGCCTGCCGTGGGGAGAGACCCCCACCCCAGCCCTCCCCCGCAAGCGGGAGAGGGAGCGCAGCGGTGCAAGGATTCGAAATGGACCTGATCGCCGACCATATCAGCCACCGCTTCGGTACGCTGGACGTGCTCGACAACGTCTCGTTCACCGTGGGCGCGGGCGAGGTGGTCGCGATCGTGGGACCCTCCGGCTGCGGCAAGAGCACGTTACTGTCGATCCTAGGCGGCCTGCTGCGGCCGAGCGAGGGCCAGGCCGAACTGCGTGGCGCGCCGCCGGCGGGCAGCCTCAACCCGCTGACCTTCGTGTTCCAGGATTTTGCGCTGCTGCCGTGGTGCACGGTGGAAGCCAATGTGGAGTTTCCGCTGGTGCATACGGTGCTCGGGATAAGCGAACGCCGCGCCGTGATCGACGACGCGCTGCGCCGCACGGGGCTCACCGATTTTCGCGGCGCCTACCCGAAGCAATTGTCCGGCGGCATGCGCCAGCGCGTCGGGATTGCGCGGGCGCTCGCGGTGCGGCCGGCAATTCTATTGATGGATGAGCCGCTGTCGGCGCTGGATTCGCAGACCCGCGAATTGCTGATGGAGGATTTTATCCGCCTGCTCGCCGATGGTTCGATGGGCGCGGTCTATGTTACGCATAATCTGGAAGAGGCGGTGCGGCTCGCAGACCGCATCGTGGTGCTGTCGCGCCGTCCCGGCCGCGTCCGCGAGGTCGTGACCATCCCGATGACGCGCGACGAGCGCGGCGACATCAATGCCCGCGGAAAACTGCTCGCGATACAAAATGATCTGTGGTCACTGATCCGCGAGGAGGCGATCGACGCCGAGCGTGAGGTCCAGCATGCTTGACCGCGCGCCGCAGGGGACGCAGGACGAGGCCACGCCGCGGCCGGTGGCGTTTCGCGGCGCGGGTTTTACGCCGAGCGCCGGCCGCTATTCCGGCTGGATCGCGCTGGCGCTGGTGATCGCGCTCTGGCAACTCGCGGGTAGCGCCGGCTGGGTCAATGCGCTGTTCCTGCCGCCGCCCTCGGCGATCGTTGCGGCGATCTACAAGCTCGCGCTATCGGGCGCGCTCTGGCAGCATCTGTCCTGGTCGGTGATGCGGATCGGATCGGGCTGGATCCTAGGCACCGCTGCCGGTGTCATCGTCGGTTTCGGAATCGGGCTGTCGACGCTGGCGCGCGGCGTCGGCATCACCTTCATCTCGGCGCTGTTCCCGATTCCCAAAATCGCGTTGCTGCCGCTGCTGATCCTGTGGCTCGGGATCGGCGAGGAGCCGAAGATCGCGACCATCGCGCTCGGCGTGTTCTTCTCTACCGCGATCTCGGTCTATAGCGGCGTCGACGCGGTGCCGCGCAATCTGATCCGGATGGCGCAGAGCTTTAACGTGCCGTTCCACCTGATCGTGCGCCGGGTGATCTGGCCGGGCGCGCTGCCCTCGATCCTCGCGGGCTTCCGCATTACAGCTTCAGTGGCGCTGCTGCTGGTGGTGAGCGCCGAGATGATCGGCGCCCAATACGGCATCGGCGCCTTCGTGCTGCAGGCCGGCAATCTGATGCAGACCGATCAGCTGCTGGCGGGGGTTGTGATCCTGTCGGTGTTTGGGCTGGTGGTGGGGAAGGGGATCAATTTGCTGGAGGCAAGGCTGCTGCATTGGCGGTGATGGATGTCGTCCCGGCGAAGGCCGGGACCCATACCGCGTGATCTATCGAGGGGCTGAGGTGGCTAACACTTTCCGCAAAACGACCGCCGGTGGCTATGGGTCCCGGCTCAAGGCCGGGACGACAGCGGTGGACGCATCACGCATTCCCGCGGTCTTCGCGGAACAGGTCGAGCTTCTGCTGCACCGGACGGTCGGAGAAGCTGAACAGCACCGAATCGACGTCGGCCTCGTGGGTGACCCATTGCCAGCTCGGCACCACGAACAGGTCGCGCGCGCCCCACTCAAACGTCTGCTCGCCAATGCGCGTGCGGCCCTTGCCCTCGATCGCCGCGAACACGGTCGCGTCGGTGGAGCGATAGCGCGCGGTTTTAAAGCCCTTCGGCAGCATCTGGATGAAGGTGCCGATGGTCGGCATCGCGAATTCGCCGGTTTCGGGGTTGGAGAATTTCAGCTTCAGCCCGTGGCAGGCGTCCCACTCGTTGCGGATCTTGGCCTGCTCCAGCGCCTCGCGGGTGTAGCTGTAGGGATAGTTGAAGATCGGTGAGGTCTTCGACTTTCGCTTCTCGTCGACGGGGAGGAGGTTGCGTCCGTAGCGGGCAAAGCTGTCGCCGGAGGGGCGTGTGATCTTCTGCTGGTCCTCGTTCG
This sequence comes from Bradyrhizobium sp. AUGA SZCCT0431, assembly GCF_018131065.1. NCBI lineage: Bacteria > Pseudomonadati > Pseudomonadota > Alphaproteobacteria > Hyphomicrobiales > Nitrobacteraceae > Bradyrhizobium > Bradyrhizobium sp. AUGA SZCCT0431. The sequence goes on along the minus strand of NZ_JAFCLR010000029.1, from coordinate 16,197 downwards.
AGCCTTCGGCAAAGGACGCATCGAAGAACTGCACCATCGGAATGTCGAGTCCGTCGAGCCAGAACATCGGCTCGGAGGTTTCGTTGGAATGATCATGCCAGGTCATCGACGGCGTGATGACGAAATCGCCGGGCTCCATCAGCGTCTTCTCGCCGTCGACCGCGGTTGCCGCCCCCTTGCCTTCGAGCACGAAACGCAACGCCGACTGGCTGTGGCGGTGCGCCGGGGCGACGTCGCCGGGGACCACCATCTGCACGCCGGCAAACAGCGAGGTCGTGATCTTCGACTGGCCGCGCAGGCCCGGATTTTCCAGCACCAGCACCCGACGCTCGGCTTCCTTGGCGGTGATCAACTTGCCGGCCTCGGTCATGTAGTCGCGGATCTGGTCGAACTTCCACAGATGCGGCCGGCAGGCGCTGCGTGGTTCGGGCGTGATCAGATCACCCATCACGTTCCAGAGTGCGGAGAGGTTCTCACCATCGATCTTCTTGTAGAACGCCTCGCGTTCCGGGGTCTTCTGCACGGCTTCCATGGATAGCCTCCCGTTAGTCTTGTTCGTCCGGTTCTTGTCATCTGTCTTGATTGACAGCATACTTACAATATGGATAGCGTCAATGCGGCCTTCGGGCCCACATGACAAAATGACGGGAGGTTCCGATGAAGCTGCATGGCTACTTCCGCAGCAGCGCGTCCTACCGGGTCAGGATCGCGCTCAATCTCAAGGGCCTGAGCACTGAGCACCTGCCGCATCACCTTCGCAAAGGCGAACAACGTGCGCCCACCTATCTTGCGATCAATCCGCAGGGGCTGGTCCCGACCCTGGAAGACGACGCCGGCACCGTGCTGACCCAGTCGCTCGCCATCATCGAATGGCTCGACGAGACCCATCCCGCACCACCGCTGCTGCCAAAGGATCCGCTGCGCCGCGCCAAGGTGCGCGCCTTTGCACAGGCGCTGGCCTGCGACACCCACCCGGTGCAAAATCTCAAAGTGCTCGCCCGGCTGCGTGAGCTTGGGTTGCCCGAGGAAAAAGTGACGGAGTGGGCGGCGTGGGCCAACCGTGAGGGGCTTTCGGCCTGCGAAACGCTGATAGCGGGCGAGCCCGGGCCGTTCTGCTTCGGAGCTGCGCCGACGCTCGCCGATCTCTGCCTGGTGCCGCAGCTTGCCAATGCGCGGCGCTTCGGCGTCGACGTCGCGGCCTATCCGCGCCTGCTTCAGGCCGAAGCCGCGGCCAGACAAATCAAGGCGTTCGCCGACGCCGCGCCGGACAAGCAGCCCGATGCCGAGTAAGCCCACGCCCATCACGATGGACGCTGTCTACGCGGCGCCCGGTTATTTGTTCAGGCGCATGCAGCAGATCGCGGTCGCGATCTTCGTCGAGGAATGCAAAGCCTTCGACCTGACGCCCGTGCAGTATGCCGCGCTGGTGTCGATCCACACCCATCCCGGCATCGACGCGACGCGGCTCTCGGCGGTGATCGCGTTCGACCGCTCGACGCTCGGCAACGTGATCGAGCGGCTGGAATCCAAAGCCCTGGTCGAGCGCAAGCCCGCGCGGGAAGACAAGAGGGTAAAACTGCTTTATCTGACCAAGGCGGGCGCCGCCACGCTGCGCGAGATCATGCCGTCGGTCGAGCGGGCGCAGGCGCGGATGCTGCAGCCGCTGAAGGCCGCCGACCGCAAGGTGTTGCTGACGCTGATGACGCAACTTGTCGATCTCAACAACGAAGCCTCGCGGGTGCCGCTGCGCGCCGAGGACGCGCTCGAACATTTGGGGAAGTCAGGCTGAGGGAGCGGGTTGCTTTGTTCACCGGTGTCGTCCCGGACAAGCGAGCACAGCGAGCGCCGATCTCAGATGCGCAATTGCGCATCGGGGGACCCATACGCCGTGACATATCGGCAAGAACGCAAGCGTCAAAGACCTTCCACGGCAACACCCGCTGCGGAGTATGGGTCCCGGCTCAACACCGGGACGACACTGAGGGTGTCGCGACACTAGCGAGGGTGTCGCTACATCCTCAACAGCGCCTGGCGGTCGATCTTGCCCGTACCCGTCTTCGGCAGTTCATCGATGAATCGCACTTCGCGCGGGTATTTGTAAGGCAACAGCTTTGCCTTGACGAAATCCTGCAGCCGCTTCGTGGCGCTTTCGGCGTCGAAGCCGCCCTGGTTCATCACCACCACCGCCTTCAGCGTCATGCGACGGTCCGGCAGCTCGGCGGCGAAGACGGCGCATTCCCGCACATCGGGGTGCTCGGCAAGGCACAGCTCGACTTCGAGCGGATAGACCCATTGGCCGGAAATCTTGATGAGATCGTCGGCGCGGCCGCGGAAAAAATGAAAGCCGTCGGCATCACGGACGAAGCGGTCGCCGGTGTAGATCCAGCCGCCTTCGCGGATCGTCTCCGCTGATTTGTCCGGCCGGTTCCAGTACAGCGGCGTATTGGAATCGCCGCGCACCCACATGATCCCTTCCTCGTCGTCACCGACGTCGCGACCGTCCTTGTCCCTCAGCGCGATTTCGTAACCGGGGACACGCAGCCCCGCCGCACCGAGCTTCTTGTGATCGGGCCGGTTGGAAAGGTAGATGTGCAGTGCCTCGGTCGAACCCAGGCCCTCAATGATCTCAAGGCCGGTCAGCGTCTTCCAGCCGTTGAACACTTCACCCGACAGCACCTCGGCGGCGGACAGCGCCATCCGCAACGACGAAAAGTCCGCGGCCGCTGCGCCCTCGGCCTTGGTCAATGACGTATAAAGCGTCGGCAATCCGAAAAACACGCTCGGACGGTAACGCCCGATCGCCTCAAAGATCGCGGCGGGCTTCGGCTGGCCGGGCAGCAACAGCGTGGCGGCGCCGACCGAGAACGGGAAGGTGATGGAATTGCCGAACCCATAGGCGAAGAAGATCTTGGGCACCGAGAAGCAGATATCGTCGGGGGCGAGCTTGAGCACGTTGCGCGCAAACGCGGCTTCGCTGTAGGCCATGTCGTGCTGCAGATGCACGATGCCTTTGGGGCGTCCGGTCGAGCCGGACGAATACATCCAGAACGCCATCTCGTTGCGGTGCGTGTCGGCCTCCGCGAGTTCGGTGGGGAAGGCCTTCAGCCAGCTATCGGCGGCAAGCGTCTTCGGAACGGCGTGTTCGCCGGCGGTGCCGTTGACCACGATCAGGGTGTGCAGCGGCGTGTCCTTGCAGGCAACAGCGTCGAATCGCGTTGCGAATTCGGCGTCCGCGACCGCGACGGCGGCGCCGGCGTCCGAGAGATAAAATTGCAGCAGGTCCGGCGGCGTCAGGGTGTTGATCAACAGCGGCACGAAGCCGGAGCGTACCGCGCCGAAGAATGCGGCGGGGTAAGCCGGCGTATCGTCGAGGAACATCAGGATGCGGTCGCCGCGCTTCAGCCCCAGCGACTGGAAGCCGTGGCCCCATTGCGAGGCCTCGCGGCACAGCTCGGCAAAGCTGCGCGCGCCGGCAGGTCCGGTCAGGGCCAGGCGTTCGCCGCGGCCGTGCACGAGATTGTCGAACAGGATGCGGCTGGCATTGTAGCGCTCCGGGGTCGCGAAACCGATTTCGCGCGCGCCGGGATTTTCCAGAGGTACCTGATCGTCGATCATCATGACCGGCTCCCGCTGTTCTTTGCTGCCTCAAAGCGCGCCATGAAGGCCGGCGACATCGCGCGCAGGCGCGCATCGTCGATCCTCCCGGAGCGGGTGATGTAGCCGTAGGCAAAATCCATCAGATCGAGCTTCATGTGTTCGGGGAAATGTTCGTACCAGTCGGCGCTGGTGCGCGCCGCCGTCACCAATTTCTTCACGATTGGTTTGCGCTCGCTCTGGTAGCGGGCAAGGCCCGCCGGAATGTCCGCTTCCGCCTCCAGCGCCTTGGTCAGCGCGATGGCGTCCTCGATCGCGAGCCTTGTTCCCGAGCCGATCGAGAAGTGCGCCGAGTGCAGGGCGTCGCCGATCAGCACCATGTTGCCGTGCGACCAGTTTTCGTTCCAGATCCAGGGGAAATTGCGCCACACCGATTTGTTCGACACCAGCGAATGGCCGTCGAGCGTATCGGCAAATATTTCTTCACAGATCGCCTGCGATTGTTCGATGGTCTTGTGCTCGAAACCGTAGGCCTGCCAGGTCGCCGCGTCGCATTCGACCAGGAAGGTGCTCATGGCAGGCGCATAGCGGTAGTGATGCGCGTTGAACGACCCGAGATCGGTTTTGACGAAGGTCTGCGATAGCGTGGCGAAACGTTTGCTGGTGCCGTACCAGGCGAATTTGTTGGTCGAATGCGAGACCGAGGCGCCGAATTCCTTTTCAAAGCTGCGGCGCACCAGCGAGTTCAATCCGTCGGCGGCGACGATCAGGTCATAACCCCTGAGTTCATCCAGCGATTGGATGATGGTGTCGTATCGCGGGGTGATGCCGGCGGCGCGCACGCGCTGCTGCAAAATGGTCAACAATTCGAGCCGGCCGATCGAGGAAAAGCCGACGCCGTCGATCTCAACGCTCTCGCCCCGCAAATTGAGCGTGATGTTCTTCCAGCTTTCCATCCGCGGCGTGATCGCATCGACCGTCTCGGGGTCGTCGGCGCGCAAGAATTCCAGCGCCTGTTCGGAGAACACGACGCCAAAACCCCAGGTCGCGCCTTCGGGGTTCTGCTCGAACAGGTCGATCTCTGCGTCCGGATGACGCCGCTTCCAGAGATAGGCGAAGTAGAGACCGCCGGGGCCTCCGCCGATGACGGCGATACGCACGGCACCCCTCCCTAATTGACAGTATACTTACTAGTTGGAGCCACCCTAAACCGGACCGGGGAATGGCGCCACCAAAAAATTTGCCAGAATCGGTCCGGCGGCAGACTCGGTGTACCACTCCCGCTTGCGGGGTCGAGACGAGCGAAGCTCGCTCTTAGGTCGGATCACATCGTAGATGTGATCCGGGTGGGGGCTCTCTCCACACAATGACTCGCGGCGACACCCCCACCCATAGCCGATGCTGCGCATCGGCGTTCTTAAACCCAAGGACGGCGGCCATACGCCGCCTACGCCTCCCCCGCAAGCGGGAGAGGGAGCGCAGTTCCTTCGTGGCGGCTATTTGAACCGATTTCACCGCGCACTAATTTGGGCGTGCAGCAGGTCCCTCCGCCAGCATTTGCCGGCGGCGATAGATCGAATCTTCCAGCCGATGCGCCATTGAAACCAGCGTCGAAATATCCTGCGCGTTCTCGCTTCTGATCGCGCTCGCCATCTCGGCATCCAGTGCCTGGTCGACCTGGTTTTCGATCTCGGTCAGTTCGGCCTCGCTCTTCACTTCCCTAATCCGCCGCGGCAAGGCGAACAGGCTGCGCAACGTCGTCTCGGCCGGTTCCTGCCGGCCGCCCAGGAACCGCCATGCGGTTGCGAAGATCGAGGCCAGTGCGCCCAGCACCATCGGGGTCAGGTAAATCCAGTTGCCGTATTTATCCATGAAGCTTTGCTGGGTCCCGTTGTAGAACGCCGCGGCCCCCGGATGGACCGGGATGTAGGCGCCGGGATCGGTATCGGGTGCCGTCAGCCCGGCCAGCAGCGGCTGGTCGCGCACGAGATCGTTGCGGGCGGTGACCAGCGCCTGGGTCAGCGTCGTGATCGTGTCCGGGTCGAGTTTCTTGTTGGCCACCAGATACGTCGCGACGCGGAGCGTGGTCAGGTCGGCGTCCGGAACCGGCGGGCTGCCGCGCAGCGTGCCTTGCGGAATATCGAAGCTTTCATAGGCGCCATCGACGTCGGCGATGGCGCCGGCCGATTCAACCGGGATCAAGGCGGGGAAGGAGTTATGTCCACCCCGGAAGAAGCGCCTCACCAGGGAGATATACTTTTCGCTGAGCGGGACGACCAGCACGAACGCGCTCGCCGCTTTCGACTGGATCGCGCGGGGTGTATCCGCCGGCGCCAAGTTCTTGAAGATCACCTTGTCGCCGAGGTCATATTCCTTTTTCAGGGCCTCGACGATCTTCTGGTTGATCTCGCCACCGACGACGCCGACCGTGTGGCCCTTCATCTTCTCGATGCTGGTCACCTGCGATCCCGGCAGCGCCAGGATCATCAGGACCGATTTGGTGACCAGCGCCACGCTCCGCGCCAGCGAGAGATCGCCGACATCGGCGCGCACGATGGCAAGGTCGGTTTTTCCCTCGGCAAAGATTTTTGCGGAATCGAGCACGCTGTCCGTCGGAACGATCTTCAAACGGACCGCGGACTTGGTGGCTTCCAGCCGGGCGGCGATGACGGACGCGACCTTGGCCGCTTCGCCGTCGAACGACCCCACCGCGACGCTCAGCACCGTCGGCCTGTCGTAGAAGCGATAGGCGATGAGGCCGGCGCCGAGCACAATGCCCGCAAGGCCCGCCAGCAGGAACGCCCGGGCCCAGAATGGCAATGCGATTGAAAAGCTATTCATCCCGGATTCGTGGCCATCGAACGCTTCGAAGCCATCGATGCTGACACATCAATTGCAATCCCGCAAAACAGGAATTGGCAAAAATCGGCCGCTGCGCCGCCAATGACGGCGGACAGCGGCCGGCAGGTGCAGATGTCTTCAGTTTTGGGCCGGATCAGCTTCGATCAGGTGCAGCGGCGAACCTTGACGCCGTTCACGATCACGGTGCGGCACACGACCGCCGGCTTCCTGACGACGACCGCACCCCGAGCCCCGGCGCAGCCGGCGCGAACAACGCCGCGGGCGCAGACCACTGCGTTGGCGTCGGTCGACTCAAAGGTCATGGTGGTGCCAAAGGCGAGCAGGGCGGCTGCAATGAGCAGAAAAGCACGCATGTTGTTCTCCCTGGATTTATCTTGGTTGGTGTTCAGGTTTCTTCTGGAAGGTGCTGCGGATGCGTCTCAGACCGCGCGTCTATTTCTTCTCCGCCGCCTGCAACACTTTCTTGCAAGCAGGTGTGAGCTTGTCGCTCTCCTTGGAGAGGCAGGCGATGATCCGCCCGCCGCCCGGGGTGACGCTTTTGCAGTATTTCTCGTAATCGCCCATGCAGGCGTCGCGCTGCGCGGCAGTCAGCTCCTGCGCGAACGCTTGCGACGCACACAACAGGGTGGCTGCAGTCAGGATGGCACGTAGCATCTGTTTTTCCTCCCCTGGTGATTGAAGATTATCGTTCTCAAATGTCAGATAGGTCGCCTGCTTGCTTCCTGATCGCTGACCCGCTGTATCGGAGCTCCCATTTTTATTGCGAGCTGAGGAGAACCCATGGCGGAGATCAGGGCCAGATGGCTTTCGTTCTATGCCGATCGTATCGAGCCGGCCTCCAAGGAAATATTTTCGCACGTCGAAAAAATGATCGTCGGAACGTTGATCGTGTCGGCCGGCGCGCACGTGTCCAGCAGTGAGCCGGCGATCGTCCTGTTCGGCAATTTACGCCATGGCCTCGTCGGGCGCGGCGGTCGAGTTGTTCGGGGCCATACTCCTGCTCCTGAATTTTATCGACGGCCTGTACAAGCTGGCAAAGGTCAACTGGCACGTCGCGTATCAGATCGCGATGACGATTTGTTATGTCGCCCTGTCGGTACGGTTGGTTCAATTGATCCTGGCGTTTTGCGGCGAGTAGCCGGCCGCAACCCTGCATGGAATGGCAGGATGTGTATCATTTGGGCGTGAAGTTGTCATCCGGAGTGCGGTGCCACAGGCTAATTCCGAGGCAGGCGCTGATAAAATAAGGAGCAATATGGGGCATTGCCTGATCGTTGAGCATCGGGCAGGGTCCCGCACTGCAAGGGGATCCGAAGACATCGGCCGAACTGACCGGCGATGTCGCGATGCACAGGGGACATAGGATGCTGTCTAGGAAATCGATGCTTGCCGCGGCTTTCGCGCTCGCCACCGCCGCGCTGACCACGCCGGCCCAGGCCGACGCGCTGGACTCGATCATGGCGGCCAAGGTCATCAAGGTTGCGGTGCCGCAGGATTTTGCGCCGTTCGGCTCCGCCGGGCTCGATCTCAAGCCGCAGGGCTACGACATCGACATGGCCAACCTGATCGGCAAGGCGCTCGGGGTGAAGGTCGAGATCATCGCCGTCACCAGCGCCAACCGGATTCCCTATCTGCAGACCAAGAAGGCCGACATCGTCATTTCCAGCCTCGGCAAGAATGCCGAGCGCGAGAAGGTGATCGACTTTTCCATCGCCTATGCGCCGTTCTTCTCCGGCGTGTTCGGTACCAAGGAAATCAAGTTAGCGTCGGCCGACGAGCTCAAGGGCAAGACGATCGGCGCCACCCGCGGCGCCATCGAGGAGCAGGAACTGACCAAGCTCGCGCCGGCTGACACCACCATCAAGCGTTTCGAGGATAACAACGCCACCATTGCCGCCTTCGTATCCGGACAGGTCGACCTGATCGCGACCGGCAATACGGTCGCCGCCGCCATCGCCGAGAAGGTCCCGGCCCGGGCGCCCGCGCTCAAATTCGTGATCAAGGACAGCCCGTGCTTCATCGGGCTCAACAAGGAAGAGCCGAAGCTGCTGGCCAAGCTCAACGAGATCATCGCGCAGGCCAAGACGTCCGGCGACATCGCCAAACTGTCCGAGAAGTGGCTGAAGGCACCGTTGCCGCCGGGCTTTTAACCCGGTCGCGGGGGCCAGCCCGTCATGAACTACAAGCTCCAATTCGGCGAGTTGCTGCCCCACTGGGATGTGCTGCTGTGGGGGTTGCTGTTCACCGTCGTACTGACGGTCGTGTCGACCGTCGCCGGTATCGCCGTCGGCACCGCCGGCGCATCGGCGCGCACCTTCGGGCCGAAATGGCTCGGCAGCGTGGTCGCGGCCTATGTCGAGGTGATCCGCAACACGCCGTTCATCGTGCAGTTGTTCTTTATCTTCTTCGGCCTGCCGGCCGCCGGGCTGAAGCTCAGCGAATCGACTGCGGCATTCCTCGCCATGACCATCAATCTCGGCGCCTATTCGACCGAGATCATCCGCGCCGGCATCGAGGCGGTGCCGAAAGGGCATATCGAGGCCGGTATCAGCCTTGCCATGACCAAATGGGAAGTGCTGCGCCACATCGTCCTCAAGCAGGCGTTCGAGAAGATCTATCCGGCGCTGTCGTCGCAGATCATCATCGTCATGCTGGGCTCGGCGGTGGTGTCGCAGATCTCGGCGCAGGACCTGACCTACGCCGCCAACCTCATCGCCTCGCGCAATTTCCGCAACTTCGAAGTCTATCTGCTGGTGGCCTTGGCCTATCTTTTGCTCGCCATGCTGACGCGTTCGCTGCTGCGCGGCCTCGGCAGCATCCTGTTCAAGGCGAAGTGAGCCATGTTGCAGTTCAGCCTCTGGGACATCCTGTCGAACCTCTTGATCGCCACGCAGTGGACCATCGTGCTGTCGCTGATCGCCTTTGTCTGTGGCGGCGTTGTCGGGTTGATCCTGCTGTTCATGCGGACCTCCAGGATCCCGGCGCTGGAATGGTCCACCAAGATCTACATCGAGCTGTTCCAGGGTACGCCGCTCCTGATGCAGCTGTTTCTGTTCTTCTTCGGCATCGCGCTGTTCGGCGTCGAGGTGAGCCCGTGGATGGCCGCGACCCTGGCGCTGACGTTCTGGACCAGCGCCTTTCTCGCCGAGATCTGGCGTGGCTGCGTCGAGTCGATCCCGAAGGGGCAGTGGGAAGCCTCCTCCAGCCTCGCCATGAGCTACATCGAGCAGATGCGTTACGTCATCCTGCCGCAGGCCTCGCGGATCGCGGTTGCGCCGACCGTCGGCTTCTCGGTGCAGGTGGTCAAAGGCACCGCGCTGGCTTCGATCATCGGCTTCGTCGAGCTGACCAAGGCCGGCACCATGCTCAACAACGCGACCTTCCGCCCCTTCGTGGTCTATTCGCTGGTCGCGCTGATCTATTTCTGCCTGTGTTTCCCGCTGTCCTGGTGGGCGAAAAAAATCGAGAGCCGCCTCAATGTCGCTCGTTAGCATTCGTGACGTCAGAAAGAGTTTTGGCCCGAACGAGGTGCTGAAGGGCGTCTCGCTCGAGGTCGCCAAGGGCGATGTGGTCGCCATCATCGGCCGCTCCGGATCGGGCAAGAGCACGCTGCTCCGCTGCATCAACGGCCTGGAGACCTATCAGTCCGGTGCGATCATCGCCGACAGTATCGAGGTCGGCGGCTCCACCACCAATCTGCGCGAACTGCGCCGCCATGTCGGCATGGTGTTCCAGCAGTTCAATCTGTTTCCGCATTTGACCGCGGCGGAGAACGTGATGCTGGCGCCGACCGTCGTCAACAAGGTGTCGACCAAGGAGGCGCGCGCCACCGCGGCCGAGGTGCTGGCGAAGGTCGGGTTGTCCGAGAAGATGGATGCCTATCCGAACCAGCTCTCCGGCGGCCAGCAGCAGCGCGTCGCGATCGCGCGTTCGCTGGCGATGCGGCCGAAAGTATTGCTGTGCGATGAAATCACCTCGGCGCTCGACCCGGAACTGGTCAACGAGGTGCTGCGCGTGGTCGAGCAGTTGGCGCGCGAAGGCATGACGCTGATTCTGGTCACGCACGAAATGCGGTTCGCCCGCGACGTCGGCACCAAGCTCGTCTTCATGCACCACGGCAGGGTGCATGAAGAGGGCGTTCCGAAAGAGGTGTTTGCCGCGCCGCGGACGCCGGAACTGCAGCAGTTCGTCGGTACCGTCGCGCACGCATAATCCGACCACGCCGTTTCACGGCGTGATCGGGTCGCACGGGTTCACTAGCGCGCCGCGAACTGGCTCAGCACGTCCTTGCAGGCCGGCGACAGTGAAGCCGCATTGGTGGCGAGGCACTGCACGATCCGGCCGCCGCCCGGCGCCACGCCACCGCAAAGGGTGCGGCGATCGGCACCGCAGGCCGACCGCAGCACCATCAGCTCTTCGGCCGGGCGCATCGGCCGCAGCACGATCACGGTAGGTGCGGCCGGTGCAGCGGCCGTGCCTGCCGCAGCCGGAGCTGCCGCCGCCGCGGGAGCGGCGCCTGCGGCCGGTGCGGCAGCACCGCCGACGGCAGCCGTGACCGCCTTCTCGCAAGCCGGCGAAAGTTTTGCCTTGTTCTTGTCCAGGCATTGCAGCGCCGGCGCACCGCCGGTCGGCACGCCAGCACAGACTTTTGGATAGTCGGAGCGGCAGGCGCTGCGGACCGCGGAGACCTGCGCGCTGGACGGCTGCCCCGCAGCTGCGGCTGCCGGCTTGGCGTCAGCCTTGGGCGCCGCGGTCGTGGTGGCAGGCTTTGCGCCGGCCGCGGCCGGAGCGGTTTCGGGCTTGGCAGCGGGCGCGGCAGCCGCCGGCGCTTCCACGGCGCGCACCGCGCTTTGACAGCTTGATGACAGGCTCGACATGTTCTTCTGCAGGCATTGCAGCGAAGCTTCGCCGCCCGGCGGAATGCTGGAGCAATGCGCGATATAATCCGAGCGGCATTGGGTCTTGATCGCATCGCGCTGCGCCTGGCTCGGCGCCTGCGAGAACACCGGTGCTGCAGTTGCGAGTATCACTGCCGTCATCAACGCGCCAAGCGTTGCCGCACGTGTCAACGTGTTGATCATTTGATAAATCCTTTTGTTGTCGCTGGAGCCGCCGCTTCAACAGAAGTAAAATCATGAACGAGAAAGCGAAGAAAATTTCGCACGCGGCATCATTTTCGGTTTCCGGTTCCCCTGCAAGTGGATTGTTGCTATTTTTATGGGATGGTCGAACGCCACGATCTGAATAAAACGCCCTTTGCAGAATAAACGTATTGAGGCACGCAAATGAAGTCCGAGCGTTCGCTGGCATGCAGCAGACCACATGACGCCTTCAGGCAAGGAGGCGCGGTTGCCTGTCGCGCGGTCTTCGCCATTGCCGCATTCGGCGTCTTAAGTGCCTGCGAACAAAATAGTTTTGTGCCGCCGCCGCCGCCGAAAGTTGAGGTCGCCGTGCCGGTGCAGCGCAGCATCACGCGCTATCTCGAAGCGACCGGGAATACCGCGCCGATCAAGAACGTCGATCTGGTCGCGCGCGTGCAGGGCTTCCTGCAATCGATCAACTACAAGGACGGCACCTTCGTGAAGGAAGGCGCCACGCTGTTCACGATCGAGCCGGAAACCTACAAATTGAAGCTCGATCAAGCGCAGGCCGCCGAAACCGGCATGCAGGCGTCGATGAAGCAGGCCGAAGCCGATTTCAAGCGGCAGTCGGAGCTGGTGCAAAGACAGGCGGTCTCGCAGGCCACGCTCGATACTTCGACGGCCGCGCGCGAGAACGCGCAGGCAAACCTGCAGCAGGCCCAGGTCAACACCAAGATTGCGGCCGTCAATTACGGCTACACCAATGTCGTGGCGCCGTTCGACGGCATCGTCAGCGCGCATCTGGTCTCGGTCGGCGAACTGGTCGGCGTCTCGTCGCCGACGCAGCTTGCCAACATCGTGGCGCTCGACCCGATCTACGTGAATTTCAACGTCAACGAACAGGACGTGCTGCGGATCCGGGAAGAGGCAAGGCGGCGGGGAGTAACCATCGAGGAAATCCGCCAGTTGCCGGTCGAGGTCGGATTGCAGACCGAGAGCGGCTTTCCGCACAAGGGAAAGCTCGACTACGTCTCGCCGACCCTCAATCAATCGACCGGCACGCTCGCGGTGCGTGGCGTATTGCCGAATCCCGATCGGGCGTTGCTGCCGGGATTCTTCGTCCGGGTCCGCGTGCCCTTTGACGAGCAGTCGAATGCGCTGCTGGTGCCTGATGTGGCGCTCGGCAGCGACCAGGCCGGCCGCTACGTGCTAGTCGTCAACGGCGAGAACGTGGTCGAACAGCGCAAGGTACAGACCGGGCCGCTCGAGGGCGCGTTGCGCGTCATCGAAAGCGGTTTGAAGGGCGATGATCGCGTCGTCACCGCCGGGCTGTTGCGCGCGATCCCCGGTCAGAAAGTCGACCCGCAGGTCAAGAAAATCGAAGCGTCGCCGGCACCAACCAAATAGGACCGGCCATGATTTCGAAATTTTTCATCGAGCGGCCCGTCCTTTCCAACGTCATCGCGATCCTGATGATCCTGATCGGCGGGGTGTGCCTGTTTCGCCTCGCGGTGGCGCAATACCCTGATGTGGTGCCGCCGACGGTGCAGGTGACGACGCGCTATCCCGGCGCCAGCGCCAAGACCGTGATCGATACCGTGGCGCTGCCGATCGAACAGCAGGTCAACGGCGTCGAGGACATGCTGTACATGCAGTCCTACAGCGGCGCCGACGGCACCTATTCGCTGACGGTGACATTCAAGATCGGCACCGACCTCAACTTCGCGCAGGTGCTGGTGCAAAACCGGGTGTCGAGCGCGCTGGCGCAGCTGCCGCAGTCGGTGCAGAACCAGGGCGTCACCGTGCAGAAGAAGTCGACGGCGGTCCTGCTGTTCGTGACGCTGACGTCGCCGAATGCGACCTATGACAGCCTGTTCCTGAGCAATTACGCCACCATCAACATCAGGGACGAACTGTCGCGCCTGCCCGGCGTCGGCAACGTCACGGTGTTCGGCGCCGGCCAGTATTCGATGCGGATCTGGCTCGATCCGAACAAGCTGCAGGTACGCAACCTGATGCCGCAGGATGTCGTCTCCTCGATTCAGCAGCAGAGCCAGCAGGTCACGGCAGGCCAGGTCGGCGCGCCGCCGGCGCCTGCGGGACAGGCGTTCCAGTACACGCTGAACGTCAACGGGCGGCTCAGCGACAAGAGCGAGTTCGAGGACATCATCGTCAAGACCGGCAGCAATGGCGATGTCACCCGCGTCCGCGACGTCGGCTGGGTCGAACTCGGCGCCCAGACCTACAGCCAGGTGTTCTCGCTCAACAACAAGCCCGCCACCGGCATCGGCGTGTTCCAGTCGCCCGGCGCCAACGCGCTCGAGGTCGAGAAGGCCGTCAGGGAAAAGATGGCGGTGCTCGCCAAGGCGTTTCCGCAGGACGTGAAACATGACACGCCGTTCGACACCACGAAATTCGTCTCGGAATCGATCAAGGAGGTCTACAAGACGCTGATCGAGGCCGGCTTCCTCGTCCTGATCGTGATCCTGATCTTCCTGCAGGATTGGCGGGCAATGCTGGTGCCGGCGACGACCGTGCCGGTGACGATCATCGGGGCTTTTGCCGCGATGGCGGCGCTCGGCTTCACCGTCAATATCTCGACTTTGTTCGCGATCGTGCTTGCGATCGGCATCGTGGTCGACGACGCCATCGTCGTGGTCGAGGGCGCGGCGCATAATATCGAGAAGGGCATGTCCGGCCATGACGCCGCGATAGCGGCGATGGACGCGCTGTTCGCGCCGATCGTCGGCATCACGCTGGTGCTGATCTCGGTGTTCCTGCCGTCGGCCTTCCTGCCGGGATTGACGGGGCGGATGTATTCGCAATTCGCGCTGGTGATCGCGGCGACCGCGCTGCTCAGCGCCATCAATGCCGCGACGCTGAAGCCGACCCAATGCGCGCTGTGGCTGCGCCGGCCGGCGCCGCCGGAACAGCGCAATTTCTTCTACCGCGGCTTCAACGCGGTCTATGACCGGGTCGAACGCGGCTATGCCCGGCTGATCGGCCGCCTGGTCGCGCACAGCAATATCTCCGTGATTTTTGCCCTCATCCTGATTTGCGGCGCCGGTTACGGCCTGTCGCGGGTGCCGACCGGGTTTATTCCGATCGAGGACCAGGGCTATCTGCTGGTCGCCGTGCAACTGCCCGACGGCGCCTCGCTCGATCGCACCCAGCAAGTGCTCACCCGGGTCAGCGAAATCGCCGGCAAGCACCCGGGCGTCGATCAGGTCATCAGCATTTCCGGCATCTCGGCGCTGGATAGTTCTTCCAGCCTGGCCAATGCCGGCGTGGCCTATCTGATCCTCAAGGAGTGGAGCGCGCGCGGCGAGGGCGAGGACCTGCGCTCGCTGTTCGTCGGCCTGAACGAGAAGATGTCTGCTATCGAGGAGGCGCGAATCCTGGTGATCCCGCCGCCGCCGATCCAGGGCATCGGCAACGCCGCCGGTTTTGCGATGCAGGTTCAGTTGCGCGACGGCAATGCCGACTACGGCAAACTGCAGGCCATTGCCGGCGCCATCGTCTCCAACGCGCAGACGCAAAGCGCGCTGCAGCGCGTCAGTTCGTCGTTCCGCTCGATGGTGCCGCAATTCGACGTCGAGGTGGACCGGGTCAAGACCCAGACCCTGCATGTCACGACCGACCAGATCTTCTCGACGCTGTCGTCCTACATGGGCTCGACCTACGTCAACCAGTTCAACAAATTCGGCCGCACCTTCCAGGTCTATGCCCAGGCGGATGCGCAATATCGCCTGACCCTGCGCGACATGGCGAACATGATGGTGCGTAACAGCAATGGCGACATGATCCCGCTCGGCACGGTCGCCAAGATCACGCCGGCGGTCGGCCCCTCGCTGATCAGCCTGTACAATCTCTATCCGTCCGCAAGCATCATCGGCCTGCCGGCCACGGGCTACAGTTCGGGCCAGTCGATGAAACTGATGGAGGAGATCGCCGGCCAGACCCTGCCGCAGGGCACCGGGTTTGAATGGACGGCGATGTCGTACCAGGAGAAAGTCGTCGGCGGCCAGATCTACTGGGCGTTCGGGCTCGCGCTGTTGCTGGTCTATCTTGTGCTGGCCGGGCAATATGAAAGCTGGTTCGCGCCGATCTCGGTGATATTAGCGGTGCCGTTGTCGCTGCTCGGCCCAATGATCGTGCTGACGGGCCTGCGGATCGAGAACAACCTCTATACCCAGATCGGCATCATCCTGCTGATCGCGCTGTCGGCCAAGAACGCCATTCTGATCGTCGAGGTCGCGCTCGAACTGCATGTGCGCGACCGCAAGCCGCTGCTGGAATCCGCTGTTGAGGCGGCGCGGGCCCGGTTCCGGCCGATCCTGATGACATCGTTTGCCTTCATCCTCGGTGTGGTGCCGCTGGTGCTGGCGACCGGCGCCGGCGCCAACGCCCGCAAATCGATCGGCATCACCGTGTTCTCGGGCATGCTGGCCTCGACCTGCCTCGCGGTGCTGTTCGTGCCGACGTTCTTTGTCGTGGTGCAGCGGTTCGAGAACTGGCTCAGTGAGAGGAAGCGGAAGAAACCGGGCGGGCAGGTGGCGCCGCAGACGCCGGGTGCTGCGCATTAGAGCGGGATGAATTTAGGTTGAGGCGTATCCGGCGTTTTCGAAGTAGTTGGCACATTCGTTTGGCATGAAGGCTG